>DATJXG010000401.1:0-9441 GCA_035500455.1 Terriglobales bacterium | reverse complement strand
GCCTCTCCGGCGCGCACATCATCGGCATCTGTCAACGAATCGAGGTAGGCGCAAGTTTTGGCCCGATCGAAAAAGGGTTGATCAGAAAAGCTGCGCGAGCGGATGATGTCCTCGCAGCGTTCCTGCAATGGATCTCTCTTTGCGTTCTTCGCCGCCTTGCGAAGGGGTGGCGCGATGAAAGGGAACTTCTGACGCGCGTAGAGTTCTGGCGTGATCACGTCCCGTGTGGCCTCGCGCAGTACGTACTTTTCTGTGCTTTCGCGAATCTTGTAGTGAACGGGGAGGCTGGCCGCATATTCGCTGACATGATGATCGAGGAACGGCACACGCCCCTCGACCGAATGCGCCATCTCCACGCGATCGACCAAGACGGTCAGAATGTAATTGATCAGCATCGTTCTTTGCCACATGTAGAGCGATGTGTTCACCGGATCGCGCCCGCGGATGCGGCCGTCGATGTCCAGTTCCGAAAGAACGGCATGATACGGCAGGTCCAGCGTATCGATGCCGGGTGCGTCGGGCCGCATGAGCTCTGACATCACGCGGTAATGCACGGCGAAGCTTTCTATCCAGGAGGGGCAAAAGCCGATCCCGTCGCGAATGATGCGTGCTCCAGCCGCAGGCACGCCCCGCGGCAACATCAAGGGCGCGGAAAGCGGATTGGCCGCGATCAATGCAGCTAAAGCCGCCTGACGATCGGCGTCCGTCGCATATTGCCGGGAGTAAAGCATCAGATCCCGCCGCTCGAACATATAGCCTGCGAGCATCTCGTCCGAGCCTTCTCCCGTGAATACGACCTTGATGCCTGCGTCGCGCACAGCGCGCGACAGGAGAAATTTGGCTACGACATTGGCGTTGAATATCGCTCTTTCGCAGTGCCAGACCGTATCCTCGAGTGCATCGGCCATCACCTGTGGCGTTACCGGAACCGGAACATAGTTCGATCCGGTGAAGGCGGCTGTGCGTTGCGCCAGGGGAGATTCGTCGAACGCGCCTTCAAATGCGATGGTGAACGCGCGCATCGGCCGGTTGAGCCGGGCCTGCGCGAGGCCCAGAACGGCGGATGAATCGAGGCCGCCACTCAGATAACACGCCACTTCGACGTCTGCGGTAAGACGTTCGGCGACCGCATCGTCGAGCACAGCGCGGAAGCCCTTGATGATCTCGGCCTCGCTGCGTTCCTCGCGCGCAAGCGCAGCACTCGTCGGATAGACCGTTTCCCAATAACGCTGAACGCGCACCTGACCGTTCTTTGCGATGACAAGACAACCTGGCGGGACTTGATGGATGTTTGCGAACAGCGATGCGTTGGTGCGCATACCCGAAAGTTCGCTCAGAATGCCGGCCGTATCCCAGCGCGCGGGAACGCCCAGCGCCAGCAGTGCCTTGCATTCGGACGCAAACATCACCTCGCCATTCACGACCGCATAGAATAGCGGCTTGATGCCGAACCGGTCGCGTGCCGCTATGAGCTCACCGCTGCGCCGGTCTGAAAGCACCAGCGCGAATTCACCCCGCAGCTGATTGACGAAATCCAGTCCGTATTCGTCGTAGAGATGAAGAGCGATTTCGCTGTCGGAATCCGTGGTGAAGCGATAACCCTTCTCACGGAGCCGCGTGCGAATGGCTTTGTATCCGTAAAACTCGCCATTGACTACGAGATTGAGATCGCCGCGCGCGTGGCCGAGCGGTTGAGTGCCATTCTCCAGACCGATGATGCTTAACCGGACATGACCCATAGCCGTCAGCCGGTCCTCGGAGTACCAGATGGAGCGACCGTCCGGCCCGCGGTGGGCGATGGATTGCAACGCCTCGCTTAGTCTGTCTTCCGTCAGCCACGGCCGTTTGAGCTGTGACGCCACCACTCCACACATGCAATTCCCCTGTCATTTCACGTAAATGCCAAATGAGGCCAACGCGGGTTGGCATCCCAGCATCAACTGCCGCTCAGTGGTCTGAAGCTAAGATAAACCGCTCCCCCCAAGATCAGCGCACCGCCGGCGAGAGCCGTCTTTCCCAGGATCTCATGCAGAACCGAGACGCCGAGGATCGTTCCGACCAGCGGTTCCAGGTTAATGAAGATTCCTGCCTGCGATTCGGGAACCCTCTTCAGTCCCCAGTTCCACAGCACGGCTGTGGTCGCCGTTGCCAATAGCCCTAGCTCGGCCACCGCAACCCAGGCACGGAACGAGTAATGCACGGAAGGAAGGCCTGACGCCGTCGTGACCACCGCAGCCAGCATCAAAGTGCCGATGCAATACACGGAGGCAGTGACCAATAGGGGCGGATGCCGCTGCACCAGACGTTTAGAAATAAGAATCCAGCCGATGGCTCCAAACAGGGAAAGCAAAATCAGCAAATCGCCTCGAAGGGTCGGGCCTGCCCCGCCTGAGTCTCTCCCGCTGGAGAGCGCAATCATTCCGGCCCCGACGGTCGAGGCGAGAACCGCAACCCAGCCGCCTAAGTGCAACTGCTCTCGGGTGAACAGGACGGCCGCAATGGAGCGCATTCTGCTGATGAGTCCGCTACTTTTTGAGTGCAACTCCTCTCCGGCGAACAGCACCGCCGCAATGGAGAGCAGCATCGGCAGGGTACCGACCATCAGAGCAGCATGCGAAACCGTCGTGAGGGAGAGCCCTTTGACCTGGAGGAGGATTACGACGGGCACCTCGAGCACCGCGGCGGCGAGAACGGAGGCCCATTCCCCCCGAGTAAAGCGAGGACGGTCAAGGAACAGGAAAGGCAGCAAACCGGCGCACGCGAAAAGTAAATTAAACAAGACCATGGTCGAGACGGGCATCTCGCGAAGGGCGATCTTGGCGAAGAAGAATCCCGTTCCCCACAGGCACCCCGCCGTTGCCAGCGCGAGAATGGGAATGAGACGACCGTGCCGCTCAGACATTGAATCCGATAATACCCAAATTCACTGCTTTCTACTAAGTTAAACAGAACCATCTGGATGCGGTTCATCGTTCGACGTGCACAAACTGGGCTGGCTGGAACTCGCTAACGCCACCATATTCGCAGCTTTGGTGACAGCGATTTTGCGTTTCATCTAAACGAGCAGTCGGCAACGCAGACTGCAATTCTACCTTTCCAGACAAGAAATCCGTCCCTAGCGTCTGAGCGGTCGGCTATTCGGAAGCTATCCTGAAACGGGCTTCTTGGAAGTGAGACGATGCCCTCCGGGCCGGTGCGGGAAATGGATCTGGGATACGCCGATGTATCAGTGTTGTGCAGAAGCATCGAAGACGCGAGAATGAGACGAACGATAGGACGACCTCTCAGTTCTCCGGCGACAAAAAGCGATTTACTGATACTACTGATACCATTTTCCGGGGAACCACAGAGAATGAGAGAAACTGTAGAAGCTGTAACCAAAGATCGAATTCCCTTGTAAACCACTGAAATACAGGGCACTATCGCGCAAGTGTAGGCGCCACAGCTAGATAGCTAAAATGGCTGGAATAGAATCCTTCCCTCTCCGTCAGATTCCGAGGTTTAGACGGGCTTCCTGGTTCCCGCACATCGGTCGCGCACTGCTGAAAGCTCCTCCGCTAGTCTCCCGCGCATTCACACAGTCCAAGCTTCGCCGGTTGCCATGAATATCGAGCAGTGTCTCCGCGAATTGCGCATGATTCCGGATGTTGACGTCGTAGTGGCGTTTGTGCCAGGAAGTGCTCCGCCTCTCCTATCAGGCCGCGCGACTCATCCGGCCTGCTTCCGCAGAGCCGCAAAGTCGACGAGAAGACTTGCCGGATTCTGCATTCAGTACTGCCAGAAGCTGACAATTCTCGGTCTTCAGACCACGGGATGATAACCCGCAGATCTCGGTTGTGGCCTAATGCGGCCACGACCGACGCCGCACTCCATAGAACTCCCGGTATTGGCTCGAATGCTGCCTGGAAAACCGGCGCCGGGCTATTTGTCCGGGCCTGCTTTTGTGCTACTTATATGGTGGTTATGGTGAGGAGGCCTACGTTCGGGCACCGGCAGTTTGCCCTGACCCTGGGCGCTGCCGCGCTAATTGTTGGCGGTCTGGTCTGGTGGCGGCGTCCTCTCTTCCTTTTTCCTTCCGATGAAGTGCACTTCAGCACCGACATCAGACCCATCCTGAACCAGAATTGTGTGCAGTGCCACGGCGGCGTACGACAGAAAAACGGCGTTTCTTTCATCTTCCGGGATGAGGCGCTGGGAGTGGGAAAGTCGGGTCGGCGCACGATTGTTCCAGGCGATCCTGACGCTTCGGAGTTGATCGCGCGCGTCACTTCAAAGGATCCGGATTCCCGGATGCCGTACCACGCCGCGCCACTTCCTCCGCAACAAATCCAACTGCTTCGGAGATGGATTAAACAGGGGGCGAAGTGGGAAGATCACTGGGCATTTGTCGCCCCCAAACCTCAAGCGCTTCCTTCCGTTAAGAGATCGGACTGGCCCAGGGAGCCGCTGGATCGCTTCGTTCTCGCGCGGCTCGAGAAAGAAGGGCTGGAGCCCTCTCCTGAAGCCGACAAAGCGGAGTTGTTGCGGCGCGTATCGCTGGATCTCACCGGGCTTCCCCCCACGGCGGAGGAACAGGCCGCCTACCTCGCGGATTCGTCGCCGAACGCTTACGAAAAGCAGGTGGACCGGCTGCTGGCCTCGCCGCGCTATGGCGAGCGCTGGGCTGCCATGTGGCTGGACTTGGCGCGCTACGCAGATACAAAAGGATATGAAGCAGACCGCGCACGCCCGGGGGTGTGGCCATATCGCGACTGGGTGATCGACGCGTTCAATCACAACCTCCCCTACGACCAGTTCGTAATCACCCAACTCGCCGGGGACCTGCTTCCGAACCCGACGTTTGAAGACCGGATCGCGACTTCTTTCCACCGTCAGACGCCCAACAACGATGAGGGTGGAACCGACGATGAAGAGTTCCGCATGCTGGCGGTAATGGACCGGTCGGCTACAACCTGGTCCGTGCTCAACGGCGTGACCATCAACTGCGTACAGTGCCACTCGCATCCCTACGATCCCATTCACCACGCCGAATATTACAAGTCGCTTGCGTTCTTCAACACTTCGCTGGACGCGGACTACCCAAGTGACGCGCCGGTGCTGCAAGTGCCCAAGGACCGGTCACAGTATCCGGAGGCCGACCGCCTGCAGGAAGAGATTGCAAAGCTGACTACCGCAGTCGTCGATACCGGCCGCAAGCTGGAGGCGCAAACTCAGTGGGCACCGCTCAAGCTCGCCTCTGCGACGGCAAGCGAGGCGCTCGCGTTGCGTTGGGAGAGCGTTGATCTGGAACGACAACTTGCGGACTTGAAAGAACAAAAGCTGCCGGGCGAGGAGCCAAGAAATAAGGAAATCAAAGACCGGGCGAAGCAAGTGCAGGAACTGGTCAAGACGATTGCCGAAGATAAGAAGTTAGCCGAGAGCAAGGCGAAGGTGAAGCCAACTGTCTTCCAGGTGCACGATGACGAGTTTGCCGCGGCTGCAACCACTCCAGGGAAGTCCGTTTACGAGATTCTCGCGACCAGTGAACTGCCTGCTGTGACCGCCCTGCGAATCGAAGTATCTCCGGTTCATCCTGAGGTAACGCGCTATACGCCGGAGTTCGGATTCATCGTGGACCAGTTTGACGCCTGGGTGGTTGAACCCAACGGCCACGAAAGCAAGATTGCGTTCCGCAACTTTGTTCCCGACGACGAGACGAACCTTTCCGATGCCGTAGCGCGCGCAGGTGATGCAAAAGCCGGCCATGGGGCGGAAGCGGCAACCGGCGGGTTTGCGGCGAATCCGAATTTGTTCCAGACACGCTGGATGGTGGCGATTCCAGCCGCGCCGATCCGGCTGGCTCGCGGCAGCCACATCAAAATCCATCTCACGCAAACCCAGACTATCTCCAGCAAGCCATCTCTGGTAAAGCATGCAAAGCTCTCGGCCAGTGCCGCTGCCGGTTGGACGCCGCTGGCCGCCGACTCTACCTACAACGGCGAAATCGCGCGACTGGTGAGCCTGGGAAAAGAGCTGGCAAAGATTCCAACCGTGCCGACGCCGGTGATGGAAGAGCAGCCGTCGTATGAAGACCGGCAGACTCGCGAGTTCGAACGCGGGAATTTTCTCACCAAGATCGGGCCGGCTCTCACTCCGGATGTACCGGCGCTCTTCCCGAAACTTCCTGCCGGGCAGCCGCGCAACCGGCTTACGCTTGCCAAGTGGTTTTTTTCTCCCGGACAGCCTCTGACCGCGCGCACCGCGGTGAACCGCTATTGGGAGAAGCTTTTCGGGACCGGCATCGTGGAGACGCTGGAAAACTTCGGCAGCGTGGGCGAAGAGCCGAGCCACCCGAAGCTGCTGGACTGGCTTGCCCTCCATTTTCAGAACGACCTGCATTGGAATATGAAAGCTCTGTTGCGGGAGATGGTGTTGAGTGCGACCTATCGACAGAGCGCGAAAGTAACACCGGAACTGAATGAAAGAGACCCGCGCAACCGTCTGCTGGCGCGTGGACCGCAGCAACGCCTGACAGCCGAGATGGTAAGGGATCAAGCGCTCCTGGCAAGCGGGCTACTGAACTTGAAAATGGGTGGCCCACCAGTGATGCCACCGCAGCCTCCGGGGGTGTGGAACTCGGTCTACAACAACAGCAAATGGGTGGATGCCACCGGGCCGGATCGCTACCGGCGCGCCATTTACACCTACATCAAACGCACGAGCGGCTATCCAAGCTTCCTGACCTTCGATGCCTCCGACCATGACACGAGCCTGGCCCGGCGGATTCCCACCAATACCCCCTTGCAGGCGCTGGTCACGTTGAACGATCCGGTCTATGTGGAGGCGTCGCAATCGCTTGCGGATCGTATGATGAAGGCATCAGGGAATCTTGATGGGCAGCTCGAATATGGAGCACGCCTGGTTCTGTCGCGCGATCTGGCACCCGGCGAGCTCGCCACTCTGCGGCGCCTGTTCTATAAGGCCTCGGGATCTGCGGAAGGGGCAAAGTTGCTGAGGGCGTCGACGCACATGAACGAAGATTCAGTGAAGGATGAGGCAGCGATGACTGCCGTGGCGAGCGTCTTGTTCAATCTTGATGCTGCCCTTACCAGGTGAACATTCATGTTTAGTTCCGATCTCAAGAGAGTGATATTGCAGGCGCAGACGCGGCGCCATTTTCTGCGCTCCCTCGGCAGCGGGATGGGCTCGCTATTTCTGGGTACTTCGCTCGCCAGGTATGCCAGCGGCACCGATGCGGCGGCGGCAGAGAAATCCAGCCTGTCATTCGCGCGTGACTCCGCCACTCCGCTTTCCGAATTACCGCCGGAGTTCCCTGCCAAGGTAAGGCGCGTGATTTATTTGCATATGGCCGGCGCCCCCAGCCAGTTGGAACTTTACGAATACAAGCCCGAACTGAAGCGCCTCGATGGGCAGGATTGCCCGGCGTCTTTTCTGGCGGGCAAGCGCTTCGCCTTCATCAGCGGCGTGCCGAAACTACTGGGCGCGCAGTATCCCTTCCAGCAGCACGGGCAGAGCGGACAATGGATCTCCGACCGCTTACCGCATATAGCGGAGCACGTGGACGAGATCTGCTTCATCAAGTCCATGCGCACAGACCAGTTCAACCATGCTCCGGCACAATTGCTGGTGCACACCGGCAATCCGCGGCTCGGGTATCCATCCTTCGGTTCCTGGGTGCTCTACGGCCTGGGAACGCAGAACCAGAACCTGCCGGGTTTCATTGTGCTGCTTTCGGGAGGGAAGTCGCCGGACGGCGGCAAGCAGCTGTGGAGTTCGGGTTTCCTGCCGAGCGTTTACCAGGGTGTGCAATGCCGCTCGCACGGCGAGCCGGTGCTGTACCTCGATAATCCGCCCGGAGTGGATCGTCCGCTGCGGCGCACCGTGCTGGACGCGATTGACGAAATTGACAAGCAAACCTACGCGGAATTTGGAAATCCGGAAACGGTGACGCGCATCGCGCAATACGAGATGGCGTTCCGCATGCAGATCGATGCCACCGATGCCATGGATATTGGCAAAGAACCGGAATCAGTGCGCGCGAAATACGGGTCGAAGCCAGGCGAGTCCAGTTTCGCCAACAATTGCCTGGTGGCGCGCCGACTGGCGGAGCGCGGTGTGCGCTTCATCCAGCTTTACCACTGGGGGTGGGACTCGCATGGCTCAAGCGCGAACGAGGCATTGAATATCGGTTTCGTGGATCGCTGCCGGGAAGTGGATCAGCCCACCGCAGCGTTGTTATCCGATCTGAACGAACGCGGCCTGCTCGAGGATACGCTCGTGGTATGGGGCGGAGAGTTTGGCCGCACGCCCATGCGTGAAAATCGCAATGGCCAGGAAATGAAATACGTGGGCCGCGACCACAATCCAGGCGCGTTCACGATTTGGCTCGCGGGGGGCGGCGTCAAGAGCGGACTCACCTACGGGCAGACCGACGAAATGGGTTACGAGATCGTGAAAGATCCGGTGGACATCCGCGACCTGCACGCTTCCATGCTCTACATGCTGGGCTTCGACCATCACAAGCTGACCTACTCGTTCCAGGGACTGGAGCAGAAGTTCACCAGTGTGAAGCCGGCGCGGGTGATCGGCGAAATCCTGGCATGAGCCACCCTGCGAGCCGCACCTCTGGCTGCCGCCGAGGTCAACTTCCCTCATGAGAGCGTGGGCTCCGCGTGTCGCTGAGCGTCATCGCACGGTGCTGATCACCCTCTCGCCGATTCTGCTCATACTGGCGCTGATTGTGATCTTGCCGCCCGACGGCGCCGAGCGCGCTCACTGGCTTCAGTTCATCGGGCGATTCCATCCACTGACAGTCCATTTCCCGATCGCCCTCATCCTTCTCGTGCCGGTTCTGGAACTCGCGGGAAAAGCCAAGCGGTTCCCGTATTTACGCGCCTCATCACAATTCGTTCTTGGCCTGGCGACCATCGGTGCCACGGTGGCGGCCTTTCTCGGTTGGTGCCTGGCCCGGAGCGGAAGCTACTCCGGGCGACTAGTGACTCAACACATGTGGGGCGGGATCACGTTGGCCACACTCTGCTGGCTCTGTTGGATACTGCGCAGCCGCACGACCGAACCAAACATCGCCAGGCTTTACGCCGTTGTGCTGACGTTGAGCGTTCTGGTCGTTTCCTGGACGGGATACCGTGGCGGCCAGATTTCCCAGGGTGAGGACCACCTAACGCAGTACATGCCCTCGATTCTTCGTCACCTGATTGGGCTTCCCGATGAGGCGCCGTCGGCTCAGGCTGCTGCGGGCAGCTTCTATGCGGTGCAGGTGCAGCCCATCCTGGCGGAGCGCTGCGTCACCTGCCACGGTCCCGCAAAGCAAAAGAGCAATCTGCGTCTCGATTCCTATGGCTGGCTCATGAGAGGCGGCAAGCACGGCGCCGTCGTGAAGGCCGGCAACCCACAAGGCAGTGATCTGTTGCGGCGAGTCAC
>DATJXG010000400.1:0-10334 GCA_035500455.1 Terriglobales bacterium | reverse complement strand
GGCGAGAATCTCTTCGTAGGCCGGAGTTTTTACTGGCTGCTTCATGTAGATGAATTCCATCTTCATCTCGCGGGCGCGGCGGAGCAGGGCGGGGCTTTCGCGGCCGGTGATGCAGCCGGTGCGCAGGCCGGCGGTGTGGGCCAGGGTGAGGCCCTGGCCGTCGTGGGCGTCGAAGGTCTTAATTTCGAGGGCGGTGCCGTCGGGTTGCGAGAGCAGGGTGACGCCGCCGTCGGTCATGGTGCCGTCCACATCCATGAGGAGGACTTTGATTTGAGCGGCGCGCTTCTTCAGCGCGGGAGAGATTTTGATCGAGCGGGGCAAAGTTGCCTCCTGAGATTGGGAGTGGTCTCGCAATCAGTCTCGCATATCTACAGATGGGAACAGATCCTGTAGGTCGACGGGCAAAACATGAGTGCAGCTATTTTTCGGGGAAACCCGGTTCTCAGTTGTCGGTTCTCAGTTCTCAGATCGCGGTTCTCGGTGTTGCGATCGCATCATCTTGGCGGCCAGGGGAAGCGGGCGCGGGCCAAGCATTCGGAGTCGTGGGCCTGCAGGTGTTCGTTGATGCGGGCCTCGGTGTAGTTCTTTGGTGGGCCGCTGTTGATGAAGCGCGCCTCCAGGCGGCATTGTTTACAGATAAACCAGGTGCGGTACTGGTCGGCGCGGGGATGAGTGAACCAGATGGAGACGGAGCGGTGATGGCAGCTGGGGCATTCGAGCGAGTCGAAGACGCCGCCATCGGTCTGGCTCCACAAGCGATTGATGCCAAGGATCAAATCCTTGGTGATGTAGGACCCGGAACTTTGGGTTTGCATAAATCTCCTCAATAGCCGCGGCGACGGGCATCCGAACAAAACGCCATGCAGGCCGCCCGACGGGCGGACTGCAGCTGCTTCTACACACGGCTGGTGTTTTGGGGAGGACTGTCATTCACGCCCGTGTCTCCGGTGGTGAGGTTTTCACCACCGGGGACTCAAGGGCGCGAGTTTCCGGCGACACTTCCCGCGGTCGCGGTGCTAGTTTCCTTTCCCTTGCAGCGACACCGTTTGCGGGCTGGAGGAGGCGTTGTCGCTGATTTTTAAGGTTGCCGAGAGTGACTTCTTCGTTGAGGGTGCGAAGGTCACAGAGATGGTGCACGTATTGTTCGGCGCCAGGCCGGGCATGCCGACCGGACAGCCATTCATCTGGGTGAAGTTCGACGAGCCGCTGATGCTGATGCTGTTGATCACAAGAGGCGTGTCGCCACTGCTGGTTAGAGTCACCGAAGTGGTCGAGCTGTTGCCTACCTTCACGTTGCCAAAGTTCAGGCTGGACTTGTTCAGCCTGGCTTTGGGGTTGATCACGTTGCCCATCAGGCCCACTTGCACCGGGCTGCCCACGCCATTGTAGAAGATATTGAGGATGGCAGCGCCGGCGCCCAGGTCCTGGGCATGCAGTTTAACGGTGATGGTGCAGGTCTTGCCCGGCTTGATGGCGCCGCCGCATTGCGTGGTGTAGCCGAAGTCTTTGCCGGAGCCGGGGCCGTAGGTGAAGTTGATGTTGGTGATGTTCGTGTTGGAGGAGCTGACGTTTTTCACCGTCAGGTTCATGCTCTTGGTGTCGCCCAGATTTATGGTGCCGAAATCCAGCGACATCGGATTGACCATGATGATCATGGGGTTGACGTTGGTGAGGGAGAAGCCGGCGGGAGTGGCGACTCCGGCTGTGCTGGCCGTTACCATGTAGCCGCCGGAGGCACTGTTGGCGGTGAAGGTGGGCGCGGTGGCCACGCCACTAGAGTTGGTCATGACGGCTGTACTTGTGACGTTGCCCGGGAAAGTGCCACTGGCGCCTGAGGCTGGCGCCGTGAAGGTTACACTTACGCCCGGCACCGGATTGTTACCCGCGTCTTTCACCAGCGCCTGCAGCGCCGTGGAAAATGGGGTGTTGATGGTGGCGCTCTGGCCAGAGCCTGCCACGGTCGTAATGGTGGACGGGTTGCCGTGCAGGTTGGTGAGGGAGAAGCTGGTGCTGCCGTCGCCCTGGGCCGCCGCAGTTACGGTGAAAGTCCCGGGGCTGGAGTTGGCAGTAAGAGTTGGGGCCGTGGCCAGGCCGTTGGAGTCAGTGGCGATCACGACGCTGGTAACGTTGCCGGGGAAAGTGCCGCCGGCTCCGCCTACCCCGGGCACTACGGTGAAGGTGACGTTCACTCCCGGCACCGGGTTGCTGCCGCTATCCTTCACCACCGCCTGCAGTTGGACCGGATACGGCATGTTGATCGCTATCGACTGTCCCGATCCCTGGGTAGCCGTGATCGAGGCCGCAGTGCCGGGTGTGTTGGTCAGCGAGAAGTTCGCGGGGGTGGCCACTCCGGGGGTACTCGCCGACACCGTGTAAGGCCCGCCGGCGGTGCTGTTGGCGGTGAAAGTCTCCGAGAGAGTGCCTGTGGCGCCGGTGTTGGCGGTGATCGTAGTCGTGTTGTTGCTGAAGGTTCCGCTCGGCACCGCGCCCGCCGGCGCGCTGAAGGTTACGCTCGCGTTCGGTATCACGTTGCCGAAGTTGTCCTTCACCGTCGCCACCAGCGGAGAACCGAAAGGCATGTTGATGTGCGTGCTCTGCCCGGATCCGGAGGTGGGCGTAATGGAGAAGGCATTCCCCGGATTGTTGGTCAGCGAGAAGCTGGTGCTGCCGTCGCCCTGGGCCGCCGCAGTTACGTTATAGCTTCCAGCCATGGTATTGGCGGTGAACGCCTCTGTGGCCAAACCGGTGGAATCGGTAGCGATCACCACGGTGGTGACATTGCCCGTGAAGGTACCGCTGGCCCCGGATGGAGGCGCGGTGAAAGTGACGTCTACACCCGGCACCGGGTTGTTGCCGGAGTCCTTTACGACCACTTGCAAAGTCGTGCCGAACGCGTTGTTCACCGTGGCGCTCTGGTTGTTGCCCTGGGTGATGCTGATGGTGGCCGCTCCGCCCGGATTATTGGTCAGCGAGAAGTTGGTGGACGCCGGTCCGGCGGTCGCGGAGACGCTGTACGGCCCGCCTGCCGTGCTATTGGCCGTAAATGTGCCGGCATTTGCCACGCCCGAGGAGTTTGTGTTGATGGTGACGGTATTGCTGGTGTTGCTGAACATGCCGCTGGCCCCGCTGCCCGGCGCGGTGAAGACTACCGCGTAGTTGGGGATCGGGATTGAATTCGCGTCGAGGACCGTCACCGAAAGAGGATTCGTGAACCCATTCGAGATGGGTGTGCTTTGCGGCGAACTGCCTGGGGCCTTGACCACGATGAAAGGAACCTGGACCACGCTGGCCGAGGTCGTGGACGATGGCGA
Organism: Terriglobales bacterium; assembly: GCA_035500455.1. Classification (GTDB taxonomy): domain Bacteria; phylum Acidobacteriota; class Terriglobia; order Terriglobales; family Acidobacteriaceae; genus DATJXG01. The sequence goes on along the minus strand of DATJXG010000400.1, from coordinate 7,023 downwards.
TCCCACAGAACCCCCGCCCGACACCTGAGCCGTGTTGGCCACAGTGGGAGGAGAAGAGGCCGGAATGTTGACGGTAAGGCTGAGAGTGGGGAAGGCTGAGCCCCCGCTCACCCCGGTGGTTGAGCTACAGCTGACGCTCGCCGTGCCGGTGCAAGTCCAGCCTGTGCCGCTGTAGCTGGCCAGGGTGTAGCCCGTGAACAATGAATCGGTCACCGTGGTGGTGCCCGCGGTCGTGCTGCCGGTTGCGGTATTGCTCACGTCAATGGTCCAGACTCCGGTGCTGCCCTGCGTGAAGGTGCCGGTGTGGCCCTTGACGATGCTGAGAACCGGAGCCGCGATGATCGGCACGCTGTCGTTGGCGGTATCGTTGCTAAGCGTGTTATCGCCCGAGCCGGAGACGGTGGCAGTGTTGTTCTGAGGATTGGTGGCGTTGGCCGCTACATTCACGGTCAACGTGATGTCGGGATAGTTGTGGGACGGCGTTATTGAGTCGGTGCTGGTACAGGTTGTGGTTGGATTGCCGACCGTGCAACTCCAGTTGGTTCCGGTAGCTGCCGTAGCCGTCAGACCTGAAGGCAAGGTGTCGGTGACGGTGACGGTTCCTCCGCTTGTGACCGGGCCAGTGTTGGTTACGGTGATCGTGAATCGATCGCCGGTATCGCCCTGCGTAAAGCTGGCCGGGGAATGGGTTTTGGCGATGCTCAGGTCGGGCGGCGTAGTTTGAATATTCAGGCACCAGCCACCGCCGATGCTGCCGGCGCCGCCGGCGTTGGCAACCTCTGCGTACAGTTGCCAGGTGCCGTTGGGGTTGAGGCTGTTGAACTCGGAGCCGAGCGTGGCCGTGCCGAATGCGGCGGGGTAGTCATAGGGTCCTGCCGGAGCCGTGGAGAAAAATGTAATCGGGCCGTCGTTGAAATCGCTGGGCTTGTAGGTGCCGGTAGTCAAGGGCGATGCGCTCGGTAAGGCGGCGGAAGCCCCGTCGGAAAGTGTGACGTCCACATTGCTGATGGCACTGGCGTCGCCCACCCCCGCCATGGGCACGAACTTCTTTCCGGTGGGATCGATCAGCAGCAGGTCCCAGAGTTTCACGTCGGTGGCACTGATGTGGTTGAGCGCCAGCGTTACCGATGCCGTGGAGGTTCCGGCGCCGCTGACGAAGATATTCGACGGATACGGCGAGCCGCCAGCGGCTGTAGCCGGCAGCGTGATCGCGCCCGGGTTGCAGTATTGGTTGCCGGTCACCACCGTGTGATTGCTGACTGTCTGCGTGACGCTCCCGTTGCTGGTCTGGAAGTTGACCGTGCCGTTGTAGGTCGCGGTAACCTTGTCAGTGCCCTCCGCGCTAAACGAGGTGCTACAGGTTGCCTGTCCATTGCTCACTGCGACCGTGTTGCCGCCACTGCAGGTGAAATTGTTTGCCGGGTCGCTAAAGGTGACCGTGCCGTCATTTACTGTGCTGCCGTCGGTGACGGTGGCGGTGAACGTCGTGACGTTCATCGGGGGTGTGGTGAACGAGGAAATGACGCTCGAACTAAGCGAGGTTGTGGTCGACGCGCCGACAATGACCGCATTGTTGGTAAGCGAGAAACTGGTGTTCGCGCTGCCGGCAGTGACTGTGACCAGGTATGGCCCGCCAGGGATGGCATTGGCGGTGAATGTGCCCGGATCGGCAACACCCGAGCTATTAGTGTTGACGGTGGTGCTGTTGCTGAGGTTGCTGAAGGTGCCGCTGGCGCCGGTTGCAGGCGCGGCAAAGGTCACCGGAGCATTGGCGATCACGACCCCGCCCGCGTCTTTGACAGTCACTGCCAGCGAGCCGAAGGCAGTCCCGACATTCGCGTTCTGCGTGCTGCTGCCGTTGATGGTGACGGTAGAAGGCACCTGAACAACCGTCACCGTGTCCGTGAGCGAGGTGGCCGATGCGCCAGCGCCGCCGCCCGACGCCATGGCCGAGTTGCTCACGCTGACAGGCGAGTTGGCGGGAATGTTGACGGTGAGCGCGAGAACCGCGAAGGTTGATCCCCCGCTGACGGCTTGGATCGAGGTGCAGGTTACGACGCTGCTGCCGCTGCAACTCCAGCCACTTCCGCTGTAGGTGTTTAAGGTATAACCCGAGGGCAGGGTGTCGGTGACTGTGGTTGTCCCGGAAGTGGTTGAGCCGCTCTGCGTGTTGCTGACGGTAATGTCCCACTCGCCGGTCAAGCCCTGGGTGAACGTGCCACTGTGCGACTTGGAGACGCTGAGCACCGGCACCGTCACGCCGACGCCGCTCAAGTTCACCGTATGGGGGCTGTTGAAGGCGTCATCGGTGACGGTTAGAGTGCCGGTCAGGGGATTGCCCGTGGTCGTGGGCGCAAAATACGCACCCAGATCGCAACTCGCGCCAATCGCTAGAGGCGTGCCGGGGGCGCAGGCGTTGCCCACACCCTCGAGCTGGAAGTTCGAGGTAATGCCAAAAGGCTGGGTGAAGTTGAGTGATGCGTCGCCGGTGTCTGACACCACCACGCTCTGGGCGCTGCTGGTGTCGCCGACGCTCACCGAGCCGAAAGAGAGGGACGAGGTGGTCACATTCACCTTGCGAACGCGGGAACCTTCCTGATCTCCGATGTAGAGGTTACCGGCGCCATCCGGCGCCACGCTGAATGGATAGTTCAGTTGAGCGGCGGTGGCCACTATGCCGTCTCCGTTATAGGAGGCAGCCCCAGTGCCGGCCAGCGTGGTGATGATGCCGCTGGTGTCCACTTTGCGCACCCGCTGGCCGCTTTGGTCGGCAATATAGAGGTCGCCGGCGGCATCCACTGCCACTCCTGTGGGAAGGCCCAATTCGGCAGCGGTCGCCGCTATGCCGTCGCCGTTGTAGCCGCCAGTTCCCGTGCCCGCAAACGTGGTGATTATGCCGCTGGTGCCGACTTTGCGGATGCGCTCGTTGTCAGTGTCCGCGATATAGATGTTGCCGGAGCTGTCTGCAGCGACGCCAAATGGAGTGTTCAGCTCGGCGGTGGTGGCTGCTATGCCATCGCCGTTGTAGCCCTGGGTTCCGTTACCTGCCACGGTGGTGATGATGCCGCTGATGTCCACCTTGCGGATGCGATGGTTGCGAAATTCCGCGATGTAGAAGTTTCCGGCAGCGTCCAGGGCGACGCCGGACGGCGAGTTGAGTGAGGCGCTGGTTGCTGGAATGTTATCTCCGTTGTAGCCTCCGCTTCCGTTGCCGGCGATCGTGGTGATGATGCCGCTGGTACTATTCACCATGCGGATGCGATTGTTGCCAACGTCGCCAATGTAGAGGTTGCCAGCGCCATCTAGTGCAAGTCCTTCGGGGTGGTTCAGTTGGGCGCTGGTAGCGGCGATGCCGTCGCCGTTGTAGCCGGAAACTCCGTTGCAGATGCCGGCTACGGTGCTGATAGTACCGCTGGTGTCCACCTTGCGGACGCAGTGTTCGCCGACGTCGGCGATGTAGAAGTTGCCCGCGGCATCTACCACCACGCCGGTCGGAAGGGCGATTTCTGCGCTGGTCGCCGGCCCGTTATCGCCGCTGGAGCCGAAAGCTCCGGTCCCGGCCACCGTGCTGATGATTCCCGGGGTGAAGGCCAGGCCCGAACCGACTCCGATACCGTAAATCGGCACACTGGCAATCAGATTTCCCGACGTGTCCTTCAGCACCACGGCGCCCATGCGCAGGCCGGGAGCGAGCGGGGCAAATTGCACATGCACAGTCTCCGTGGGCGGCGTCGTGGTCGAGGTGCTGCTGGAGAGGGTGAAGTCCAGATTCGCCGTGCCCTGGGTCAGGACATTCGTGCTTCCCACGGTGACGCCCGCCGGAATGTTGAAGAGCGCCGTGATCGTCGCGCTGCAAGGGGCGGGACCGATCCCTCCGGGGCAGACGTTGGCGGTCGGCACCTGCGTCAATTCATAGGCTCCGATGTCGCAGTTTGCGCCCTGCGGACGGCTAACGCCGCGCTGGTCGGTCGTAATGTAATTTCCCGCCGTGTCGGTGCACGCACTGGCGGGAACCGCATCTTTCGCAGTGCTGGTCGAGAGCAGCGCAATCGTCGAAGTCGGGCCGCCGTTGTTCTTCAGTCCATTGGTGGTATCCAGCCCGGCGGAGACACCCTTCTGGTCGCCGGTCGCGGTGAGGAATGAGCAAGAGCTGTCGTCAGACAGGTTGTAGCCATTGGAAGTGGCAGTCGTCCCCATAAAGTAGATGGCGCAGTTTCCGCCGGAGGGCGAATTGGCAAGAATCGTTCCCTTCATGGTCAGGATGCCGCTCTTTTCCCAAATGGCGCCCCCGCCACCTTGGGCTTGATTAGCCGAGTTGCCAGAAAAGGTGTCGTTGACCAACGTCATGGTGCCGCCGTCGAAAACACCTCCGCCCTGGCCGCCATTCTGCCCGCTGATCACGGCTGAGTTGTTCGAAAAGGTGCTATTGATGATCGTCGCGGTGGCGCCGTTATAAATGCCGCCACCCCATCCGCCGGCGGTGGAATTGCTCGAGAAGGTGCTCTTACTCACCGTCAGGGTGCCGAGGTTTGCGATGGCGCCGCCGCCACCTGCATTGACGAGGTTGGCCACATTCCCAGACAGGGTGCTATTGCTCACGGTCGCGGTGGCGCCCGCAGCGACATAGATGCCGCCGCCAAAGACGTTGCCCGAAGAAGAGGAAGCGCTGTTGCCCGACAGCGTGCTGTTGTTTACCGTCAGCGTTCCGTTGTCGTAGATGCCGCCGCCAGTGGTCTCGAACCCGTTCTCAATCGTCAGGCCGGAGATGGTTGCCGTGACTCCGAGGTTCACCACAAACACGGTGCAGGCGTTGTTGCCGCTAACGGCGAGATTGGCGGCGCCCGGCCCGCTGATGGCGAGGTTCTTGCTGATTGTCACGGGGCCGCCGCCAGCGCAATTCAGCACGATCGTCCCGGTCACGCCGAAAACAACCGTGTCGCCCGCCGCGGCCGACGCAATGACCGAGCGCAATGTCCCCGAGGTACCATCATCGGCCAGCGAGGTGACGGTGCCCACCGCTGCCAGGCTGGGCAGAGCAGAGCACAGAACGAGCAGGCATGCCGCCAAAAAGAACGCCGCAGGCCGCAGTAGAGAGACGGAGGGGCGGCGGGTCTCGAAACCGGCGCCGCTCTGATTGCTGAATGTTTTAGGGAGAAGAGAGCAAAAGACGCCACGGGCCAGACTAGCGGAGGGCGCACTCATCACCGACATCTCCTTGGGAGAGAACTGCCTGCCGCTACACGGAGGCAACAGGGGTACGGCCGGCGGCCGACTGCATGGCTGGTCCGCAGTATCCCCTTCGGAAGCCGGCAGGTGCTTCCGAGATTCCGATTGTTGATGCAGGACAAGTGCCGCCAACCCCACGACAGTCGGCTTTTCCTTCTCCAGCCCTGGTGTGGGATCATCCGGGGAAGAAGACGGGGACTTTCCGAACACCGCCGACTGAACAGACGAAGCGAGGCAGCGAACCGAAGCGACGAAGGGCACACGCATGCCACACATCTCCTGGGAAAGAGCTTTCTGCAGCTACAGGGAAACAGCCAGGGTGGATGCACCGCGCAGCCGGCTGCACAGATGGCCGGTGGCGCCGACTCAGAGCCGCAAACCAAATTTGGACCCGAAGCCCAAGCTGGTGGCGAGTACCAGTCGACACCCCGAAAATGGCACGAAGCTTATCGCCATTCGTGCGGCAGGTCAAGATGCAAGCTTTTGCATGTTGTTAGCACATGATATGTCCGGTTGAATTGGCAAGTGATCTGTCCGGCTTGCGGGCGCCGAGGGTAGGAACTTATCCCTTTGAGAACAAGGCGGCCGGCTCCGAAATTATCCACTTTACATACCCAAGCCGAATTGGGTAGGATCGCGGGCATGAGCCCGACGAGCCCTTAGCCCTTAGCCTTCTTAGGCTTGGCTTTGGGCTTTTCTTTTTCCGGCGGTTTCACTTGCGCCAACCCAACAATAGCTTCCTCGAACTTAAAAGGATAGAGAGACACTGGTGCGCCGTCTCTGCCTGCTGGATTTGGGTTGTGTTTCTTGCGGCTCATGCGCTCAGTGTAGCACTAAGGATTCAACCAATCCCTGTCGGGGCGCGTAATCAAACGCGCCGAAAAATATGCTTGATCCAGATCGAAGATTGTCTTGATTCTGTAGATTTTGTTTGCGTCGTCCCGCTCTACCAGAAAGGACGAAATGTCACCCGGAGTGGCGGCATAAAAGGGAAGCAAAAGCTGCATCCGTTTTTCTTCCACATAATATACCGGTATGGCGATCTTGTAGTTCCGCATGATCTTGGGCACGAGATTTTCAATCGCCCCGCGCAGGTAATTCCTGATAACTTCATCTACTACGTTTCCCAGCCCAGCACGTTCCTTAGCGCGTTCGAAAAGATGATCGAAGGCTTCTTTGTCTAGGGTATAAGAGGTATCGAAAACATAGTCTTTACTGTCCCGCGAATACCAAGCAATGCTTGGAGTCCGCGTGCCGAAGGTTGATTGATAATGCCGGTCGTTTGACGGATGGCATCCCTTATAAACCCAGTCTGGTCTTGAACTGATAGGAGGTCCGCCAGGTTTAGGCTGGTATCGTTGAAAAATTGCGAGGAGATCAGCTCCGAACGAGTTCTGTAGTCCAGTGTTGAAGCTAACCCAACTTTGGTCAGCATTAAAGAAAAAGTATTCACCGGGGGTTTCCTGTTCGAGCGTGAGGAGCCGAACAAAGGTGTAATTGAGGTAGTTCTTTAGCTTAGGTACGACTGAATAGCCGTGTTTCGTCCTAAATTTCGCTTGTTGGAAAGTCCAAGAATCGTATCCATCCATGGAGATTCTCGCGATCTGTTTGAATGGTTCATCATAGTCCGGTGGATCGGTGGGATTAGTTCGTCTTGGTGGATAAAAGTGCCCAAAGATCGTATCCGGTCTCTGCGCACCAAAAAGGGAAAAAAGGCTGTCGTAAAGTTTCATGCAACGCCTTTCCAATCGTGAATCTAAAAGACAAAGCAAAGGGCCTCCCAACATGGAGGCCCTT
>DATJXG010000399.1:0-3109 GCA_035500455.1 Terriglobales bacterium | reverse complement strand
TGCTTCGGATCGCGCGCGAACGCGGCGTCAATATTCGTTTGTGCCTGAAGCAGGCCGGTGGATACAAGAAGAGCGAAGAAGGCCAGCGGACAGCGAGGTCGAGGCATCACAGGCATCCTTAGGAGAATGGAAGTCGTGGGTGAAGTCAATGATGAGGAAGGATACCAGAGAGGTCTTGGGGCGACCCTGTGAACTGGCAGTCCTCACTCCCACTCGATCGTGCCTGGCGGCTTCGATGTGATGTCGTAGACCACTCGATTAATACCGCGTATTTCGTTCACGATGCGATTGGAGATGGTCTTCAGCACATCGTACGGCAGGGGAACCCAATCGGCGGTCATGCCGTCCTCGGAGTGAACTGCGCGGATCGCGCAGGTATGTGCGTAGGTGCGCTGATCGCCCATCACGCCGACGCTCTTGACTGGCAGCAACACGGCGAACGACTGCCATATCTGCTGATAGAGCCCGGCGCGCTTGATCTCAGTCACAACGATGTCGTCGGCTTCCTGCAGCAACGCCACGCGCTCCGGAGTAATCTCGCCGAGGATGCGCACTGCGAGCCCCGGTCCGGGGAAAGGCTGGCGCTGGAGGATATCGTCGGGCATCTGCAGGTCGCGCCCAATGCGCCGGACCTCATCCTTGAAGAGATCGCGTAGCGGCTCGATTAATTTGAGCTTCATCGTCTCTGGCAAGCCGCCCACGTTGTGATGGCTTTTGATGGTCTGCGATGGTCCTTTGACGGACGAAGACTCGATCACATCGGGATACAGAGTTCCCTGAACCAGCCAGTCAACACCGCCGGACTTCTCGGCGATGCGATGGGCCTCGTCGTCGAAGACCGCGATGAATTCATTACCGATCAGCTTGCGCTTGGTTTCAGGGTCTGTGACGCCGTCAAGCTTTGCCAGGAAGCGCGCGCTTGCATCGACCGCAACCAGGTTGAGTCCTAGCTTTTCACGCAGGTTCTCCTGAACCTTGAAGAACTCGTTCTTGCGCAGAACTCCGTTGTCGACGAACACACAAGTCAGCCTGTCACCGATGGCGCGATGTACGAGAACCGCCGCAACCGAAGAGTCGACTCCACCGGAAAGCGCGCATATGGCGCGTCCGTCTCCAACCTTTGCTCGTATCGAAGCCACCGCGGACTGGATGAAGTGCTCCGGGGTCCAGTCGGGCCTGGCCTTGCAAATGTTGAAGAGAAAATTCCGCAGCAGAGCCGTGCCCTGCTTTGTGTGGTGTACTTCGGGATGAAATTGCACCGCCCAGATCTTTCGTTCGGGATTGGCTATACCGGCGACGGCGTTCGATGTCTTCGCTGTGAGATGAAAGCCGGGAGGCAACTCGACGGCTTCATCGCCGTGCGACATCCATACATTGAGCGATGCCGGAATGCCCTCAAAAAGCGGAGTAGCGGCATCAACGATTCCGACCTCAGCGTGTCCATATTCGCGCTTGTCCGCCGGGTGGACCTTGCCTCCGAGATGGTACGTGATGAACTGCAGACCGTAGCAGATGCCGAGCGTGGGCAGTCCCAGAGCGAGGATCGCCGGATCGGCGGCGGGCGCGTCAGCGTCATACACCGAGCAAGGACCGCCTGAGAGAATGATGCCCAGCGGTCTCTGTGCGCGGATTTCTTCGATCGGAGCCGTGCAGGGAAGCACCACGGAAAAGACGTTCTGCTCGCGAATCCGTCGGGCTATGAGTTGTGTGTATTGAGAACCGAAGTCGAGGATGACGATCGAGGGAGTGTCCACGGGATAGTTTTTCAGGATCACTTCGCGGTGTAAAGGTTCAATCCGCTGATACACTGCCCTCGATGAGTAAGACATGGCCGAAGTGGGTGCGCTGGGCATGGGTGCTGCCAATCGGAGAGTTATTGCTGGCAGCGGTGATGGCCGGGATACCAGCGGCAAAGGTATTGCACGCATTTCGCTTCAACCGAATCGATCCGCGATCCCAAACGGCGAACCCAGGTAAAGTTTTGATCTTTGCGACCGATCAAGCGGAAATCTGGTTGAGAAACCAAAGGAAGACAGCTCTCCCAAGCCGCTTTGAGGCAATCACCTATCTCAACTTTCCCGGGCTTTTCGGGTCGTTGCTAGTCGATCGGTTTACTACGTGGCCCGATGACTGGACGCCGGCGTGGGCCGAACCTCTAGGCTTATGGGGGTGGCGGGCCCTCTCTTGGCCTATTTTCTGTCTACCGTTTTGGTGGCTCGCTGGTCGCGGATTGGATTCCTTTTTCGCATCTCTTGCCTCAAACGGAACAAAACAACGTATCCCCTGGTTCGAAGCGTGGGGCTTCGCAATGCTTGGAATTATCATTCTTGTACTTTGCTTCGGTCTGGCAGTGATGACGAATTCTCATGACGAATTTCCGGCGATGCGCTGGCTGTTCGTTCCGGGAATTTTGTGGTTTATCTCGGGGCTTATCTCCCTTTTAGCGTGGTGGCGGCAACCGGGAGTTCGCTCGACCACTGCTGAAACGCACGCCACAGCTTAACAAACGCCACCAGCCTCACCACCTGAAAGAAATCCGACGCCACGAGGTACAACAGGGTGACCACAATCCACCATGCATAAAGCGCTGGGCCTTGCATCACCGACTCGAATGGCAGAGGCATCGCGGAGAAGACCATGGCCACGACGATCAGCGCCAGTTTGACGATGCCCATCACCAGGTTTATCTCGACGAGCTTGCCGGTGAGCGGTCCCAGCCGGAGGCTGCGCACCAGACTGGATACAAGGCCGCGGTTTTCAAGCAGTACCAGGAGCGGCGCAATCGAGAAGATCCAGCTCACTACCGCCCAGAGAATGAAAATCCCCAGCGAGATGAAGATGGCCAGCGCGCTGTATGCCACGAGATTTGGTTCAGCGCCAGACAGGGAGTAATTGGCCGCCCATTGCACTGCTGAAAACCACAACCAGAAGCTCGCACCGAGAAAGATGATCCGCAGGAATTGCAGTGCGCTAAGCAGCATAGGCCGTCGGGGCAGGGAAGCATCGTAGCGGCGCAGGACAGCATTGCGGCCTACTCCCGACGCGGCCGCCCACGCGACAGCAGCCAGAGGAACCAGCCACGACGCGACGTGAACTATCGGCGGCGTGA
>DATJXG010000398.1:0-2580 GCA_035500455.1 Terriglobales bacterium | reverse complement strand
AAGCGCACATCACCGAATACGCCCCGCCTTCTTTTACCGCCGCGGCGAACTGCGGCAGATACGTGTTGCGCAGGTCTTCGTCAGAAACGTGGACGTCGGCCACGTGGCGCGTGGATTCCGGCCCGCTGTGCACCGCGTAATGCTTCGCCGTCGCGACTGTCTTCAGATACTTCGGATCGTTGCCCTCCATGCCGCGAATGAACTCGACTGCCATGCGGCCGGTCAGGTAGGGATCTTCACCGTAGGTCTCCATGCCCCGCCCCCAACGCGGATCGCGGAAGATGTTGATGTTCGGCGTCCAGAAGGTGAGTCCTTCGTAAATGCCGCGCATGCCCCGCCGGATGAATTCGTTGTTTTTGGCGCGCGCTTCGTCCGAAATTGCCGTGGCCATCCGTAAGACCAAGTCCGTGTCCCATGTCGCGGCGATGCCGATCGTCTCCGGAAAGACGGTCGCACGTCCCGCGCGCGCCACGCCGTGGAGACACTCGGTCCACCAGTCGTAGGCCGGCACACCCAGCCGGCCGATGGCGGGCGACTGGCTGAGCAGTTGCGAGGCTTTTTCGTCCAGCGTCATGCGGGAGATCAGGTCATCCACCCGCTTTTCGACGGGTTCCGCGGGATCCTTGTAAACCTGCGCGCCGAGAGGCAGGCAGGCGCAGGCGAGCAGGAGGACAAGATGTGAATTGCGCATAGCTTGGAGAATCATCATAACTCCCCCCAGACACCTCGGCCATGGGATATACTGGGTGCACGACATAGAAGTGAGGGCTTGGCGGTTTCTTTTTTTTTTGGCGTTATAATCCTAACGTATGTATACGTTAGGAACGGAGGTGCCTCTTGCCTGATTCCCTCACCACCCTCGAACAGCAACGCTCCACTATCTTGACCGCGATCGTTCAGCTGGGCGATTTTCGTAGCGGCTCCATTACCGCCATCAACGGCCGCTGCGGAAAACCCAGTTGCCATTGCCATCAACCAGGGCAACCCGGCCATGGCCCAAACTTCCGTTTGACCCGCAAAGTGGACGGAAAGACCGTCAGCGAGAGTTTCTCCTCTGCGGCGGAGTTGCGCAAGGCGCAACGTGAGGTCGAAGCCTTTCATCGGTTCCGGCAACTCAGCCAGGACTTGTTGGAGGTGAACGAAAGGATCTGCCGGGCACGCCCTGCTGACGACACTATGTCGCCGGAGGAAAAAAAACGGCCGAAGCGATCCGCCAAGAAATCACGCGTGAAGTAGAGCAACTCTTGCGCGTGGTTTTCCAGAGCCGCCGCAAGACTGGACGGGTGGATTTAGAAGCTCTCGAAGCCCTGGTACGCTCAGCCATGCATCGGGCCGGCGCTGCCGCCCTGAGCGAAATGCTAAAGTTCCCTGCGCCCGCAGCCGAACAACGCAGCATTGCCTGCAAGTGCGGCCATCAAGCACACTTCCGGGAGTTGCGGACCAAGCCGGTCCTCACCGTGGTGGGCGTGGTGCACGTATCGCGGCCCTACTATCTGTGCCCGCGCTGTCACATCGGCCAGTTCCCGGCGGATGTCGAACTGGACATCGAGAATACGGAAACGTCCCCCGGAGTGCGACGCATGCAGGCGCTGGTCGGCCAGGAGGCTCCCTTCGATCACGGCCGCGAGCAGATGAAGGTGCTGGCCGGCTTGGAGGTGACCACGAAAGCGGTGGAACGGACGGCGGAAGCTATCGGCGGCGATATTGCGCACGGCGAGCGACAGGCGGTCCAGCGAGCCGTCCAGTTGGATCTGCCCATCGTGATTGGTGCGCCGGTCCCCGTCCTGTATGTGCAAATGGACGGCACCGGGGTGCCGGTAGTCCAGAAGGAGACGGAGGGACGTAAGGGCAAGGTAGACGGACAGCCCGCGCATACGCGCGAAGCCAAGTTGGGATGCGTGTTCACTCAAACCAAATGGGACCAGGAAGGTTTCGCCATCCGGGATCCGGACTCCACCACCTACACCGGCGCCATCGAAAGCGCCGAGGAGTTCGGCAAGCGGCTCTACCTGGAAGCCTGGAAGCGCGGCTGGAGCCGCGCCCAGAAGAAAGTCGTCATCGGCGATGGGGCGGAGTGGATCTGGAACATTGCCGAGCAGCATTTTCCCAGCGCCGTGCAGATTGTCGATCTCTATCACGCGCGCCAACACCTCTGGGAGTTGGTCCGCAAACTCCATCCCAATGACGAGGCGAAGCAGAAAGCCTGGATTAGAGTCCATCAGAAGCGCCTGCTGGACAAAGGGAAAATCGAAAAGCTGGTGGCCGCGATTGCTTCCCTCCATTCCAGCAATCCTGAAGTGGCCGAGAAGATCCGCCTGGAAGCCGATTACTTCAACAGAAATAAGGAGCGCATGCGCTATCCCAAATTCCGCGCCCAACATCTGTTCGTTGGCTCCGGCGTCATTGAAGCTGGATGTAAGGCTGTGATCGGCTCACGTCTCAAGAAATCCGGCATGTTCTGGACAGTGCGGGGCGCCAATGCCATCCTCGCCCTCCGCTGCTGCCATCTCAACGGCAGGTTCGAGGACTATTGGGCGGGTCGCCAAGCGGCGTGACTTCCACTTTTATGTCGCGCACCCG
>DATJXG010000397.1:0-2182 GCA_035500455.1 Terriglobales bacterium | reverse complement strand
ATCACGTTTGCGGATGGAAAGACGTTGGTGGTGAAAGATCCGGTGAGCATCGTGGTTACGGCTCTGCAGGGGGCGAAATAGGCGGGAAGATTTAAAAATGGAGCGGGAGACCGGGATCGAACCGGCGACATCCAGCTTGGGAAGCTGGCGTTCTACCGCTGAACTACTCCCGCTTCGCGGCGCGTCGGGTACATATTACCTCAGAGAGAATGGGGATTGCCATCGGAGGCGCCGCGAAAGAGTCTCAACCGCAAAGATCGCAAAGACCGCAAAGAAAACCGGCCTTGGATTTCCACTCGCTGCCGAAAGCCAAATCTTAAAACGCCGAGGGCGCAGAGAACTTCCGCTGAGCGCGCGGAGAAGATCGCTTGGCGGCCTTGTGGCAGCGTCGCAGATTCCCTATGTGGCCAAAAATGTCGGCATGGGGCGGGGGGTGATTTTGCGGCCTCCGAGGCGCGAGGTTAGGGCGCGGGCCACCAAAGCGACGCCGGGGGTGCCTTCGTCGCGGGAGGTGGGTTGGGTTTGTTTGCCGTTGCTGCTGGGGACGCTGTCATCGCGCACGATGGAGGTGGCAGCGGTGAGGAAGGAACTGGTCCAGCGCTGAATGTTGTGGTTCTTCACGATTTCGCGGAGCAGGCGCATGCGGCTGAGTTTCTCTTCGGGAGGCATCTGCACGGCCTGGCGGATGGCGTTGGCTACGCCGACGAAATCATTGGGGTTCACGAGAATCGCGCCATGGCGCAGTTCGGGGCTCGCGCCGGCGAATTCGCTCAGCACCAGGACGCCACGCTCGTCGATCTGGGCGGCGCAGAATTCTTTGGCGACCAGATTCATGCCGTCTTTGAGCGGGGTGATCAGGGCCACGTCGGCGGCGCGGTAATAGGCCAGCAGGTCGTGGCGGGGCATGTTGCGGTACATGTAGTGAATGGGCACCCAGCCCGGCTGGGTGAACTGGCCGTTGATCTGGCTGACGAGCAGTTCCACTTCTTCGCGCAGTCCTTTGTATTCCGGGATATCGGAGCGGCTGGGGACAACGATCTGCACCAGGCTGATCTGGCGGCGCAGCTCGGGGAAACGCTCCAGCAGCAGGCGGAAGGCCTGCAGGCGCTCGGGGATGCCCTTGGTATAGTCCATGCGGTCCACGCCGAGCAGCAGGATGTTTTCCATCAACTCGCTGCGGATGGCGGTGGCGCGCGCGGCTACATCAGGCTGGGAAGCGGGCACGGCGAATTCGTCGAAATCGATGCTGATAGGAAACGCGCCGGCAATGACGCGGCGTCCGCCGAGATGAACGATAGCCTGCTGCTGGTCGCCATCGTGGATTTCAGCCTCCGGCAGCAATTCGGCGACGCAAGCGATGAAGTTGGCGCGGTCGCGGCTGGTCTGGAAGCCGAGGACGTCGAACTCCAGAAGGCCACGCAGCACGGAATCACGCCACGGCAGTTTCTCGAAAACGTCCGGGGGAGGAAACGGAATGTGCTGGAAGAATCCCAGCCGGGAGCGCGAGCCCATCTCGCGCAGGTTCTGCGCCACCAGCATGAGTTGGTAATCGTGCACCCAAATCAGGTCTTCGGAACTGGAAGAACTGGCGACCGCGCGGGCATACTTGCGGTTGACCTTCTGATAAGCCTCCCAATATTCGGGGCGGAAGTTGCAGCGCGACTGCAGATCGTGAAACAGGGGCCAGATGATTTCGTTGGCGAAGCCGGCGTAAAAGCGCTCGACCTCCTGCGCCGTCAGGATGACGGCGCGCAACTGATAGGGCCCTTCTTTGGCGACCTTGTCGAGCAGATCCTGAATGTTAACGTTTTCAACCGTGGCTCCGGGCCAGCCGATCCAGATGCCGTCCTTATAGCTGTTCCAAACCGCGGAAAGGGCGGTGGCCAGGCCACCGGGGCTGGGCTCAACCCGCAGGTTCTCGCCCTGGCGCTTGAGCGAAACCGGCAGGCGGTTGGAAACGAGAATGAGACGTCCTTCAATGGTGGTCATGCTTCACCTCCGCAAGCGAGGAGCCACTGGTGGAGAAACTCGTAGAGTTCCTCCGGCGGCTTGAGCCAGAGATCGGCTGACGTGGGCCGCGATTCGGGACGTACTAACACGGCCAGTCCCCTCCCCTTCAGTGCCACGAACGCGTCTTCGTCAGTCTCGTCGTCGCCCAGGTAGGCGATGGCGGCGTCGGGAC
>DATJXG010000396.1:0-5015 GCA_035500455.1 Terriglobales bacterium | reverse complement strand
CCGCCTCAACCGCGAACTCGATGCCGGCTTTGTGCTCAAGGACTTTGAACATGTGGCGCGCTTCAATCAGGCCACGAGCAGTGTCGAGATGCACCTGCGCTCCCGGCGCGATCAGAAAGTGGCCATACCTGCCGCCGCACTGACTGTTGATTTTGTTGAGAACGAAACTATCTGGACGGAGAGCAGCCATAAATACATGCGCGAAGAAGTGCGCAGCCTGGCCGAAGCCAGCGGCTTCCGCTGCCACGCGCAGTGGATTGATCACGAATGGCCCTTCGCGGAAACCCTGCTGATCGCCGGTTCTGATCCGCCGCCGCGACCGGCTGCGAGCGACCGTGTAGTCACCATGAAGCGCTGAGGCTTTCAGCGTCTGTGACAAAATGCGGCGTTTGTGGCCGGGCGCCCGAAATCGCAGGTAGTTGCGCCCGATGTCTGCGGAAAAACTCACGAACGCGTCGATCACCGTGGAGGAGGCCCTTCAGGCCGCGTAAGCGCCCTCAATCAATGAGGGCTTCAGCCCCGGTGGTCATCTCTTCGCGGCGAAATCGACTTTTTCCGCAGCCTCCGAAGCCGTGCCCTTCCACGGCATCCCCTGCAGCATCCCCTTGCAGCCTTTTCTTGCATCATTTACGAGATCAGGTCTCGCCATTACGTCCGTCACTTTCGCGCCTCGCCAGGCTGTAGCAACATTTCAGTTATAACCTTCGCCTTCAGTCTGGAGGCCGTCTTGAAACATCACAACGTCGCGTTCACTCTTTTGCTCATCGGGTTGTTTGCCTCGCCGCTCCTGGCCCAGGACAACAACCAGTCGCTCGGTGATCTTGCCCGGCAGCAGCGCAAACAGAAGCAGTCCGCCACTGCGCAACCCGGCGAGGAAGCTGCGGCCGCCGATGCGGATATCGCCGGGCTGAAGGAAGCGAGCTTCAAAGCCAACATCCTGATCGTTGACTCCCACGCCGCGATCGAGAAGTGGGTATTGATGCCGCAGGCCGGCCGGGCCGGCGCGGGACGTGTTCGTCAACTGGTTCCCGGCAAGAAGTTCTATATGCCGTTTGTCGTGACCGCCTATCCCTGGCCGGCATCCGACAAGATGGACTTGACTGCCCGCGTGCGTCTGGTCGCACCCAACGGCAAAACTCAGTTCTCCGCCGCCCGCTTCTCCGGCGCGCTCGCGCCCGACCCGCGATCTCCCAGCGTGATCGTGCTCAATCCGGTCATGGACATCACCTTCGACGCCGACGATATTCCAGGTACATACACAATC
Organism: Terriglobales bacterium; assembly: GCA_035500455.1. Lineage (GTDB taxonomy): Bacteria > Acidobacteriota > Terriglobia > Terriglobales > Acidobacteriaceae > DATJXG01. The sequence goes on along the minus strand of DATJXG010000396.1, from coordinate 3,751 downwards.
GCCACTACGGTGACCGACCATGTCCACTCGGTTTACGCTCGGGCTGAAGAACAATTCCAGTTAGTCCAGGACGCCGCCTCGCCGGGCAAGGCGGTCCTCAAGCCCGTGACCAAGCCCCGTTAGCTCTTGCCATACAGCCAGTGGCCGGGAAAATGCTCAGTTGCACCATAACCGGTGCAAACGGCAAATTCCTGTCAAGCCCCCCTTGTACGTACAATTCTCCGTAACTGCCTGGTTCTACTGGCAAAATAATGTGCGGTGGTGTGTCCTGATTTACCCCTCCAATCTGCTATTCTGAAATTAGTAGATAGATAAGGCGCAGCCCAACCGCTGCGCCTTTTTTGTTGCATTTTTTTCCCAGAGGAACTCAATGACGTACCAGGATGATCCATCTCTCAATGTCGTCCCCCATACTCCCGACCCTAACTTCAAACTGGAAGCCGTGGTCGTGTGCGACCGTTATCATGACTTTCTGCGCTGTACGCTGCCGCAAAACAAGTTTCACTTTGACCGGATGGTGGTGGTTACCTCGGCCGAGGATCGCGAGACCCAGCGCATCTGCGAGTTCTATCACGTGGAGTGCGCCCCCACGGATGCGCTCAATTCCCGCTGGAAGAAATTCTGCAAAGGCGCCGGCATCAACGTGGGTCTGGCCCGCCTGAGCCAGGACGACTGGGTGGTCCACCTTGACGCCGACATCTGGCTGCCGCCTCTTACCCGGCGGCTGCTGGCCAACGCCAACCTCTCCAAACGCATGATTTACGGCATCGACCGCTTCATCGTGAAGGGCTACCGCAGCTGGGACAAATTTCTGGAACTTCCCCAGCTGCAGCATGAGTGCAACTCGTATGTACACATGAATAACTCATTTTCCGTAGGTACGCGGATCATGCAGGATTTTGCCGGCGGCTACGTTCCCATCGGCTTTTTCCAGCTGTGGAACCCGAAGGTCTCCGGCATCGGCAGATATCCCGAGGGCCACACCAACGCCGGCCGCGAAGATACGATTTTCCCGCAGCAGTGGCCCCGCGGTCTGCGCGGATTCATCCCCGAACTGGTGGGCTATCACCTGGAAAGCACCGACTCCAACTTCGGCGCCAACTGGAACGGCAGAAAGACCGCGCCGTTCACCATGGAGGAGAATCCGCAAAAACCGTAAAACCAGGCTGCACCGGTTACAGAAGCTGCCGGCCGCTTCCGAGTCACAGCCGCTGGTTGCCCGATGTGCTATCGTTCGGCTGTCCTCGGCCCCGGTTTGGAGTCGGTCATGCTCGCCCGCAGATTCATCTCGGCCGTCGCCATGATCCTAGCGATGTGCGGCGCCTTTCTCTTTCTACCAGCCTGGACGCTGCGCTGGTGGCGCGCCTGGACATTCATCGGGGTCATGGTCGCGGCCTGGACAGTGACAATGTTCGCGGTCTTCGCCAGGCGGCCGGACCTGCTCAATGAACGTTTCAAGACACGCTTCCCAAAAGACCAACCCCTCGCGGATAAAATTGCGGTGGTGCTGCTCATCGCCTCGTACTACGGCTTGATGAGTTTCATTCCTGTGGACGTTTTTCACCTGCATCTGCTGCCTAGGCCGGCGATTGCTGTTTCGTCGCTGGGCCTGCTGCTGTTTGTTGCCGGGTGGACGCTGATTTCGCTCGCCTTCCGCGAGAACAGCTTCGCAGTGCCCGCGGTGCGGTTGCAGACCGAGAGGGGTCAGACCGTGGTCGATAGCGGCGTTTACCGGATAGTGCGCCACCCGCTGTATGCGGGAAGCGTCCTCCTGATAGCGGGCATGCCACTCTGGCTGGAATCGTATGCCGCCACCGTGCTGGCACTGGTCCCCGTAGCAATCCTGATAGTCCGTATTCTCGGCGAGGAGAAGTTTCTGCGGCGCGAACTCACCGGCTACGCCGCTTATACTCAGCGCGTGCGCTATCGCCTTGTGCCTTTTGTCTGGTGAGCCGCCCGAAGGGAAAGGACGACTCTTGAGACCTCGCGGCCTTGAACAGAGGCCAAAGCTCGGGCGCCGCTTGCGGCCGGGCATGATCAAGCGTTGCCGGCTGTGGTAGGTTGAAGAAGGTTCGGTCCAAAATCAGCGAGTGCGGATTTGCGCCGCTGGGGCTTGCGGCGCAGCGAGCGCTTCGAGATCAGGAGAAAGCAGATGAAACTCACCCGGTTTGTGCGTTTACTCGGCGTTGCACTGTTTCTGGCAGCGATTCCCGCCATCGCCGCCGCGCAGGATTCCATCAAGTGCGAGGCCAACAACAACAGCCGCAAATACTGCGGAAGCTACGGCGACCGGCAGGTGCGGCTGGATCGCCAGATCAGCGGTTCGCCCTGCATCGAGGGGCAAAGCTGGGGCGTGGATGATCGCGGCTTGTGGGTGGAGCGCGGCTGCCGCGCCTACTTCAAAATTGGGCGGCGCGACCGCGGAATGCGCGAGGGCGGCGGCGATGCGAATTCCATCAAGTGCGAATCCAATGACGGCGGACGCAAGTATTGCGGCAGCTACGGCTATAACCAGGTGCGCATGGATCGCCAGATCAGCGGCGCGGAGTGCGTTCAAGGCAGTAGCTGGGGCGTGGATGCCCGCGGCCTGTGGGTGGACCGCGGCTGCCGCGCCTACTTCAGTGTTTCCGGCGGCCCCGGCGGAGGACGCGGCGGGAACCCCAACCCGGAGAATGGCTGGTGGGAACGCGGCCCGAACGACAACTGGCCGCCGCGGGGAGACTGGCACGGCGGCCGATGGCAATCCGGCGGGGCCTGCTTCTACAAAGACCGTGACTTCGGCGGCAGCTTCTTCTGCATGCGGCGGGGAGAGCAACGCGAATCGCTGGCCGGCTACGGAGATGACATTTCCTCCATCCGCGCCTTCGGCGGCGCGCGCGTGACGGTGTTTGACGATCGCAATTTCAGCGGGGCGCGGCAGACCCTCGGGGGCGATGTTCCCGACTTGCGGCAGCTCCCGGTGATGCAGAAGCCGGGACACACCTGGAATAACCGCATTTCATCGCTGAGCGTGCAGTAGGGAGAGGTGCGGGAGACTTGCCTTTGCGGCACCTGAGAGTGCCTGGGGAAGCGCCCACGTCTCGAAAAGCGCGAGACGTGGGGCACCCCCGTATTGAGGAAACATCCAGGAGCGGTTGAGATTTAATTCCACTCCGGGGAGCCGGGCCCCGGACAGCTGTGTTCTTATTGCCGGAAGAATCTTCTCAGCCAGGGAGCGACACTGATGTTGGCTCCGCTGGTTGTGGAGCAACCCGTGGCCCCGGGGCCGGCAGCACATCCCCAGAAGTTGCGGGTCGCATCGATGCTGCCGGCGCAGGACGCAGAGTCGAAAGCACAAACGTTTTCGACACCCACCATGCCACCCAGCAGGTTGTTGAAATGCGCATCCACCTCCGCCGGAGTGTTGACGGCGATGTCGATCTGTTCGTTCTTGAAAATATTCTGCGAAATGATGGTGCCCTGAACGGGCGTTCCGCCGCCCCCGCTGTTGATGTTGATTCCGGTGGGGCCGGGTGTGGCGGTGTCGTCGGTATCAGGCCCGTTTCCGGCGAGGAAGTTGCCGATGATCTTGTTGCCGTTCATGTCATCCGGCGGAAGGCCAAAAGCCGGGCCGACGTGAGTGTGCAGCGAGACGCCGGCAATGCCGTTGCCGGTGAGCACGTTCCCGATGATCAGGTTTCCGGAGACTTTGCCGGAGCCCGCGCCATCAGAAAACAGTCCCACTCCGCCGCCTCCAACCGTGACTCCGTTA
>DATJXG010000395.1:0-2721 GCA_035500455.1 Terriglobales bacterium | reverse complement strand
GGAAACCAATCCCGTGCTCCGGGCACCTTATAGGAAGCCTTCATGATTGTGATCGTAAGTTCCACCACCGGAATGGAATACCCGAAGCGCGAAGATAGTGAGTGGCTGGCCAGGATCGGCAGTCCCAGCACGATGCCGGTGGCGCCGGCGGCAAAAAATGGGTTCAGAAAAGTGGAGAACATCAGCGCAATCGTTCCCGAAAGCACGCAGGCCGCGATGAGGCAGGCCATCAGATACCAAACCTGGGCGACGGGAAATCCAGCTTGCCCCAGAGTCCAGCTTCCCGTCAGGCCGAGCGAAAAGCAGTAAATGCCGCAGGAGATGGCCACGCCCAAAATCAACCCGGATAAATACTGGTGCCGGGCCACTGCCTTCGAAAGCACCGCCAGAATGCGCCGCGATTTGCGCTCGTTGTACGTCGCCGACCCGCCAAAAAAAATGCTGAAGGCGACCACGTAAACCGCCACCTGCTTGAAGATGAAAAGCAGGTCCTCGCGTTCGCGGGGAATGTCCGTCACCAGGCCGAGGAAAACCAGCAGCAGCACCCACAGCAACAGGACAAAAATGGGCCAGCGCTGCTCGCGGACGAAATTAATCGCTATCAGGATGACAGCCTTCACGCGCCGCCTTTCGCACTCGCAGATTCACCGCTCGCGGTTACTTCCAGGAAAATCTCTTCCAGAGAGCGCCGCAGCGGATTCACGCTCAACACCTCGCCTCCCAGATTCCACACCTGCTCCAGGCTCTGGCGCTGCGCTTTCGAGGGCACCGAAAAACTGACCACGCCGTTTTGCGCCACCGCCCCGGCAAAGGACGTGACCAGTATTCCCCGCGCCACAATTTCCACCTGCTCTCCCGATTGCAGCAGGTCCACCGTTTTCCCCAGGCGCACCAGTTGCCCGCGATGCAGCACGCCCACCCGGTCACACACCAGTTCGACCTCGGAAAGCAGGTGCGAACTCAGGAAAATCGTCTTGCCTTGCGCGCGCATGCGGATGAGCAATTCCCGCACCGCCACCCGCGCCACCGGATCGAGCGCCGAAGTGGGCTCGTCGAGAATCAGCAGTTCGGGATCGTTGACCAGAGCCTGGGCCAGGCCTAGGCGCTGCACCATGCCGCGGGAAAATTTTCCCACATTCCGGCTGGCCAGATCGGTGAGGTTTACCGCCTCCAGTACCTCCGCCGCCCGCTGGTTCAGGCGGGCGCCCCCAAGTCCGTTGAGCGCCCCATAGAAGCGTACCAGGCGCCCCGCCCGGCGATGATAAAGGGCCACGTTCTCTGCCAGAAAGCCCACCCGCCGGCGGGTCCGCGCATGCCCAAAAGGTTCTCCCAGCAGACGGCCGCTACCATGGCTGGGGCGCATAAAACCCATCGCCAGATGGATCGCCGTGCTCTTTCCCGCTCCATTGGGGCCTAAGAACCCGAAGATTTCCCCTCGCTCCACCTGCAAAGTGAAGTGATCTAGGGCCCGCACCTTGCGGCGGCTGGGAAAATTCCGGTATTCCTTACTGACGGCGTCGAACTCCAGCGCTGCTCCCATTGCTTGCATATTCTAGACTGCTCCACCCCGGAAAAGCCGCACCGGACGGGTAAATACCACCCTTTGGATTTGACAAAACGGGGCGTTCCCAAGCATTATATTGCCTCCCAGGGAAGGGCTCAGGCCCCGGAGGCTCTTATGTTCGGTTTAGTTCGGAGGCTCTGGTCCGAGGATCAAGGTCAGGACATCGCCGAGTACGCCGTCATGCTAGCTGTGATCTTGGTTCTAGTAGTCGGGACGATTCGACTGATCGGATCAAACGCCAACAACGCTTTCTCCAACGTCGCCAGCACTCTCCACTAAACGGCACGACGGCAGTTCGCAGTGGAAAACCTCTGAGCCCGGCAAGGGAAATGGGTGTGTCCGCCTCCGGCGCGCCTGGCTTCCAATTCAGATCACGATCGCTCTCGCTCGAAAACCACACTTCTTGCGCTTGCGGATTTAGCGGTCCTTTGGGTTCTTTGCGTTCTTCGCGTGAAATTGCCTTTGCCGGTGCCGGCCGGCACCTGGGCAGGAGCACCTGACCACAACCTAGCCGAGAGGAAGGTCTGGCCTCGGTCATGGCTCATCCGCGCCAGGCTCCATTAAAATTAGAATAATTCTTTAAGACACGTGGACCTCCAGCAGAAAATCCGCGCCCTGCCGACTTCCGCCGGAGTGTACCTCTACAAGAACGCCGAAGGCGAAGTCATCTATGTCGGCAAGGCGAACAACCTGCGAAGCCGGGTGGCTTCCTACTTCCGCGAAGACAGCCTCGCCGACGCCAAAACCGGAACCCTGCTGCGCGAGGCGGTGGACGTCGATTACATCGTAGTCGCCAACGAACACGAAGCCCTGGCTCTCGAGAACAACCTCATCAAGCAGCGCCAGCCGCGCTTCAACATCCTGCTGCGCGACGACAAGACTTACCCCTACGTGAAGCTGACCCTGAGCGAACGCTTCCCCCGTGTCTATGTCACCCGCCGTCTGCGCAAGGACGGCAGTTCCTACTACGGCCCCTACTTCCCCACCAGCCTGGCCTACCGCATCGTGGACCTGATTCACCGCTACTTTCTCGTGCCTTCCTGCAAAGTGGACCTCACTCGCTTTCATCTGCGCCCCTGCCTGCAGTACTACATCAAGCGCTGCCTCGGCCCCTGCGTGAAAGACCTCACCACGCCGGAGATTTATCAGGAAGCGGT
>DATJXG010000394.1:0-9390 GCA_035500455.1 Terriglobales bacterium | reverse complement strand
CGAACGCATGAATGTCGTCATCTTCCGCGAAAATACCGAAGACGTTTATGCCGGCGTCGAATGGGAGCAGGGAACCGCCGAAGCCGCAAAGCTGATCGAATTCCTCAACAAAGACATGCTGAAGGGAGGCAAGAAGCAGATCCGCCTCGACTCGGGCGTCGGCATCAAGCCGATTTCCATCACGGGGACGAAGCGCCTGGTGCGCATGGCCATTCAGCACGCTCTGGAAAATAAACTCAAGACGGTCACGCTGGTGCACAAAGGCAACATCCAGAAATTTACCGAAGGCGCATTCCGCAAGTGGGGATACGAACTTGCCGTGGAAGAATTTCGCGATCAGGTCATCACCGAGCGCGAAAGCTGGATTGTGGACAACAAAGACAAAAACCCCGCCCTCAGCGTGGAAGAAAACGCCAGCCTGGTCGAGCCCGGCATGGAGTTCGCGCCACCGGAGTTTCGCCAGTCGGTGAACAAGGAAGTGAAAGCCGTGCTCGACGCCATCTACGCCACCCACGGCAAAGGCGCCTGGAAAAAGAAGCTAATGATCAACGACCGCATTGCCGATTCTATTTTCCAGCAGGTGGTGACGCGCGCAGACGAATACTCGGTGCTGGCCTGCCCGAACCTGAACGGCGACTACATCTCGGACGCCTGTGCCGCGCAGGTGGGAGGCCTGGGCATCGCGCCCGGCGCCAATATCGGCGATGGCTACGCCATCTTCGAAGCCACCCACGGCACCGCGCCGAAATACGCGGATAAAGACGTGATCAATCCCGGCTCGGTAATTCTCTCCGGCGTGATGATGTTCCGCCACCTGGGCTGGAACGAGGCCGCCGACCTGATCGAGAAAGGCATGGAGCGCACCATCGAGCAGAAGAAGGTCACCTACGACTTCGAGCGCCTGATGGAAGGCGCCACCAAGGCCAGGACGAGCGAGTTCGCCGGGTACATTATCGGAAACATGGATGCGGTGATGTTAACCACCGCCTGAAAAACAGCCACGGATTGTACGGATTTCCACGGATCAAGAATTAAGAGAAATCCGCGAAGATCCGCGAAGATCCGTGGCAGGTTCAAGGTTTTGATCGATTGACCGAAAGGAAATTCATGCGCAAGAAAGTCACCATCGTAGGCTCGGGAAACGTCGGCGCCACTGCCGCTCACTGGATCGCTTCCAAGGAACTCGCCGATGTCGTGCTCATCGACATCATCGAAGGCGTGCCTCAGGGCAAAGGCCTCGACCTGATGGAAGCCATGCCCATCGAGAAGCGTGACTGCCGCGTCATCGGCACCAACGACTATGCCGACACCGCGAACTCTGACATCGTCGTCATCACCGCGGGCATCCCGCGCAAGCCGGGCATGAGCCGCGACGACCTGCTCAACACCAACCACAAGATCATGAAGGACGTGGTCAGCAAGGTGGTGCAGCATTCACCCAACTGCATTCTGATCGTCGTCTCCAACCCGCTCGATGCCATGGCGCAAGCCGCCTACAAGATGAGCGGCTTTCCGCGCGAGCGGGTGATCGGCATGGCCGGCGTGCTCGACTCAGCCCGCTACCGCACCTTCATCGCCGAAGAACTTAAAGTCAGCGTGGAAAACGTGACTGCTTTCGTCCTCGGCGGCCACGGCGACACCATGGTCCCCTTGCCGCGCTACTCCTGCGTCTCCGGCATTCCGATCACCGAACTGCTGGACAAGGCCACGATTGACCGCCTGGTGCAGCGCACCCGCGATGGCGGCGCCGAAATCGTCAAGTACCTCAAGACCGGCAGCGCCTACTACGCGCCTTCCGCCGCGGTCACCGAGATGGCGGAGGCGATTCTCAAGGACAAAAAGAAAATCCTCCCCTGCGCCGCTTATCTGGACGGCGAGTACGGCATCAAAGGACTATATGTAGGCGTGCTGGTGAAGCTGGGCGCGAAGGGCATCGAGCAGATTCTGGAGATCAAGCTCACGCCGGAAGAAAAAGCCGCGCTGACCAAGAGCGCCGACGCGGTAAAGGAGCTGGTGGCTGTCATTGGAGTGTAGCGCTCAGATTCCGGAGGGCGGTTCGCGGAAGAGTTTATCGCCGGCGCGGTTCTCCGTTCCCGGCTGGCTGCAGGTGGCCGTGGTCTATTGCCTGCTGCTGGGAGCCATCTGGACTCAGCGCGGGCCGGCGAACAAAGTTTTTGTAGGCTCGGTTGCCGCTTGTATCATCGCCTTTCTCTGGAAGGACGTTGCCTCCATACGCGAATTAGGCTTCCGCCTCCCCTCAACGTCCGACATCCTGAAAATTCTGGGCACCGGACTGCTGTTGAGCGTCCTTCTCTACGTGCTCTCGGTGCTTACCGGGCAGATTCACCAGCCTTCCTACGACATTCGCTGGCATGACGCCTGGCAGTACACCATCTGGGCGGTAGTGCAACAGTTCATCCTGCAGACATTCTTTTACGTCCGGCTGGAATCGCTCCTCGGCAGCCGGCGCGCGCTTTGGGCCGCGGCGGCGCTGTTCTCGGCCGCGCACATTCCCAGCCCCCTGCTGACTGTTGCCACCTTCGCCGGCGGCCTGATCTTCTGCGAACTCTATCGCCGTTACCGAGCATCGTGCCGCTCGGACTGATCCACGCCGCGCTGGGATTGACGATCGCCGCCAGCTTTTCGGATGCCTGGCTGCACCACATGCGGGTCGGCATCGGGTACCTGACTTTCCACGGATGATTCGAGGCGGGATGCCCTCAGCTTTCAGCTTTCGGATGCCACAGGGGCCAGAGGTCGCGATGCAGCCCTCCCCACTTCTCGCGCAAAAGGCACGCGAGAAATGGGGCACCCCGGCTCTTTGCGGTTCAGCAACAGGCTAAGCCTCGACCTCCGGCCGCTGGCCAGCGCCCCCTGGCCACTGATTCACGCAAAGCGCCAGCAGTCCCAGCACGCAAATCGGAACGCCCAGGCTGCTGTAGAGCGGCACCGCCCAGGCTTTCTGCAGAACTGCAGCCGGGACAATAACTGACGCCGCGCACATGATCGCGGACGCGAGCCACGACCAGCACAAGAAAATCGCGCTAATCACCGCCACCACCCGCGTGAGCCGGCTTTGCGCCCACAGTTGCCGCCCGCGCCGCGCCAGCAATATCACCGCCGGCAGCAGCAGCAACTGATTGTAAGGCGCCACCATGGGGATTACGGCAATCGTCACCGCCAGCACCAGGGCCAGCGAAAACGCGAAGGCGCGCGAATTGGCCGGTTCATGGCGCCAGCGCCAGCACACCCGCGCCAGCGCCAGCACGATCAGCACGTCGAGCACTCTTCCCACCCAAGTCGTAGTCAGCATCTCCAGCAAGGAGACGCCGCCGGTATAGTTCCGGTAGCTGGCCGCCGCCTCGCGGAAACGCCAGATCCAGCCGGGCAAAACCAGCTCTCCTTCCAGGAACAGCAAGCCCAGGGTGAAGCCGAACGCCCAAAGAAATCGCTGCCGCTTCCGCCAGTCGCTGAGGGCCCACACCACCAGCCACGCCGCCAGCAGCCAGACCAGCTGCGGCTTGATGGTTGCCAGAGCCAGCAGCACGCCCGCCCACGCCAGGTGGCCCCGGACCAGGAGCGCTGCGCATCCCGCAGTCATCGCGCTGACCACGATGCTCAGCTGCTGCAGTTCAATTCCTTGTACGGCGGGAAAACTTCCCAGGGTCAGCAAGATCAATGCTAAAACCACACTCGGTGGGGCGCGCCACTGCAGCACGCGCAGCCAGAGCAACACGGTGATGGCGATCAGAACCGGCAGCAGCCAGTGAAACCCCGCCTGCAGCGTGGCGAAGGGTATGGTGATCGTGGGGGCCAGCAGGAAGACGACATACACTGGGTAGGCGAAGCCTTGCTGGTCCTTGGGGTCGTTTGGGCGAGCAGGGTCCAGCGCGCGCCCGTAGTATCCCTCCTGGATCTCGCGAGTGACTTCGCCGCTGTAAGGATCGTGATGGTACAGCAGCAGCTCCCGCGCTCCCAGCCAGCGGGGATACAGATCGGAAAGATTGCCGCGCGGGCGGTTGTGTGCGGCCGCGTCCGAAACCTGATAGGCAACCAGGATGCGCTCCGAGTAAAACCACATGCCCGCGGCGAATACGAGCGCAATGCCAACGACGAGCGCTGATCTGGCGGCCGATGGCGATGAAAGGAATTTTCGCAGGAGTGCGCACTCCGGTTCCGCCCGCTGTAGCCGCATCCACGCCTAAATTCGGAACTTCACCCAAAAGCAGGGGACGTTGGCCGAAGTCGCGGGCCGAACCAATGAAGGCTGTCCCATGTTACAACTGTGCGGACAGTTTCTTCCATGCGCCTGCGGATTCTCGTCTCTGCCGCCATCGGTGTAGCCAGCGGGATGCTGTGCTGGTTCCTGCTGGCGCGCCTGCATCAGGGCGCCGCCGATTTCGGCTGGGCCCTCCACAATGCTCGGGCTTTGTTGGCCCACCGCAATCCCTACGACACGCGGCTGGAGCAATATCCCATGACCGCGGCGATTTTTGCGCTGCCCTTCGTCTGGATGCGGCCGGAGGTCGCGGGTGCGTCATTTTACGGGCTCAGTTCAGCGCTACTCGCCTTTGGGCTGAGCCGTTCCGGCTATCACCGGCTGCTGGTGTTTCTCTGCTTTCCTTATTGCATCGGCATCCTCACCGCGCAATGGGCGCCGCTCATTACTGCCAGCGCGCTTTTTCCCCTCGCGCTGCCGTTCACCATGGCCAAGCCGCAAGTGGGATTGCCAGTGGCGCTTACGCACTTAAGCTGGAAAGGCGTGGTGGCCTGCCTGGTGGTGTTGCTGGCCACGTTCATCGCAATGCCCCACTGGCTGTTGTGGTGGCGCGGACAGCTGGGCTACTACAACCACTACATTCCCTTGCTCATATGGCCGGGGCCGCTGATCGCGCTGGCGCTGGTGCGTTGGCGCGACCGCGACGCCTGGCTGCTGTTCCTGGCCGCGCTCATGCCGCAGCGCTGGTTCTTCGATGCGCTGATTCTCTGGCTGATTCCGAAGTCGAGAAGGGAACTGGTGTGGACCGCTGCCTTCAGTTGGGGCGCGGGCATCTGGCGCTGGTATCACTTTCCCCACGACTTCGGCGAAGTCGGACGCTGGGCGGTGGTGTTCATCTACCTGCCGATGTTGGGAGTGGTGCTGGCAAGATACTGGTTCCCGCCCAAAGCCTCCGCGTCTTCCCTGTCTCTTGAGCGGACCTGACCGAAATCGGACATCGGTCGCAAAGCAAATCGCAAAGAACAGCAGACAGCTTCGGACGCGCAGCGGTAGGATACCGCCACATGGCGCATCGTCCCGGCAAGGAAATCCTGCAAACCCGCCGCGTGTTCGTAGTGATTCTCGCTCTCGGCCTGTTCGCCATGGCGGCGAGAAATGTGGTCGATCCCGATGTCTGGTGGCACTTGAAGACCGGCCAGCTTACCCTGGCCAACCATGCCGTGTTTCGCACCGATCCCTATTCCTTCACTCGCGCGGGGCAGCCCTGGGTCAATCATGAATGGCTGTTCGACGTGCTGCTGTTCGCCTTGTACCGCGCCGGCGGATGGGGCCCGCTGATCGTGATCTTCGCGGGGATTATCGCCGCCAGCTTCATGCTGGTGTTCCTGCGCTGCGCCGGGCGTCCGTACATCGCCGGAATTGTGACGCTCTGGGCGGCTTTGGCGTCGGCGCCGCTGTGGGGCGTGCGCCCGCAGATGATCTCGCTCCTGCTGGCGAGCGCCGTGCTAGTACTGCGGGACGGGGCCGAGGCGAATCCCCGCCTTTGGTGGTGGATGGTCCCCATGATGCTGCTCTGGGTGAACCTGCATGCGGAGTACGCCCTGGGCATCGCGCTGCTGGCGGCTTTTCTTGCCGGCGACGCACTGGACGCGATGTTCGGCTTCACCACCTGGCCAAAGGCCGTGCCCCGCCTGCGCAGGCTGGCGGTGGTGCTGCTTGCCTGCGTGGCAGTGGTGCCGCTGAATTCTTATGGCCTGAAAATGTACAGCTACCCCTTGGCAACGCTGCGCTCCACCTCCATGCAGCGCTACATCGTGGAATGGTTTTCGCCTGATTTTCATAAAGCAAGCTATTTGCCACTGTTGCTGTTTCTGCTGGCGAGCCTGGCGGCTGTCGCCCTTTCTGGACGATTTGTCGACTCCGGCCGATCGGCCGACGGCACAAAAACTCGCCCTGGCGAATTACTCCTGTTCTGCGCGGCGATTTTTGCCGCGCTGCTCTCGGTGCGGCACATTCCGATTTATTTGTTGGTGGCGGCCCCGCCGCTGAGCGCGGCAATGGAAAGTTGGCGCTTAAGCCGCGCGTTTGGTTTGCGGGTTCAGTCTCAGGCCGCAGCCGCACCCGGAAAGTCAGTGCTAAACGCCGGACTGCTGGCGGTATGCCTGTGCCTCGCAGTTCTCCGCGTGCGCGACGTGATCTCCCACCAACCGCAGGCGGAATCGCGGAGCTTTCCCGCGGGCGCCGTTTCGTTTCTGCGCGCGCATCCCCCAAATGGCCCGACATTCAACTCCTACGACTGGGGTGGATACTTCATCTGGAAGCTTTATCCACAGCAGCGCGTCTTCATCGACGGGAGGGCCGACGTGTACGGCGATACTTTTCTCGCGCAGTACGCGCACACATTGAACGCCACAGACAGCTGGCGTGAACCCTTGCAGCGCTGGCAGATTTCCACGGTGGTGGTTCCACCGGACACCCCGCTGCTGGCAGCCCTTCAAGCTAACCGCAGCTGGAAAACGGTTTATGCCGATGGGCGGGCGGTGGTGGTTTGCCGCCTCCCTTAGGTAACCCTCGTAAATCTATGACCCACTGGCCCTTAGATACCTATGGTAACCATGACCCTATGAAAAAGAGTTGTCGAAGGTCAGGTCGCCTGAGTTATGATACTGGCAGACAGGAGGTTGCGCGCCAGTCATTGCCGGCTTACTGGGCTGGCAAAAAACTTGCTGCGGAACTGCGGTCGCGGTAACGAGATTGAAACACCAGCACTCGCACCACACCCCACAGCCCTCCCTTGAATTGGATTCTTTTTGGAGTCCGAATCTATGGGATTTTTGCAAAAGCTGTGGAACACGGATGCCGGCCAGGATGTCGCGGAGTACGCGGTCACGCTGGCAGTGATTATGGTGATTGCGGTAGCAACCGTGAGACTTATCGGCTCCGGTGCGGGAAACTCGTTCTCGCTGGTCGCCAGCGTAATCAAGTAAAACCTCCGCTGAAAGCGTTTGATCCGGATGTGAGGACCGGGGCGGGCACGCGCCTCTCTTTTGGTTCTCCGAAGAAGGCACTTTGGGGTGCACCCTTCCATTTCGGATCACGCCGGTGAGCACAATTTCGGCAAGAATGTGCAAGATTTTTTCTCTTTGCCGGCGGGGATGCCTTGGGGAGACGGGCCTGGTCAGGTAAGCTGACCTCCTCTTTTCTCTGAAACTTGTTGATTTGTATAGCGAGTTGTGTCCGGAGCGCCGGGCTAGCGAGAGTGCGCATCGGATTGCACAGAGTCGGGTTGAAGGTATCCGCCTGGCAGCCTGATTTTTAGTTGGAGGTTCTATGAAACACATTCTCCGGAGACTGTGGCGGGAGGATGAGGGGCAAGACATCGCTGAATACGCTGTGATGTTGGCGGTGATTCTGGTCATCGTCGTTGGCACGATCCGTTTGATTGGGTCCAACGCGAACAATGTCTTCTCTTCTGTCGCCAGCTCAATCCAGTAACCCAAGGGGGAGTCGTTTGCGCGGCGTAGGCACCGGTGGGAAGGTTTGCAACCGGCATAGGGCAGGTGTGTGCGGCAATAACCGGCCGCAACTCGGTCCTCGCTTATTCCGCGGCACTCGCCTCACACTCTCATGCCCAGGCCTTTCTGCGGCTGACGCCGGCGCTCGGTGGCGGACGCGGAGGCCCATTCTGCGCTCCGGTTGCGCCGGAGCCTGCGAAGTGTCGCTGGGTGGGAGTACGGTTAAGGAGCGGTAATGAATCGGAATCGACTGTTACTCATCGGGCTGGTCGCGTTGGCGCTGGGCGGCCTGGTCAGCTACGGCGTGTATCAAAACCTGCGGGCGAAAAACTCTTCCACAATCGTGGCGGGAGTGCCCGTGGTGGTGGCTGCGGATGACATCGGCGTAGGTGAAAAGCTCGGGATGGACGATATAAAGCTCGTCCGCTTTCCCGAAGGCAGCCTTCCCAACGGATACTTCTCCAGCACCTCTACCCTGGTGGGGCGCGGCGTAATCCTTCCCATCTCCAAAGGCGAATTCATTCTGCCTAACCGGCTCGCCGGCCAGAACGCCGGTTCGGGCCTTCCGTCGCTGATTCCTCCGGGAATGCGCGCGGTTTCGGTGCGCGTGAATGAAGTGGTTTCGGTCGCCGGGTTCGTGACTGCGGGTACGCGCGTGGATGTCCTGCTCACCGGCAACGCCACCGGAGCGGAAGAACAGCAGACCTCCACGGTTTTAGAAAACGTCGAGGTTCTGGCGGCAAACCAGCGCATGGAGCGCTCTTCCTCCGGCGAGCCGCAGGCCGCCCAGGTAGTGACCCTGCTGGTTTCCCCCGATGACGCACAGAAGCTTACCCTGGCAAGCACCCAGGGACGGATCCAGCTGGCGCTGCGCAATCCGCTGGACACCAAGCAGCAGGAGTTGGCCGCGGTGAATACCGGCACGCTCTACAAGCGAATGTCCGCGCCTCCTCCGGTAACGGCGCCTCATCGTGTGGTGAGGCCTGCGACCACGTCCGCACCGCCGCCACCGCCGCCGACATATTCGGTCGAAGTCATTAAGGGCGACAAGAAAACAACCTGGAACGAAGACCAAGGCAGCGCGAAATAGAACGTGACAGCTTCGACATCACTGCAGCACAGGGTCCCAAGAATGCACATGGCAACCGGTCCTTGGAACGGTCCAGGACGCGAAACGAGAACCCTCAAACCAGCGGCGGCACTGGCGGTCGTGCTGTTATTTCTCACCGGCTTTGCCGCCGGACAGCAAACCCCGGAAACGCCGGCGACGGCGCCCGGCAACGAGTCGCCCGCCCAGGTCGTGCCTCCGGCGCAGACACCCGAAGCCGAGGCTCAGGGATCGGCGCCGCTGCGGGTGATGGTGGGAAAATCGCTGCTGATCAATCTGAGCGAACGGCTCAAGCGAGTTTCGGTGACCGATGCGGGCATCGCCGATCCGCAGGTCATCAGTCCGACGCAGATTCTGGTGCACGGACGTTCGCCGGGCGAGGTGACCCTTATCGTCTGGGACGAACTGGAGCGCTATCGCACCTTTGACCTGCGCGTGGATGTGGATGTGACCGCATGTGCCGAGGAGGAGCATCGCGTGTTTCCCGACGAGCAGATCGCCGTGACCCCGTCGCGCTCGGCCATCGTGCTCTCCGGCCATGTCTCCAC
>DATJXG010000393.1:0-18496 GCA_035500455.1 Terriglobales bacterium | reverse complement strand
GAATGCAGTTGCCGGCCACGTGGCCACAGTTGTCGATTGCGGTGCTCGACATTCTGCTGGTCTCGGTGATCATTTACGAGTTGCTCGCCCTCATCAAGGGGACGCGCGCCGCCTACATGCTGGTGGGGGTGGCGGCGCTGGCGCTGGCGTTTTACGCTTCGCGGGTAGGCGGACTGCCTACGCTCAACTGGCTGATCAGCACGCTGCTGCCTTACGCAGTGTTCGCGCTGATTGTGGTTTTTCAGGCGGAAATCAGGCAGGCGCTGGCGCGGCTGGGCCGGCGGCTTACCCTGGGCCGCACTACCACCGCCGAAGCCGACGCCTATGACGACATCGTGCTGGCGGCGAATCTTTTCTCGCAGAACCAGACTGGCGCGCTGATCGTGATCGAGCGCGAGATCGGCCTGCGCACCTTTATCGAGAGCGGCGTGCCGCTGGACGCGCGGCTTTCCTACGATCTGCTGGCGACCTTGTTCCGGCCAAGCGCGCCCCTGCATGACGGAGCGGTGATCGTGCAGAAAGACCGCATTGCCGCGGCTGCCTGCTTCCTGCCTTTATCCATGAATCCGGTGTTATCGACGCAGCTGGGCACGCGCCACCGCGCGGGCATCGGCATTACGGAAGAAACGGACGCGATTGCGGTGATTGTTTCCGAAGAAAGCGGGTCCATCAGCATCGCGCTGGGTGGAAAGATCGAACGCGACCTGACGGTAGAACAGTTGCGGCGCCGCATGGGCGAACTGCTGGGCCGCTACGTTTCGGCGGCAGCGCTGCCCACGCCCATCGCGAACGATCGAGAAGTTCTGGAACCAGGTGACGCGGGGATAGCGCAGCCGCTGCCGCGGATCGGCGATGGAGCCGAAGCTGCGGCGGGCAATCCCAAGCTGGTGAATCCGGCGCGCGCGAAATCGGGGACGGACCGTTAGGCCATGGAGAACCTCGTCCAACGCTACGTAGTCCACAACCTGGGGCTGAAGCTGATTGCTGTGGCTTTGGCCATGGGATGCTGGCTGGCGGTGACGCGGGCGAGCGGGGAACTTGCCGAAGTGGCGGTTGAAGTTCCCATTGAGTTTCACGGCATCAGCCGGGACCTGGAATTTGGCTCGGAGGAAATTCCCCGGGCGGAAGTGCGGCTGCGCGGGCCGGAGCACATCATTCGTCAGCTCGGAACCAAAGAGGTTTATGCCGATATCGATCTTACGGGCGTCAAGGCCGGCGAACGGACTTTCAATCTGACGGCGGAAAACATTCACTTTCCGCACGGGCTGACGGTAATGCAGATCATTCCCAGCCAGTTCCGGCTGACGCTTGATACCAGCCTCACGCGGCAGGTGGAAGTGCATCCGCGAGTGACGGGAACCTTCGCTTCCGACCGCAGTGTGGCCAGCGTGAAAGCGGTGCCGGCCACGATCGCCATCACCGGCCCGGCGCAACGGGTGGCGGCGGTGGACGCGGCCACCACCGATCCGGTGGATGTGAGCGGGACGATGCAGCAGGCGACCTTTACTACGCACGCGTACGTGTCCGATCCGCTGGTCCAGGTGGTTGATCCCGGGCCGGTGCACATTATTGTTACCATGCGGGAAAATCCAACGGCCCCAGCGGCCAGTCCAAATCGAAAACCTGAATGACCTCACAAACCAGACAACTCTTCGGAACCGATGGGATTCGCGGCGTGGCCGGCGATTATCCCCTGACCTTGGAAAGCACCTTCGTGATCGGGCGCGCGCTGGGGCATGACCTGGTGCGCGTAATCCCGCACCCGCGGGTGGTGATTGGGCAGGACACCCGCGAGTCGAGCGCGTGGATCGCCGACCGCGTGGGATTGGGCCTGGCCAGTTGCGGCGTGGAAGTGCACAGCGCCGGCGTGATTACCACACCGGGCGTGGCGTACCTGGCGCGGTCGCGGGGGTATGCGGCGGGGGTGGTGATTTCGGCTTCGCACAATCCGTGGACGGACAACGGGATCAAGGTGTTTTCCTGCGACGGCTATAAGCTGCCGGACGCGCGTGAGTTGGCGATTGAGCAGGAAATTTTCGGGCTGCTGGGAAAGCCGGAGCCGGAGACGGCTCCGAAGCACAAGCCCGCGCCTAGTTTGCCGGGCGAGGCTGAGCTGCGGCATGCCTACATTGAATGGCTGGCGCAGGACGTGAAGGCCGACCTGAGCCGGCTGCGCGTGCTGGTGGATTGCGCGAACGGAGCTGCCACCGCGGAGGCTCCTGAGTTGTTTCGCGCCTGCCGCATTCAGGCGAGGATTCTGCATGCCTCGCCGGACGGAAAGAATATCAATGAAGGGTGTGGGGCGCTGCATCCCAAGACGGTGGCGGCGGAAATCGCGCAGCAGAAAGGGAAGTTTGATTTGGGCGTGACTTTCGACGGCGATGCCGACCGGGCTCTCTTCAGCGACGCCGATGGGCGCGTAGTGGATGGCGATGCGGTGCTGTTGATGGCTTCGCGCGACATGCTGGCTCAGGGGCGGTTGCCGGGGTCGGTGGTGGTGGCGACCACCATGTCGAATATGGGTCTGGAGATTGCGCTGCGCGGCTCGGGCATCAAGATGCTGCGGGCCAACGTGGGCGACAAGTATGTTCTGGAGGAGATGCAAAAGACCGGGGCAACGCTGGGGGGGGAGCAGTCGGGACATATTATTTTCCGCGATGGCGACGCCACTACCGGCGACGGCTTGATGACCGCGCTGCGGGTGATGGAAGTGCTGGCGCGGACGGGAAAGCCGCTGGCGGAACTGGTGAAAGACTTGAGAGTGTTTCCGCAGACGATTAAGAACGTGCGGGTGCGCGAGAAAGTGCCGTTCGCGAAAGTGCCGGAAGTACAGAGCGCGATTGAAGCGGCCCAGCAGGAACTGGATGGCAACGGGCGCGTGGTGGTGCGCTATTCGGGGACGGAGGCGCTGGCGAGAGTGATGGTGGAGGCGGAGTCGGAAGAGCGGATGCAGGCGATTGCGGGGAATATCGCCATGGCGATTACGAAGGCGCTGGCGAATTAAGATGCTTGTGTAGGGACTTGCCCCGTCCCAGCCGTGAAGACGTCGTTGTGCAACGTCTCAGATTGCTGCACGTCCCGCCGGCCCCGTCAATGTCATCCCGAGCGAAGCGAGGGATCTAGGTTCTTGCTGCGGCGACAGAAACCCGGATTCCTCGCTTCGCTCGGAATGCAAGTACTTCTTAGACGTAGCGAAGCTTGGACGTAGCCAGGCCGGCTTCTCTACCGGCTTATAGATCGCGCCAGTTGGGGCCGGCTCCGATTTCTACCAAGAGCGGGACGGAGAGCGGGTGGGCGTTTTCCATCTGCTCGCGCGCCAGGGCCCTCATCTCATCGATCTCGGCTTCGGGGACTTCGAAGACCAGTTCATCGTGAACTTGCAGCGTCATGCGCGACTTCAGTCGTCGCTTCGCCAGTTCTGCATCGATACGAATCATTGCAATTTTGATCAGGTCGGCGGCTGTGCCCTGCAGGGGCGTGTTTGCCGCGGTGCGTTCGGCGAAGCCGCGGAGGTTGGCGTTTTTGCTGTTGATGTCGGGGATGGGGCGCACGCGGCCGAAGAGGGTGCGGACTTTCTGCTGGCGGCGGGCTTCCTCCAGCGTCCAGTCAATCCACGCGCGCACGCCTTTGTACTTTTCGAAGTAGGCGTTGATGAACTGCCGGGCCTCCGATGGTTCAATGCCGAGATTCTGCGAAAGTCCGAATGGCGAGAGCCCGTACACGATACCGAAATTTACCACCTTGGCCTGGCGGCGATGGTCGGGGGTGACCATGAGCGGGGGTACGCCGAAGACCTGCGAGGCGGTGAGGGTATGGATGTCGTCGCCACGGCGGAACGCTTCGAGCAGGAGCGGATCGCCGGAGAAGTGCGCCAAGAGTCGCAGCTCGATCTGCGAGTAGTCGGCGGCCAGCAACACGTGGCCGGGCTCGACGGTGAACGCGGCCCGGATTTCGCGGCCCAGTTCGGTGCGGATGGGAATGTTTTGCAGGTTAGGGTTCGCCGAGGAAAGACGGCCGGTGGCCGTGCCGGTTTGGCCGAAGGTTGTGTGCAGGCGGCCGGTGGCGGGATTCAGCAGGCTGGGCAGGGCGTCCACGTAAGTGGATTTGAGTTTTGAGAGCTGCCGGTATTCCAGCACCAGGCGCGGGGCTTCGTGGCTGGCGGCCAGGCCTTCGAGTACATCGACAGCTGTCGATATGGTTTTGCCTTTGCCGTACTTCACCGGCTTGGGCAGGTTCAGGCGGTTGAAGAGCACATCGCCTAGTTGCTTTGGCGAGTTGATGTTGAACTCAGTGCCGCAGCATGCGTAGATTTCGCGGGCTTTGGCATCGACTTCACGCTCCAGGCGGGAGGACATTTCCGCCAGTGTTTTGCGGTCGATCTTTACGCCCGCCTGCTCCATGCGGGCGAGCACCGGGACGAGGGGCAGGTCGATGTCTTTATAGAGCTTGAGCAGGCCGGCTTCTTCAACGTCGCGGTGCAGTGTGGTGGCCAGACGGCCGGTGATGTCGGCGGCTTCGGGAATCGTGCCGCTGAGTTTCAGATTGAAGCGGCGTAGCGCGACGTCGGGCAGGCGATGCGAGGTGTAGGTCGGGTCGAGAAGATAGGAGTAGAGCATGGGGTCATGCTGCACGGCCTTCAGGTCAACGCCTTCCTGCGCCAGGGCGTGGATCGCGGCCTTGTAGTCGTGAATAGCTTTGGGCAAATGTTCGTCGGAGAGCGCCGCGAGCAGACGCGCCCGCGCCTCCGGGGCATCGGCCGAGATGGTGGCAGCCACGCCGGACAGGGCGGAGATGGCAAGATGGCGCGCGGGCCTGGCGGTTTCGGGCTCGGCGGTGAGCGGCAGCATGGAGTCTTGCGGCTCTTCGTCTTCGGGTTCGTCTTCTTCTTCCGCGGTGGACGCGGCTTCCACGGCGACTGCCAGAGGCTGGCCCGATGCTAGCGCCTTCAGTACAGCTTCCACGTCGGCGGCTGACCTCGCGTCTGTGTAGTGCGCTTCGCTGACTTCCACCACCGGCAGGAGTTCTTTCAGCAGGGAAGTGAACTCCAGTTCGGTGAAGAGGGCGCGCAGGGCGTCGATCTCAGGAGCGCCGGCTTTCATGGCGTTTACATCCAGATCGATGGGGACGTCGCAATCGATGGTCGCCATCTTCTTGCTGAATAAAACCGTGTCGCGGTTGTTCAGCAGGGATTCGCGGTAGGTTTTGCGCTCGACTTCGGCGGCGTGGTCGAGCGCCGCCTCCACCGTACCGAAGCGCTGGATCAACTCCACGGAGCCTTTATCGCCGATGCCGGGCGCGCCGGGGATGTTGTCGATGCTGTCGCCGCGCAAGGCCATCACATCCACTACGCGCTCAGGGGGCACGCCGAGAATTTCTTCGACCTTGGCGGCATCGCAGATGAGGTTGTCCTTGGGCGGATTGAGCACCAGCACGCGATCGTTCACCAACTGGAGCATGTCTTTGTCGCTGGAAACCACGTACACGGTGTAGGACTGCACGGCTGCTTTTTTCGCCAGGGTGCCGATGACGTCGTCGGCCTCGTAGCCCTGCTGCTCTAGGATCGGAATGCGATAGGCCTCCAGGGCGCGGCGGATGTAGGGAAGCTGCTGCGCCAGTTCGCCGGGCATCTCGGCGCGGTTGGCCTTGTAGCCGTGGTAGGCGACTTCCTGGAAAGTCTGGGTCTTGATGTCGAACTTGCGCACGCTGGTGACGGCTTCCGCCTGCTGGTCGCGGAAGGTGGGGCCGGCTACGTCGAAGACGGCGGCCAGATATTCGGGAGAGAAGTCGTCGCGCAGCTTGCGCAGCATGTTGACGAAGACGTAAGTCGCCGCGGTCGGCACGCCGGTTTTTGTGGACATGCCGCGCTGCCGCGCCATGGCGTGATAGGCGCGGAAGATGAAGGACATGGCGTCAATGAGAAAGATGCGGTTTTTAGAGGAGGCCGCAGGTTGCAACACGGGCGTGGGCTTGGGAGCCGGTGCAGCCGGCGCCGATTCAGCGGGGGCGGATTTTCTTCTCGGAGGCAACAAGCAAGTTTAGCAGCGCAACGGGTTGTGTAGGGATGGGGCTTGCCCCGTACTGCCACGGCGAAGCCGAGCCGGGGATGTAAAGGGACATTGGGTTGGTTCGAACTGAGAGGGAAAATGGATGTATGGCTGCTTGCCCTGCTTCGCCTGGGCTTGGCTTCGCCTGCGCTGGACGGGGCACGCCCCCGTCCCTACCCGGGCTTTTTTCCGTACATGGTGGTGTAGTGCAGGTTGATTACGCCGCAGGTGCCTTGCTCGGGGGAATAGACCACGCAGGTGTCGAAGGGGCGCGAGTACACGTGCAGGCTCACGGCGCGCTGGTTGAACTCGCGGGGGTTGCACACGCGGTGCACCGGGTCGCTGGGATTCACCGCGCAGGGATGGCCGGGCTTCATTTCGACCGTGTCGGCGGGTTGCAGGTCGCACGTGCCGGCTTCCACATCCTGCGACACGGTATGGAAGTTCTCAACCAGCAAGCGGCCGATGGGCACCGCCATCCAGCAGTTCTGCTCGCGGTGGTTATGCACTGAGCTAGCCTGGCCGATTTCCCAGCAGATGGAGATCAATTCGTAGAGCGGGGTTTTGTCGATGAGGTTGCGGGTGTAGTGCTGGCGGTCCCAACAGATGTAGGGCGCGAGGGATTCCGGCGCAACATTGCTGGCTTCGAGAAAATGCAGAATATCGGCTGTGCTTTCGAAGGCGGCGGCGGGGAACTGGTGCAGCCCGGAGATGAGTTCTTGAATGGAAACTTCTTTAGTGGTGAGCGGCATAGGTGGCCCCGGAATTTGAGTATAGCGCCTACATAGGCGGTTACTCCACGAACATGCAGTCTCCATACGAGTAGAAGCGATATCTTTGCTCCACCGCGTGGCTGTAAGCCGCGAGCAATTGGTCTTTCCCTCCAAAGGCGCACACCAGCATGAGCAGCGTGGATTGTGGCAGGTGGAAGTTGGTCAGCAACGCCCCGGTCACCTTGAATTCGTACCCAGGATAAATAAACAGATCGGCTTCGCCGCTGCCGCTGAGAATTTTGTTGCCGGCGGAATTGCCGGCGGCGTATTCCAGGGTGCGCACCGTGGTTGTGCCCACGGCGACGATGCGCCTGCCTGCGTCCATGGCCTGGTTCATCGCCGCCGCTGCCTCGGGCGAAATGGAGAACGGCTCGCGGTGCAGCTTGTGGTCTTCCACGCGGGCTTCATGGATGGGCTGAAATGTTCCCAGGCCGACGTGCAGGGTGATCTCGGCGGTCTCGATGCCGCGGGTCTTCATCTGGCCGAGAATTTCGGAGGTGAAGTGCAGGCCCGCTGTGGGCGCGGCCGCCGAGCCGGGTTCGCGGGCATACACCGTCTGATAGCGTTCGCGGTCGGCGGCGTGGTCTTCGCGGGCGATGTAGGGGGGCAGGGGGACGTGGCCTAGCTGCTCGATTACGCCGAAGAAGTCCGGCGCCGGGTGGAAGCGAATCTGGCGCTCGCCGAATTCGCCGCGGGCGATGACCTCGGCTTCGAGCTCTGCGGCTGCGCCAAAGTAGAGGCGCTCGCCGATGCTGATCTTGCGTCCGGGACGAACCAGGCACTCCCATTGGTTGGGGTCCCTGGAAAGTTGGCGGGTGAGGAGGACTTCGACGCGTCCGTGGAGAAAGTCGCGGTGGGCGGGGTTTCGCGGGCTGATCGGCTGGGCGCGGGCGCCACTGCGCCTGCCAAACAATCGCGCGGGAAACACCCGGGTGTTGTTGAATACCACCAGGTCATCGGGTTGCAGCAGGGCAGGAAAGTCGCGGAAACAGCGATCGTTCAACCGGCCCGATTTGCGCTGTATGTGCAGGAGGCGCGAGGCGGCGCGGTCGGCCAGCGGTTCCTGCGCGATTAAGTCCTCCGGCAAGCGATAGTTGAACTCGGAAACCTGCACGCTCAATTATAGGGGGATGAGGTTGCGTGAAGACGGTGCTTGCCTCGTCCCACGAGTGCAGCGAGCGCGGGTAGAGGCAGCCCTGGCGGGCAAGGTTCGGGTCTTATGCACGCGAGCGCTACAGCTCTCCGGTTTGCTTTGGCGTCGCTTGCTCCGGCTTTTTCTCGTCCGTGGCTCGCTTCGCTCGCTGGACGGGGCGAGCCCCGTCCCTACGCGGTCGGTGGTAGTGGAGTATTTCGCGCTGGCATCTGAATTTTGTTTGTAATATGGTGTAAAGAGTGTTGTTTCCCCCTGGAGGCCTGCGGTACGATACGCGGGCAACAGAAGCTCGGGCTTTTGTCTCAGGCCGTCCTCTACAAGCCAAATGTCAGGCGAACGCCAATCCCGGCGCGAGATCGTTTTTTTCGGCAGAATGCTGCACGACCGCGGCTATGTCGCGGCCATGGACGGCAACCTCTCCGTACGGCTGGACGAGGAGCGCATTCTGGCCACCCCGACCGCCATGTGCAAAGGCATGATGCGGCCTTCAGACCTGGTGATTGTGGACGTGGAAGGGCGCTGCCTGGCAGGACAGCGCAGCGTTTCCAGCGAAATCGGAATGCACCTGCTGATTTACCGAATGCGCCCCGATATTCGCGCGGTGGTGCATGCGCATCCCCCGACGGCCACCGGCTTTGCCGCCGCCGGCATGGCGCTCACGCAGCCGCTGGTGAGCGAAGTCGTGGTTGGGCTGGGGTCAATTCCGCTGGCGCGGTACGGCACGCCGGGAACGTCAGAGCTGTGGGAAGCCCTGGAGCCGTTCGTGCCCGAGTATGACGCGATTTTGATGTCGAACCACGGAGTCGTCGCTTACAGCAACGATTTGCATCATGCCTACATGAAGATGGAAACGGTGGAGCATTTCGCGCAGATCGCGCTAGTCACACACATTCTGGGCCGGCAGGAACCGTTGGGCGGCCAGGAGTTGGAGAAGCTGATTTTGGCGCGCAGCAAATATCAGGGGTCAAGGTCGGCGGCGCGCATGCCGGTGGCCATGGATTGCGGCGGCGAGGAAGATACACACCGCCTGGATCGCAAGCGCAACGACCCGCCGCTGCCCGAACTCATCTCCAAGCCCCGCGGCGTCACCCGCCAACGCTGACCGCGTTAGCCTTCCTTCGTGTCCTTTGGTGTCCTTGGTGCTTTGCTTTAAGGCAGTGCCACTACAGACTGCCAAGGCAAACCACCAAGGACGCCAAGGGTACACGAAGGTTCACCAAGGAAATCAAGTCTGACTTTTACCTGACCGCCGTTGGTCAATCAACGCGAATTCCTGTAAAATCTATAGTTTCGAGATCAGGTTCTTAAACCTCTGGGAGTATGGAATGGCACAGGTATGTGACATCTGCGGCAAAGGGCCGCAATTCGGGAATAACATCAGCCACGCTCACAACGTGACCAAGCGGCGCTGGAACGTAAATCTGCGCCCGGTGCGGGCTAAAGTGAAGGGCGCTACCAAGCGGATCCGCGTCTGCACTTCCTGCCTGCGCAGCGGCAAAGTGGTCAAAGCGTAAGGCCCGACGGCCTACGCCAGCGCGATTACGTCAATTTCCACTAAAGCATCTTTGGGCAGGCGGGCGGCTTCCACCGTGGAGCGGGCGGGAGGGTTTGCGCTGAAGTGTCTGGCGTACACCTCGTTCATGGCGGCGAAATCGGCCATGTTTTTTAGATAGACGGTGGAGCGCACCACTTTCTCCAGGCCGCTGCCGGCGGCTTTCAGCACCCCTGCCAGGTTCTTCAGCACCCGCTCGGTCTGGGCGGCTACGTCTCCGCCGGCCATCTGCTGGGTTGCGGGGTCAATCGCCACCTGCCCCGAAACGAACACCAGGCCGTTAGCTTTGATCGCCTGGGAGTAGGGGCCGATGGCCTGGGGCGCGTTTTTGGTTGCGATTACCTCGATTGCGATTGCCTCGCGCATGGAGCCTCCGGAGATTGTTGCCGTTCCGTGGAATTCCCGGCGGCAGGTTTCCAGCGTAGCACAGGGCAGAGAGTTTCCCAGGCGTGCGATTTTCGGGGGATTTAAATTGGCGTGTAAGGCTGGCGCGCTTGGGTTAAAACCAGTTGTCAGTTCCCGGTTCTCGGTTCCCAGTTTTCGCCTAGATTTTCTGCAGTCTCTGCACGTCGTGCACGCCGGGAATCTTGCGGACGCCGCTGATGATGCTCTCCAGATGTTTCAGGTCGGCGATGTCGAGGACGATGTCCACGTTGGCGTGGCCGTTGCCGGTGCGGGCTTCGATGTTGCGGATGTTTGATTTGGTGTCGCTGATCACCGCCGTGATCTGCTTCAACATGCCAAAGCGGTCGTCGCAGAGCACCGTGAGCTTGACCGGATACGCGTTGCCCGCGCCATTGTCGCTGGCCCACTCGACATCGATGCGGCGCTCCGGCTCATACATGAGGTTCACGACGTTGGGGCAGTCCACGGCGTGTACTGCCACGCCCTTGCCGCGGGTCACGTAGCCGACGATCGATTCGCCGCGAATGGGGTTGCAACATCGGGCGCGATACACCAGCAGATCACCCTGGCCTACGACGCGGATGGCGTTGGCGTCGCCGCCAAACACCCGGCGCACTACGCTGGTGATCCCGCCGGTTTTTTCTTCCGCTTCGGGCGCGGTCTGGGCGTTGCCGGGCATCACCCGTCCCAGCACCTGGCGCGCGGAATATTTTCCGAAGCCGATGCCCGCCATGAGATCGTCGGCCTGGCCCAGGCCGTACTCGGAGGCGGTACGGTGCAGGTCTTCTTCCTTGATCTCCTTTAACGACACGCGATACTTGCGGGCTTCTTTCTCGATCAACTTGCGGCCGATTTCGATGGCACGCTCGCGCTGGTGAATGTTCAGCCAGTGCTTGATTTTGTTGCGGGCGCGCGATGAGCGGACCACAGCCAGCCAGTCGCGGCTCGGCTTGTGCCCGGCCTGAGTGAGGATTTCCACGATGTCGCCGCTGTGCAAACGGTGGCGCAGAGGCACCATGCGTCCATTCACCTTCGCGCCTACGCAGGAGTGGCCGACCTCGGTGTGTATGGAGTAGGCGAAATCGATCGGCGTCGACTCGCGGGGAAGCACGACAACTTTCCCCTTGGGCGTGAAGGTGTAAACCTCCTCCGGATAGAGGTCGATCTTTAGCGTGGAGAGGAATTCATTGGGATCGGAGACATCGCGCTGCCAATCGACTACCTGCCGCAGCCAGGCGAGACGCTGCTCATCCTGTGGCGAGACCGTGCCGTCTTTATATTTCCAGTGGGCGGCGATGCCTTCCTCCGCCATCTTGTGCATTTCTTCAGTTCGGATTTGCACTTCAAACGGCGTGCCGTCTTCGGTGATCACCGAAGTATGCAGAGATTGATAAAGATTCGGCCGCGGCATGGCGATGAAGTCTTTGATGCGGCCGGGCACGGGGCGCCACAGGTTGTGAATGATTCCCAGGACGCCGTAGCAGTCCTGAATCGATCGCGTGATCACGCGCACGGCGAACAGGTCGTAAACCTGGTCCACCGCGATGCGCTGCCGCTGCAGTTTCTTGTGGATGCTGAACAGGCGCTTGATGCGGCTGTGCACTTCGGCGGTGATGCCGGCTTCCTTCAGCTTGTCGCGCAGTTCCTGCTCTACCCGCGCCAGAAACTGTTCGCCCGGCTTGCGGCGCTGCTCGACCGCGGCTTCAAGCTGCTGGTAGCCGATGGGATCGAGGAAGCGAAAGCCCCATTCTTCCAGTTCGCTGCGGATTTTGCCCATGCCCAGCCGGTGGGCGATGGGGCCATAGATTTCCAGCGTTTCTTTGGCGATTTTCTGCTGGCGCTCCGGCGGAAGATGCTCGAGCGTGCGCATGTTGTGCAGGCGATCGGCCAGCTTGATGAGCACCACGCGGATGTCGTCAATCATGGCCAGCATCATCTTGCGCAGATTTTCGGCTTGCTGCTCCTCGTGGGTGACGAAGTCGATCTGGCTGATCTTGGTGACGCCTTCAACAATGTGGGCCACCTGCTCGCCGAATTCCTTGCGGATATCGACGATGGTGAGGGAGGTGTCTTCGACCGAATCGTGCAGCAGGCCGGCGGCGACCGCGACCGGATCCATCTTCATTTCGGCCAGCACCAGCGCCACCTGCAGGGGATGCACCAGATAGGGCTCGCCCGAGGCGCGGGTCTGGCCGGCATGATGCTTTAGGGAAAAATCGTAGGCTTTCTTGACGATATCCAGATCATCGTTGGGGCGATTCTCGCGCATCAGCTTCATCAGGTCACGGAACTTGGTGACTGTGAGAGTGGTGGTCGCGATTTGTTCGCGCAGCGTAGTCATGATGAGCTGGGCCCGCAATATTGCGGAAGAGGCCAGAAGTGCGGCGCAAATCCCCTTGCATTCATTATAACGTTGCCTGTTGATGCAGGCGGGGTTTGTGCGGGCTGCGCAGCGTATTTTCTTTGCGCTCTTTGCGGTTGGATATTGCTTGGATAACCGCAAAGAACGCAAAGAGCACAAATGAAGATCGGTCAACAATTTTGGGAGCTTCGGGAAATTCGATAGTTATGTTTCCCCCGAACGACATGTTGCTCTGGTAGATTGGCCCTCAGGCGGTGCTGTCACATGAAGCGTCGAATTTTGGTGAGCGGGGCCTCGGGGCTGATTGGATCGGCGCTGCTGAGAGCGTTCCGCTCCAGCGATTACGACGTTGTGAGCTTGACCCGCGGCCAGGGGGAAGGCCGGATTGTTTGGGATCCCGCGCAGGAGTTGTCTCCGAACCTGGTTTCGGGTTTCGATGCCGTGGTGCACCTGGCCGGCGAGTCGATTGTCGGCCGCTGGACCGCCGCCAAGAAACGGCAAATTCTCGAAAGCCGGGTGCAGGGAACGCGCCGGCTGGCCGAGGCTTTGGCCAGAGCTTCTTCGCGCCCGCGAGTCTTGGTCGCGGCTTCCGCGGTCGGTTATTACGGCAATCGCGGCGACGAGGTTCTTCGCGAAGAAAGCGCTTCGGGCAGCGGGTTTCTTGCCGAGGTCTGCCGGCAGTGGGAGGAGGCGGCTCAAGCTGCGGCGCAGGCCGGCATTCGCACCGTGCACACCCGGTTTGGATTAGTGCTGAGCCCTGAAGGCGGAGCACTGCCGAAGATGCTGCTGCCATTCCGCCTGGGACTGGGCGGGCGCGTGGGTGATGGCCGCCAGTGGTGGAGCTGGATTCACATCGCCGATGTGGCCGGGGCGATCCTGCACACTTTGAATGCTGAGGTTCGTGGGCCGGTGAATGTGGTGGGGCCGAATCCGGCGACCAACGCGGAGTTCACCAAGGCTCTCGGCGCGGCGCTTTCGCGGCCTACGATTTTTCCAATGCCGGCATTTGCGGCGCGGCTGGCCTTCGGTGAAATGGGAGACGAACTGTTGCTCGCGAGCCAGCGAGTCCAGCCGGCGAAGCTCGTTGCCAGCGGATTCGAGTTCAGATTTACCGACCTTGGGGCAACCCTACGAGAGATTTGCCGGCGGCATTAGGCCAAAGGGCAGACGACTCCACAGGTTTCGCGAAACCACCGCACTGTCATCCCGAGCGCAGCGAGGGATCTGGGTGTTCGTTTCCAGCGGCATTGCCGATGGCGAAGGCGAGAACCCAGATCCCTCGCTGCGCTCGGGATGACAGCATCGGCTGCGAGTATCCCCCGATCCGAGTTTAACCTTAGCTATCAGCTAACCGGCAAGCTCACCGAGAATACCGAACCGTGCCCTAACTGGCTGGTTACGCCGATCGCGCCGCCGTGCGCTTCCACGATCGCTTTGGCAATAGCCAACCCCATGCCTGTGCCCTGCACGCGATAGCGCAGGTCGCGTCCGCGATAAAACTTTTCGAACACCAGCGGCTGCTCGAATTCGTCAATTCCGGGCCCGTGGTCAGCGACGCTGACGATCACCTGTTGCCCGCGCACCTCAGTGGTAACGACGATCGCCGCCTCGGGGGCAGAGTACTTGGCGGCATTGTCCAGCATCTGGCGTAAGACTTCCGCGATTCTTTCCACATCCATTCGCACTGTGGGGAGAGGAGAATCGGGAGCGCGCACTTCGACAGGATGTTTGCCCAGCACCGCCGCCGACTGCTCCACCGCGACCTGGATCACCTGCGTGATCGAAGCCGGCTGCAGATTCAACTCCACGTGCGCATCCAGCTGCGCCATCTCGGCGGCTTCACCCACCAGGTGGTTTAACCGGTCGCTCTCTTCGTTGATCACGGTCAGCAACTCCTTGCGCTGCCCGTCATCCAGCTGAAGGTCCGACATCAGGCTGGTCACCGCGGCCTTGATCCCGGTCAGCGGGGTGCGCAGTTCGTGGGTCACCGAATCCAGAAGCGCGGCGCGCAGATTCTCGCTCTGCCGCGCGGCTTCCGCCTTACCCAGTTTTTCGATCACGCCCGCGCGCTCAATGGCAATGGCCGCCAGTCCACCCAAGGCTTCGAGAGTCTCCCGCGATAGGTTCGGCCCCAGGATCCCAATGGCTCCAGTCAGACGAACGCCCAGACGAAGCGGCGCGATCGACAATCCATGGCCACGGTCCAGAACCACTTCCCCCCGGGCGCTTACGGCCTTGAGGTCTTCTGTATTCGGCTCTTCGGACTTGGAGTCCGAGCGGTAAGTCGTCTGCGATCCTGCGAGATAAATGGCCGACGCTTTCGCTCCCAGGACTTCGTTCATGTAGGTGGGGATCGCGTTCAGCAGTTCGAGCATGTTGTCGGTAGCCAGCAGACGCTGGCTGAAAGCGAAGAGCCGTTCCACGTCACGGCGGCGCTGGTTGGCGTTGCTGGCCTCGCGTCGCGCCCGCTCGGAGAGTTCACTGGCCACGAGCGCGGTGGCGAGAAAGGCAAACATCGCCACCCAATTCTGAGGATCGGCGATGGTGAACGTGCCGACCGGCGGAAGGAAGTAGAAATTGAAAACCAGGGTGGCCAGAACCGCCAACAACAGGGCGTAGCGCAAGCCCCAGAGAGTCGAAACCACGAGCACGCTCAATAACAGGGTCAGGGCCACGGTCGTGGGGTTCACGTGAATCAGGCGGCGAAAGAACAGCACGAGAGCGGTGGCCAGGACAACCACCGCCAGGTAGCGCAGCACGGATCGCAGATTGCCCATCTTCACGCGCACGATTGTAGCCGGATTCGACTTTTGCCGCGCGATCAAGTAAGAATGTCGCAAATGAACAAGACCCCAGACCAGTGGCTGGAGGAGGTGGCGCCGGCCAAGCGCCAGGCCATTTTTAAGCTCTTCCTCGGCTATGCTCCGGGCGTCGGCAAAACCTACCAGATGCTGAGCGAAGGCTTCCGGCGGCGCAGCCGCGGGGAGGATGTGGTCATCGGGGTGGTGGAAACTCACGGCCGCAAGGTCACGGCCGAGCTGGCTTCCCGGCTGGAATCGGTGCCGCGCAAGCAGCTGGAATACAAAGGCACCACCTTCGAAGAGATGGACGTTGACGCGATTCTGGCGCGCAACCCGCAGATCGCGCTCATCGATGAACTCGCGCATACCAACATCGAGGGCAGCAAGCACCACAAGCGCTATGAAGATATCTTCGAGATTCTGGATGCTGGCATCGATGTGGTTTCCACTATGAACGTGCAGCACATCGAAAGCCTGGCGCCGACGATTCGCCAGCTCACGGGTGTGCAGGTGCGCGAGACCGTTCCGGACTGGGTTGTCCAGCGGGCGGGCGAAATCGTGATGGCCGACCTGACGCCGCAGGCCCTGCAGACCCGCATGAAGCGTGGCGATATTTACCCGGTGGAACGGGCCGAGCGCGCCCTGGCCAATTTTTTCCGCACGCCGAACCTGATTGCCCTGCGCGAACTGGCCCTGCGACAGGTGGCCCAGGCGGTGGACCACAGCCTGGAGAACCTTCAAACCGAAGACGGTAAACCGCTGATCGTGCGCGAGCGCATCGCGGTCTGCATCAGCTCGAATCCCGTGGCGCAGTATCTGATCGCCCGCGGGGCGCGCATGGCGCAGGCCATCGATGCGGAACTCTATGTCGTTTATGTCGATGTTCCCGCCGATACCAGCGACGAAAATCAGAAAACCCTGGCGGACAATATCCGCTTTGCCGAAAGTGTGGGCGCGAAAGTTGTGCGCCTGGAGGCGGGTAACGTCGCCGAACGCGTAGCCGCTTTCGTACGCACGCAGCATGTGACGCACGTGGTTTTCGGGCGCTCCGCCACCAAGGGTTGGAAGCGCTATCTGTACTGGTCGGCGATTCACAAGTTCTTGCGCGACGCCCCGTCTGTCGATGTGCATATCGTGACCCAGGAGATGCGCTGACTTGGCCGCCCCCAGCCACAGCCGTATTCTCGTCGTGGACGACGAAACCCAGATCACGCGCGTTCTGCGCACCACGCTTTCCGCGCAGGGCTATGACATCCGGGTGGCCAATGATGGCGAGATGGCGCTCGAGATCATGAAGGACTGGACGCCGCAACTGGTCATCACCGATCTGGCCATGCCCAACCTCGATGGTGTCGGCTTGTGCAAGCGTATTCGCCAGACCTCGCAGATTCCGGTGATTGTGCTCTCAGTGCGGGGCCAGGATCGCGCCAAGGTGGAAGCCCTCGATGCCGGGGCGGATGACTACGTGACCAAGCCTTTCAGCGTGAATGAACTGCTCGCGCGCATTCGTGCTCATCTGCGGCGGGCCGCTCCGGCGGAATCGGCCCCGCTGGAAATCTCGGCGGGCGATTTTCACATCGATCTCGCCAGCCGCCTGGTGAGTGTGGCGGGGCAGGAAGTGCACCTCACTCCCAAGGAGTTCGATCTGCTGGTGTACATGGCGAAGAATCCCGGCAAGGTGATCACTCATCGGGCGCTGCTGGCCGCCGTCTGGGGGCCGAACAGCACGGAACAGCCGGAGTATCTGCGCGTCTTCGTAGGGCAGCTCCGCAAGAAAATCGAGTCCGATCCCGCTTCCCCGAAATATCTTCTCACTGAGCCCTGGGTCGGCTATCGTTTCGATCCCGGCGACTGAGAACTGGAAACCGAGAACTGGGAACTGGGTTTCACTCAGAAAATCGCCCACTCCTTTCAGCAGCCTTTCAAACTGTCGAATCAGCACCCCCGTGCTCGTATTAGATTGAGCCATTTGGGTGAAGCCCAGTTGCCGGTTCGCAGTTCCCGGTTCTCAGCGTAAAGCCTTGCGTAGAGACTGCACTTCTTTACGAAGTCTTTACGGACCTTTTAGCCCATTCTTACGCCCCGGATGATCGAATCACTATGACGCCTGGAGGCGTGTAACATGCTTGCAAGTTATGCTTTCCTCGGAGTCGCGGCTGCGGCGATTGCCTTCCTGCTCTGGTTTCTGACCGGGCTGGTGCGTGATGAAACCGCCTGGTCACAGCGCCTGGCCCGGGAGAAGCTGTTGCACTCGGGACTGGAGACGGGCGGGGCGATTCATCCGCCAGTGCAACGCATTCCGGCGCCCGGCGAAAGCCGGATGCGGCTGGTCTGGGCCATATCCACCATTCCGGGGGTGAACCGGTTGCACATCGAGGAGAAAGATTCATGCGAGATATTGCCTTCGTACTGGTAACCCTGCTTTTCTTCGCGATTTCGATCGCCTATGTGCGCTTCTGCGATCGCGTGCGCTAGGAGGATGAACGTGGGCCTGCAAGATCTGGTGATGCTGCTGGTAAGCGCGCTGCTGCTGGCTTATCTGGCTTACGCGCTGCTGCGGCCGGAGAAATTCTGAAATGACCGCGAACGGCTGGTTGCAGATTTTGTTTTTTCTTCTGATCGTCTTTCTGATCACGAAGCCGCTTGGCTTGTTCATGGCCCGCGTCTTCAACCGGGAACGCACGTTCCTTGATCCGCTCCTGCGCCCGATTGAGCGCCTGGTGTACCGGCTGACCTGGGTGGACGAGAATCACGAAATGCGCTGGACGGAATACACCGTCTCCATGTTGCTGTTCAGCGTGGTTTCGATGTTGGTGTTGTATCTGATCGAGCGCATTCAGCTGTGGCTACCGTTCAATCCGCAGAAGCTGGCGGGGGTGGCCCCCGACCTGGCATTCAACACTGCGGCTTCGTTCACCACCAACACCAACTGGCAGGCCTACACGCCGGAAACCACCATGAGCTATCTCACGCAGATGGCCGGCCTTGCCTATCACAACTGGATGTCGGCCGCGGTGGGCATTGCCCTGGCAATCGCTTTTATTCGCGGAGTGGCGCGGCGGGAGCAGAAAACCATCGGCAACTTCTGGGTGGATATCACTCGCTGCACTCTTTGGGTGCTTTTGCCATTCTGCCTGCTGGGATCTTTGGTGCTGGTTTCCCAAGGTGTGGTGCAAAACCTGAAGCCCTACGACACCGCCAAGTTGGTCGATCCCTACCAGATTCCGCAGACCGGCTCAGACGGCAAGCCGGTAACGGGCCCTGACGGCAAGCCTGCGATGCAAACGGTAAGCACGCAGACCATCGCTCAAGGTCCGCTGGCGTCACAGGAATTCATCAAGGAATTAGGCACCAACGGGGGCGGATTCTTCAACGCCAACAGTTCGCATCCGTTCGAGAATCCGAC
>DATJXG010000392.1:0-18216 GCA_035500455.1 Terriglobales bacterium | reverse complement strand
CCCCGCGCCCGCGATCCGAGCGAGATCAGCACCTGCTCATAGATCGCGGGAGCAGCGGCGACCACGTGCGGCTCTTTCTCCAGACGCTGCATCAGTGGTTGCCAGTCTTTGATGCCGTCGCTTTCCACCCGCATGAGGTTGATGTGAGAGGTCGAGCCTAAGAGGCGGTCCTGGAGGTCCTGGCGAAAACCGTTATTGATGGCCAGGGCAACCACAAGTGACGCGACTCCGGCGGCCACGCCGGCGATGGAGATGCCGGTGATGACGCCGATGAACGCCTGCCTTCGCTTGGCGCGCAGATAACGGGAGGCGACGAAGAGTTCGAAGCGCATGGGTTGGCTGCAGGTTTCAGCTGTCAGCTTTCAGCCGTCAGCTCTCAGTTTTCAGTTTTCAGTTATCAGTTTTTAGCCAAGTCGGATTATAGCTGGAATGCTGAAGGCGCTTTCACAATCGAGTGTAGGCGAGGGTGTCCTCGGTCGTGCGTCGTTCTCGTGAAATTCGCCGCAGTTCCCGCCAGCGCTAAGCACGCGCGGAGAAGAACCGAAGGAATGCGCAGCACGCGGGTTAGGGCTCACAGACCTCAACGCTGCTTAGATTGCTTTTCCCTGCACAACCCTGGGCAGCAGAGAAGGCACCTTCTTCCTGTACTCGCGGTACTCCTCGCCAAAGCGCTGCTCCAGTTCCGCTTCTTCGTGGCGAATCATGACCGCGCCAGTGGCCAAAGCCAGGACGGTGAGCAGATAGCAGACAGCCAGGCCGGTTCCGACGCTCCACGCGAGCAGCTCACACAGATGCCCGAGATAAACAGGATGGCGGACA
Source organism: Terriglobales bacterium (assembly GCA_035500455.1). Taxonomy (GTDB): domain Bacteria; phylum Acidobacteriota; class Terriglobia; order Terriglobales; family Acidobacteriaceae; genus DATJXG01. The sequence goes on along the minus strand of DATJXG010000392.1, from coordinate 17,397 downwards.
CGCGACCGGATGCCGGAGATGACCAGACGCTGTTCAGGATGCCGCGGAACAATTTCGGGGAGCCCGCCGAGTTGCCGCAGGCTGAATTGGCGCCGGGCCTGGAAGTACACCCAGAATCCAGCCGCGAACAGAGCCACGGCAGGGATCCATGACCAGGGCGAGGAATAGAGGACGAGGTTTCGCCAGGGGGCAGTGATCGCGCCGAGCACGATCCACATCACGACCCACGCGGGGACCAGAATGCGATAAGGAGAGCTGCGGCGGCGCCAGGACGCGGCGCGGGAGTGGATCATGAGCCAGAATGCCGGAATGGTGGAATACACCACGCACGCCAGCCAACCCACGGTTCGCAGCGGGAGCAGCATGGCTGGATTGTAGCGCGGGCGTCCTGCCGGGCAGCCGGAAGCGTCGGGCGGCTCGTGATGCCAGGATTGTGTCGCGATGTAGTGCCGGCGTCCCGCCGGCAACCCCGCACCCTCACCAGGCTCCTCCTGAGATCGCATCCTGAGCACACTTGTCGAAGCCCGAGCTTCGACCAGGGAACCCATATACTGGCCGAGCCCGTAGAATCGCTGCGGGCGGGACGCCGGCGCTACGGGTGTCCTGCGCTACTCCGAGGTCACCGCTTTCAGGTAGCGGTAATAGAAATCTACCCCGTTGTAGAAAGATTCCACGCCCAGCCGCTCGTCCTTGCCGTGAGCGCGGATATCGTCGCGATCAATGGCGATGCCGGAAACGCCATAGGTCGGCAGGCCGGCAGCGTTGGTGTACACGCCGTCGGAAGCACCGGTTGCCATGTCGGGAATCACGGGCGCTCCCGGCCACATCTCCTTGGCAATTTTCTCCAGCGGCTCGAATACGTCCGGACGCAGCGGCGGCGGAGCGTAAGACTCGCGGCTGGATGCTTTGTCAGTGACTTCTCCGATGGCTCCCACGTAGCGCACTGCGATCTTGGGATCGTCGACCACGCGGACCAGTTCTTGCCTCACTTCTTCCGAGGAGTGTCCGGGAAGAATTCGGCAATTGACGTTGGCCTGCGCCCGCTGCGGCAGGGCGTTGTTGGCGTGGCCGGCGTCGAGGCGCGTGGCGACGCACGTGGTGTGCAGCGTGGAATTGTCCACCGGGTCTTCCGACAGGCGGGCGATGGCAGCTTGATCGGGCGGATCTTTAAGGATCGCCTTTATGTCAGCCGCCTTCTGGCTTGGCGCAACTGTGGCCATGCGCTCGTAGTAGGCGCGGGTGACGTGATTCAGTTCAAAGGGAAACTTATAGTGCTGCAGGCGCACCAGGCCATTGGCCAAATGATAAATGGCATTGTCGGGCACGGGAATGGAGCTGTGGCCGCCGGGGTTGGTAACGGTGAGCTGATAGTCAGCATAGAGCTTTTCAGTGGCGTCCACGACGATATCCACCGGCTTGCCGTGGTCGGTGTCCACGCCGCCGCCGTCGTGGTTGAGCACAAACTCGGCGTCAATCAGATCGCGGTGGTTCTTGATGAGCCAATCCACTCCGTTGGATTTACCGCCTTCTTCGTCGGCGGTGAGGGCGAGGATGATGTCGCAGTCCGGCTTGTAGCCTTCCTTCTTGAAGCGGATCAGCGTGGTGACCATGATGGCGTCGCCGCTTTTCATGTCCTGGGTGCCGCGGCCGTAGTAGTAGCCGTCCTTTTCGATGAACTGAAACGGATCGGTGGTCCAGTCTTCGCGCTTGGCCTCGACCACGTCGAGATGGCCGATCAGCAGAATGGGCTTGTGTTTGCCGGTGCCGTGATAGCGCACGACCAGGTTCTTCTTGCGATCATTGGGGCCGAGAATGTGCAGGTCGCTCTCGGGGAAGCCGGCATCGCGGAAGCGCTGCGCCATGGCTTCGGCTGCGGCAGTCACGCTGCCCACGGAATCGGTGCTGTTGATTTCGATGAGTTGCTTGAAAATGTCGTGCGAAAGTTGGCGGGTAGCGCTGTCGATTTGAGCACTTGTGGTGAAACTGGCGAACAGAACGATGGTTACAGTCAGGGGTTTGGAAAAGTTCAACCTGGGCTCCTTGAATAGTTAACCGATCAGAACTGGCAGACGGCAAACCTACTGCGTGTTCCTTGCGATCTTCGCGTTCTTTGCGTTGTTTGCGGTTTTCTTCAAACGCTACCGTTGTCATCCGGCGGCTTTTCCAACCGCAAAGAGCGCAAAGGGCGCGAAGAACGCCCTTATGTAGCAAAACACACGGGCTGAGAAAGGCTATCAGATTTTTTGGAGCGGTGCCGCGCTGAGGCAAACGCATGATTATGCAGAAGATGCGAAAAGACCGCGTATTTTGTGGATAAAATCGCATTTTTCTATTGCGCAAAAATAGAAATCATGGCATCTTGAATCATCACTTCTTACGAAAGGACGCCCGATTTGGCGTACTACAACCACAAATCGCTAAGCGGGCAATCACGGCGAGTCACTGGCCGAGATTGCTTCAGGGCGTCGCTCCGACTGCGCTAAGTAGTCTCTTCCGCGCCCTCTAACGCAAAGCTAACTACTCAACATACGGCACTTAGGCCTTGTCGCGCCCGCTTAGCAGCGGCTGGCGACCTGCGACTAATGGCCAACCATGAACTTGCTGGGTGGCGTAGACTGCGGTTCCTTCGACTGTTAATCGACAAACACCGCCGTCGCTGATTCCCCCAGCCCTAGCTTTCACGGTCAGTGGTGAAAGGACACGGATACTTCTCTGGCGAAACAGCCCTCGGGCTGTGAGGTTCGAATCCTCACGGGCGCAAGCCCTTTCCGTGACCGCATGTTCCCTGACCAGACTTTGATTGGCGGGGCGGGCTTGGCCCGCCCTGCCAGCTTCGCCGGCGGTAAAAGAGAAGAGATACTTCGCGCCAACGATGACCGACGCGCAGGACGGCGGTCCGGCCGAGGATTTCAGACCTCCAGGGACGGGGGCGTAGTCCCGCAGCGCAAGGTACCTGGAGAGTTCGCGCCTCGAGTCGGGCTCTTCTCGCTGGTTCCCCGGCGGGTTTCTGCTGCAAGAACGCGGGCGAGCGCGTACAGACAATGAGTGAACGAGATGAGGCCTGATATTCACAAAGTGATCGTCGAGCGTCCGCGGCGCGGCGGCATTCGTGATAACCGCAAATGGGGCCAGCGCCTGAGCTACATGCCGGAAAGTGACTACGAGGATGAAACAAAGTTCGTTTCCGCGTCGGCCAGCCGGCAGTACGCCGACCCCAAGGATTTCTCGGATTTTCTGTCGCCGCTCACGGGCTTGCTGCGCAAGAACCTGGGCAGGCCTTGGGACAAAGTGAACGGCGAGCTGCGCCGGGGAATTGATACGCGCACGGTCACGGGAAGGCACGTGTTCGATCACCTGCGCTGGATGGTCACAACGCAATGCTTCGTGGACAACAATCGTGTGGTCCGCGACTCGGTACGGGAATCGGAGGTTTACGGATTCTATGTCCACCCGCTGACGGGTCTGCTGCGCTTCAAGCAAAGAACAGGCAAGCGGCAGCGGTTGAAAGAGCAGCTCATGCGGGAGCCGGTGAACGAAGTCAGCATTGATCGCGTCACCAGCTTTCGCTGCCTCGATGGTCATTGGTATCTGGTGAAGCATCGCTTCTACCAGATTGATGACGGCGCCTACCTGCCGATGTGGGATGTGGCGCTGCGCGGCCAGGTACTACTGCGCAGGGGAAGCAATCGGGTGGCGGTCAGCAAGCGGCAGTGCAACCACGCCGAGATCGTCAAGATCCTTGCGCAGATCGAAGAACGGCGGAAGGAGATCCGCCGAATGTAAAGTACGGCCGGTGGTGAAGACTTCGGATACTTCGCCTGAAACGCGGGAGGTCGCAGGTTCGAATCCTGCCACGGGAATTGTGCCCGTGTAGCTCAGTGGCAGAGCGCCTTTGTGCCGTTGTCGCCTGTTCCCCGGCCTTGAAACAAAGGTGTGGCGAGGGCAGTCGCGCCCGCGGCCACTGCTAGTCCCGGCAAGTTGCCGGCTGGATCAAAGTTGGAGTACCCAAATATGGACACTACAGTCAGAATCAAAGGCGCGATGGTTCACGAAGGAGAATCCCTCTGCAAGACCTGCCGCTGGGTCCACATGCAGAAAGGCTTCCGGGAGAGCGAGGAGGGCCATCTTTTGCGACTACGGAGAGCTGCGTCCGGTGCGCTTCAAGGTCGCCGAGTGCACTGACTACCTCGACGGCACCACACCCAGCCGCTCGGACAGGAGAGAATCGCGCTCCTCGTCAAAGTCGAACCAGCGCGCGGCAAGGTTGGATTCAACAATGGTCTCAGCCGCAACTAAGGTAGCCGAGGATTTTCAGAAGAAGTGCATATCGATATTGAACTTAGCGTAGAACCTCGCCGGTAGGAAGGCGAGGGTTACTTCTAATCCGTTGGTCGCCGGGTCGATTCCTGCCGCGGCTTTGGGGCGGTGCACTCCGTGGCAGAGCAGCAGAACCAAACTGTCGTCGCTCGATTCCCCGGGGATGGATCCGCTGGGGGACATGGCGCCAGCAAAGCCCGACTTCGGTCGGTTAGAAAACTCAGAATATGGTGGAACTTCTAAGAAGAATGCTGGCCGGCCAGAACCAGTTCGCCTCTGGCGGGTTGCTGCTGATGATTATCGGCGGGTTGGGGGTGTATCTGCGGGCCGTACCGCAAAGACTCTGGTACTGGCTGGTTAGCCAGACCACCATGATGATCACGGTGAAAGACGACGATGCGGCGTTCGTGTGGGTAAAAGAGTGGTTTCTGGAGCAGAAGTTTCTCAAGAGGATGAGGCGAGTTGACCTAGACACTACCATCCGCAATGAGCGGGTGGTGCTCATCCCCGCTCCTGGCAGTCACTGGTTCTGGTATGGCGGAAGACCGTTTCAGGTCTGGTTCTCGCGCACTGAGAACACTCGGGAACGCACCGCCAGGCGTATGGAGTCTTTGACCTTCAGGACGCTCGGGAGGAGGCAGAGCTTCCTGCGGCACTTCGTGGACGATGTGGTGAGATGCCACATCAGAAGGCTGGGCGTGCAGTCGCGTCTGTTCACCTACAACGACGGCTGGGATGCGGTGGAAGGCTATGCGCCGCGTTTGCTGGACTCGGTGATCCTGCAGCCCAGCGAAAAGGAACACCTGGTACAGGACGTGGCAACGTTCAGGAAATCGAAGCAGCGGTACTTACGGCTGGGAGTTCCATATCACCGCGGCTATTTGCTGTATGGGCCACCCGGGACAGGTAAGACCTCGCTGGTGTCGGCGCTGGCGGCGCATTTCGGGCTGTCGATCTATTCGCTGAATCTAGCCGACTTCAACGACCGGACTTTGATGTCAGCGGTCAATCTGGTGCCGGCCAGATCAGTGCTGCTTTTCGAGGACATCGATTGTATGAAGAGCGGCCAGGTGCGTGTACCCTCGAGTCCGCGCCCGGGCGACGAATTGCCGGCGCGAGAGGGGAAAGGCGATGTTGGAGAGCGAAACGGCGTCACTCTCTCGGGTTTGTTGAACGTTCTGGACGGTTTCTACGCGCCCACAAACGTCCTGTTCATGATGACAACGAACCGGATTGAAGCTCTCGATGGCGCGTTGCTTCGGCCGGGGCGAATTGATTACAAGCTATATCTGGGGAAGGCGAGCGTCCGCCAGAAGATCGAACTGTACCGCAGGTTCTTTCCGTCGGCTTCCGACTTTGAGGCGGAGGGGTTTGTCGAAAACCATGGCTCAGCGCAGACCATGGCTGAGTTTCAGGGTTTACTGTTGGAGATCGAACAGGTGCAGGAGGACCGTAAATTAAGCGAGCTTGCAGTCTTGCGTTGAGACCGAGGGCGCCGTCGTCGCAATTGCGGATGTCGGAGAGCCTCAGTCGGAGATGAATACTTCTTAGCTCACCCTCCTGTGGCCTTTCGCGGAACCGGGGGGCAACTCAAATCCGATGCGGCGTCCGGTGGGCGGGAGAGGAGCCATGAGCTGGCGAATCGCTTCCACCAGGTGTTGGATCTCAGCATCGTGATTTTGAAGCCGATGTTCAAGCTCGGTCAGCTTGGTGATAATCAGTTGATTGGCGGCCAGGGCCTCGCGCATGCGGGCAAAAGCGCGCACCACAAAGATGCTCAGTTCGATGGCACGCTCGGAGTTCAGCACGGTGGCCGCCATGATTGCGCCGTGCTCGGTGAACGCGTACGGCAAATAGCGACGGCCGCCTCGGCTGGCGTTTGAGGTCGCAAAATGCGACCTCAAAGAATGCTGTTCGCGGGCGGTGAGGCGGAACATAAAATCCGCAGGAAAGCGCTTGGTGTTGCGTTTCACCTGTTCGTTCAACCGCTTGACCGCGACTCCATAGAGTTCGGCGAGATCTGCATCGAGGATTATTCTGTGACCGCGAAGCAGGAGGATCTTCGAATCTGCGCGCTTGCTGAGAATAATTGCTTGCTTCTTCATGATTGCCTACCTTTGAGGTCGCAATCTGCGACCTCAAAATGCGCTGAGGATGGATGAAAGTATAGCTTGAACGAATCGGTGGAGAGCCTGTTTTCAGTTAGCACGGTTCCAAAATGGGAATGGAGTGCCGGACGAAAGGTAAGGCGCAACATCCTCCGCGATCGTAGAAGCCATCTCGATCGCCGGAAGAGTAACAGACCACTTCGCTTGCGCGCTGGACAAGAACTTACCGCGTTGTTCGCAATTGATGCTGACGACCAACGACTGACGACTAACGACTGCTTCAAGGAGGCACAATGGCTCGACTCAACACACTCAACCTCAACTATGGGCCGCATACGCACGAAGGCGCTTCCACGCGGCACATCTCCTCCGAGCTTCAGCTGCGGCGGTCGGTGCTGGCGTGTCTGCTCTGGGAGTCACAGTTCTACGAGGAAGGAGTCGAGATCACGGGCCGCGTCGCGGAGTTGGTGCCGAAGGTCGCTGCCGAAAAGGTCGCTGCACTCGCCCTCGAGGCACGCAGCCAGATGAAGCTGCGGCATGCACCGTTGCTGCTCGTCCGGGAGATGGCGCGCCATAAAACGCATCGCCACCTTGTGGGAGACACACTTGCTGCCGTCATCCAGCGTGCGGACGAACTCGCCGAGTTCGTCGCCATCTACTGGAGGGATGGGCGTGTGCCGCTCTCCGGCCAGGTGAAGAAGGGGCTGGCAGCGGCGTTCCCCAAGTTCGACGAGTATCAGCTCGCCAAGTACGATCGCGGCGGGCCGGTCAAGCTGCGCGACGTGCTTTTCCTCTCGCACGCCAAGCCCCGCGATGCGGCCCAGGCGGCGCAGTGGAAGAAGCTAATTTGGGGACGGCTCAACGTGCCTGATACCTGGGAGGTAGCTCTCAGCTCGGGCGCTGACAAGCGCGAGGCCTGGGAGCGGCTGCTGCGCGAACAGAAACTGGGCGCCTTGGCGCTGCTTCGCAACCTGCGCAGTATGCGCGAGGCGGGAGTGGACGAAGCCCTCGTGCTGGCGGCGCTGGGCGCGATGAGCACGGGCCGTGTCCTTCCTTTCCGATTCCTGGCTGCGGCGCGTTACGCCCCGCAGTGGGAGGAGGCGCTGCAGCAGGCCATGCTGAAGTCGATAGCAAGTGCGGAGAAGCTGCCGGGCAAGACCATCGTACTGGTGGACGTCTCCGGCTCCATGACCGCGCCGCTCTCCCGCCGTTCGGAGATGCAGCGCACCGACGCAGCCTATGGGCTGGCCGTACTTCTACGGGAGATCGGAGAGAAGGTGGGCGTGTTTTCTTTCTCGAACGAACTGGTCGAGGTGCCGGCCCGGCGCGGCTTTGCGCTGCGCGACGCCATCGACGCCTCCCAGCAGCATGGGGCGACGTACCTTGGCAAGGCGGTGGGGGCGCTCAAGCAGAGGGAGCATTACGACCGCCTGATCGTCATCACCGACGAGCAGGCCCATGACTCCGTGCCTGCACCCAAGGGCAAGGGGTACGTGGTAAACGTGGCCAGCTACAAGAATGGCGTCGGCTACGGCAAGTGGACGCACATCGACGGCTGGAGCGAGTCGGTGGTTGAGTACATCCGCGCGTTGGAAACTGTGGAGATGTAGCCGGCTACCTCTCTACGGACCGGGGGGCGGGTCGAAGACCGCCCCCACATACGCCCCGCCCTACACGCTATTGCAGGGCGTAGAGATTGCCATCCATGCTGCCAAAATAGACTACGCCTCTGTCCACCACCGGCGATGACACGACCGCTCCGATCGACGCAAATCGCGCGATGTCCAGATACATGTCTTCGAAGTCGTTGAACAGGGGCGCAAAGGCTTCCTGCTTGAGGCTGCCGTCGGGGTTCAGCACTTTGAATGGATCTTTCTTCGCGCCTTCGGTCTGGAACTCCCACGCCAGCTTGCCGGTCTTGGCGTCGATGGCATATAGCTTTCCGTTGTGGTCGCCGACGTAGGCCAGATCACCGGCCAGCGCCGCGGAAGAAAACATGTAGGCTTTGGCGTCGAAGTTGAAACGCAGGCGGCCGGTTTTGGCGTCGAGCGCCATGAAGCGAGAACTGTCGGAGGTGCCAACGTACACCATGCCGTCGCGCACAGCGGGCGTGCCGACGACCCAGGATTTGCTGGTTGGATAGTCCCATTTCTTGCGGCCGGTGCTGGCGTCTACGGCATAGACGTGTGCATCCCGGCAGCCCACATAAACCACGCCGTCAACTACCGCCGGTGAAGATTGGAATCCGACCTGGTTATGAATCGTGGGATCTTCGCCTGTCTTGAAAGACCACTTCTCCTGGCCGGTCTCCGCGTCGATGGCGTAGAGATAGCTGTCCCAACTCCCGATGTAAACCGTGTTATTCACTACCGCCGGTGAAGCGTGCACGACGTCTTTCGTGGCGAACTTCCATTGCAGCACGCCGGTTTGCGCGTCGGCGGCATAGACGTTGCCATCGCCGCTGCCGAAATAGACTTTGCCGTTCACGACCGCCGGGGAAGAAGTAAAGACGTCCCAGGCGTCAGGGATGGTTTGAGCTGCCGGCGGATATCCGTGAAGATTCTTAGCCTCGAACTTGCGCTCATACTCGGTGGGCAGTACCCACTTGATCTGGCCATTGCTGATGTCAATGGCCCCCAGGCTGCCGGCGGAGGAAACGAAGTAGAGCAAGCCGCCAGCCACCGCGGGCGATGAGGCGATCGGCATGCGCGATTTGTACTTCCACTTCTCTTTGCCGGTTTCCTGATCGATGGCGTAGAGAAAGGTGTCCGTGCTTGGGATATAGACCACGCCATCAGCGATGGCGGGCGAGGCCACGATCGGTCCGCCGGTCTTGAACACCCACTTCACGCCCCCGAGTTTGGCGGGCCCGGGCGAGTCATATACGCCGGTGCGGGCAAGGTTGCCGTGGAAAGTATTTTGGGCGATGGCGCTCTGCCCGCCTACGAGCGTGAGCAGAATCAGGACTCGCGTGATCATTCGTTCTCCTGGATCTTCATTTGGCTCGGGAAAAGGGGATGATTCAGTCGGACACTGACACGGCTGACAGGGCCGTCGTGATTGTCTGACGTAGCCGTTCTATCGCAGTTAGCGGGCAAGGGGTGCAATCGGGGATGAACCGAGGCGAATCCGGGATGGATTCCCGTTGCCAGTTTTCCCCAGTCTCTGAAATCGCCCAACCCAATCCTGCGATGCCCCACCAAACGGTTCCAGGCGAGGCTTCCGGGAGACAAGCCGCGCCTCACCTTACGCCCGACAGAAGAAAACCCACCTCCGCCGCAGGGAGAAGGTGGGCCACCAGGTTGCGCAGGCCGAAACTAGTCGTTGGTCCCGCCCCCCACTTTGATGGTGCCGCCGCCCTCGGTATCGCGATGGCGCCAGCTGATATTGCCGGCGGAGATTGTGATTCGGCATTCGTTGTTGCCCGGTTTGTAATTATTAACCTTAATGGTGATCTGCCCGCCATCGTCGATTTCGACGTCCTTGCTCACCTTGCCATCGGAATCAATGTAAATTACCGGAACATCCGCAGGGATTGGGAGTGGTTTTGCTGCCATGGGATTATCTCCTTTTCAGATTTATTCGTTCTTGGCCGAAACTTGAGGTCTGCCGGGAGCCCCGGCGCGTGGGACAAAGGAAATGCCACCTCCGCCGAGCGGCGAAGGTGGTCCCCTCCTAAAGTCGTGCCGCCATTCCGGCGGCGTTCTCGCACCTGGGTCCACAGCATGGGATTGCCGGCAGGATGCCGGCGCTTACTTCACAGAACTAGTTCGTGCCGGGGCCTACCTTAATAGGACCGCCTCCCTCAGTGGAGGCGCGTCTTTCATCCGCGCGGTTCGGGGGAACAGCGCTGGGTTTTTCGTCGGCGCCGGCGTTAGTCTCCGGCTCATCGGGAGGCACTGGGAGTGGTTTTGCTGCCATGGAATTGTCTCCTTGCTCAATTTATTTTGTTTTTGCTTGAAACCTGGGGTCCGCCAGAAGGCCTTGCAGAGCGGGGTTGGTCTTCAGACTCTCCAGAGGATAGCCTTTCTGCAGCGCTTTCTCCATAAATTTGATGGCCTGGCCGCGATCCCCCAGGCGTTCGTAGGTCTCCCCCACATTCTCCAGTACTACCTGGTTATCAGGGCCAAGCGCCAGGGCAGCTTGCAGATGGGTGATGGCCTGGTCGCGCAATTTCTTTTCGCCGTACAACAGCGCCAGGTAAGACTGCAACTCCGCGCTGGTCGGCTTGGCCTTGAGCTGCGCCTCCACCAGAAGCAATTCCCTCTCCCGGGCGGCGGCGGCCTTATCTGTTTCGTTCAGGCGTTCGTAAGCCAGCGCCAGATTCTCCCATACCTCGTAGTTCTTGTCGTTTAGTTGCAGGGCCTTTTCCATCATGGCCGCAGATTCCGCAAAGCGGTTTTGCTGGCTGTAGAGCAGCCCCAGGTTGGCATAAGCGGCATAGGTTGGACCGAGTTCAATCGACTTCTTGAGCGCCGCCTCGGCCAGCGGCGCGTCCTTGGCATCGCCCATGTCGAGATACACGGCGGCCAAGTTGCCGTAGGCCTGGGCGTTATCGGGCGTCAAGGCGATGGCGTGCTGGAACTGCTCCACCGCCTGCGGATACTTTGCCTGGCGGTCGTAAAACAGTCCAAGCTCGCTGTAACCGTTCCAGTCGTCGCTGCGCAGGGCAATGGCTTTCTTGAACGTCGCTTCCGCGTCGGCAACGCGTCCCGCCTTTTCATAGGTCAGAGCGATCGCGCCCAGCGCGTCGGCGTCGCGAGGGTTCAGGTCAAGCGCGTGCTGGAATTCCTGCGCCGCCAGGTCGTACTTGCCGGCATAGGCATGGATGCGCCCCAGGGTGATATAGGCCGCCGGCAGCTTGTCATTGAGTTGCAAGGCGCGCTGGCAATTCGCCTCCGCCTCCGCCGTCCACTTGGGGTCGTAGTCGAGAACCGACTTCAACTGATACGCTTTTCCCAGCGCGGCATAGCCCACGGCAAATCGAGGGTCAGTCTTAAGGGCGCTTTCCAACTCTCCCGTGGCCTGTTCCAGATTGCCCGGCTTATCGTAGCGCTGCATATAGCCCAGGGCTTTGAGGTAGGACTGGTAGGCAGCCGGCGCCACCGATCCCCCGGTATCGCGGATCATTTCAGCCGTGACGTTCACATGCAGCATGCCGGCCAGCTTGGAAACGGCCTCATCCTGCAGCATGGCCAGATCGCCGGCGCGATCCTCAACAGAAATCGAACCCAGCTGGCGAAGGTCCTGAGTATCGATCAGATTGAGCAGAAGCTGAATGTCGTCCCCCTGGCGCGTGATGCTGCCCTTCACCACCAGGGTGGCGCCGAGTTCTTTCCGGGCATCGGCTGCGTCCACGATCTTGCGGCGGCGCACCTCGCTGGCCGGAACCACCCACAGGGACTGCTGGCCTACGTCGAGATTGCTCAGCTTGCCGGTAAGACTTTCCATCAGGCCTTCCGACAGTGCCTGGTTGGCGGGGTCGTTGCTCACATTTTCCAGCGGCAGGACCGCAATGTGCTCCTGGCGGTGGCTGAACAAGCCCGTCACGCGGTCGCGGACCGCCGGAATAAAAGAAAGTACAGCCACGAGTACGGCAACAGTAGCGCCGCTCAAAAGCCAAGCGGGCAGCTTTTGTTTCTGACTAGTCGTGGACCACAACAAAGGACTCGAAGCGCGCGCAACCGTGTCGCGGAACTGCGCTGCGCTGACCGATGCCGACTTTGGGCCGGCAGCACGAGAGCTTTTGGATTCCGGGCCAAGTTGACTGCGAAACGCGTCCAGGTCCTGGAGCATCTCCCGGCAGCTCTGGTAACGGGTGGCGGCATCCTTGGACAGCGCGTGATACACGATTCGCCGCAGTTCCAACGGCATGTCTTCCGGCAAGCTGGGAGACTCGTTGAGGATTGCGACGATGCAAGCCGGTGCGGAATCCCGCTGGAAGGGATTGCGCCCGGTCGCCATCTCCGCGATCACCACTCCCAGCGACCAGATGTCGGTGCGTTGGTCGAGCGATTTGCCCATGGTTTGCTCGGGCGACATGTAGCCCACGGTGCCGGACGTTCCCAGAGTTTGCGTGCTGGCGGAGGTGGTGACACGAGCCAGGCCGAAATCCACGACCTTGGCCAGGTTCTGGCGAGTGCAGATTACGTTGGAAGGCTTGATATCACGATGAACAATGGCGTGGGAGTGCGCCTCTTCCAGACCGTGCGCCATCTGAATGGCAATGTCCACGGCCTCACCCACGGGCAGCGGGCCGCGCAGGAGTTTTTGCGCCAGGGTTTCTCCCTCGTAGTACGCCATCACAATGAAGGAGCGGCCATCGCCGGTTTCCTCCATGCCATGAATTACCCCGATATTGGGATGATCGAGCGCGGAGGCGGTGCGGGCTTCCCGGAGGAAACGCTCTTTGTCGTGCGGATTTGAAATCAGGTGGAGGGGAAGAAATTTAAGGGCCACGATGCGCTGCAGCTTGGGATCGAGCGCCCGGTAAACCACACCCATGCCGCCCGCGCCCACAAGCCCAAGAATCTGGTAGTTGCCGGCACGGTCGCCTGCAAAGAGTGTGCTGGTGGCGTCAGCCAACGATTGATACCCTAAACCACTCGGACGGAAACCTGAACTCCCAGCCTGCATCCGAGTGCAGGATTACCGACTGGGGCTTTGAGCCGCGATCATACGCCCGCCATTTTGCGCTTGCAAGGCGGCGAACCGCCCGCGATTCGCGTGACGGAAGCCGGAAACCGAGTCTTCCTCGGCGGATAGCGGCAAGGGGTAAGCTCTCGAAGCCCTGCGAAGCGAGACCTTCGCCCTGCCCTGTTCCACCGCTGAGCACCGCGGGGCCCCTTTCACGTTGATGATCATCGGCAATTCCGGGATGCTCAGCACCGGTGATTCCAGGAAGATCGCTTGCCACTCGCAGTAGCAATCACTCCAGCTTAGCGGACATGGTGATTTTGGCGTTCAAGACCTTGGAAACCGGGCAGCCGCTCTTGGCGTTTTCCGCCAACTTCTGGAAGGTAGCGTCGTCGGCGCCAGGAACCTTGGCTGCCACGTCGAGGTGAACCGCAGTGATGGTCCAGCCCGCGTCCAATTTGTCGAGGCTGAGCGTGGCCGCGGTACTCACGCTGTCGGGGGTGAGATTGGCGGTTCCCAGTTGGGCGGAGAGCGCCATCGAGAAGCAGGCGGCGTGCGCCGCAGCGATCAATTCTTCGGGATTCGTGCCTGGGGTGTTCTCAAACCGGGTAGTGAAAGAATATGGAGTATTCGAGAGCACTCCGCTGGTCGCGGAAACAGTTCCCTTTCCGTCTTTGAGTCCGCCCTTCCACACTGCACTTGCCTTGCGTTGCATTAGTCTCTCCTCAGTGGAATGAATTTCACGAGTGCTCCTATTGTAGATGGAGGCGGGGCGCGTGTCAGGCGGGATAGCGGGGTTTCCACTCTTTTGCGGGAAGATTTGCTGGTACTGCTACGGGCTTGAATTGGGGAAGGATGGCGCTTAGGTCTGCGGCAGATTGCTGTTCCAGCAATCGGCGATCATCAGCCAGGTACCGAGGCGCCGCCAGGCGTGCACATATTTGCCGCGCTGGATGACGGTGGTGCCGTTCTCCTGCCGCCGGGTCATGGTATAGCGGCCGGTCTCCACCGCCAGATCGCCGGAGTGGTCGACGCGCAGCGTGTCCAGGCGAAGATCCTGGTATCCCGCCTCGCCGAAGCCGCACAACACCCGCTCGATTTCTTTCGGACCAAATGCGGATTCACGGCCCGAGGGCATGAATTGGCCGTCCGCAGCAAAGAATCCCGCCGCCTGATCGTAGTTGCCGGTGTTGAACGCCATGCCGTAGTCCTGCGTGAGCCCGCGAATGGTGGACTCCACGTCATGGAAAGCCGGGGCGTTATTAAACGAATTAGGAAGCGGCCGGTACATTTAAATCCTCCCTGGGGGAAGGGAAACTTAAGTGGCGCACCGCGCGTCTTTGATCACCTGGGAGACGACGGTCACATCGAGTTGAGCGGATTGTAGCTCAGAAATCTGTGGAAGACTCAGGAAAGTTTTTTTCGCGTCGCGCAGGTGGTTTTTGCGGGAGTGCAAACGAATTCATTTCGCAGAGGCTTGGAGAAAGTATCCAGTTCGCACTAACTCTGCCCTCAATTCAGCGCAAAAGGACACAAGAGGAACGAGCGAAGCCCGGAGGAGGCGCGGGATTTGGACGACGCGGCAATAGCTACAGGGGCCGCCTAAGGCGGCCCCAAAAACGGCTACGGCTCCGAAAAATTATAAGAGCTGTCCCGCCGTCAGACCTAAGGTATCAACGCCGACGTTCTCGCCGCTACACACCTTAGTATGAGATCGGCGATAACGTCGGTCACCGCGAAGGACATGACCGCAGTCAGCAGCGCTTTTCCAAAACCTGTGTTAGGGAGACTCAGAATACCTGTGGGCAGGCCCGCCTTCGCCAGCAAATACCCGGGTTGAGAGTCCTTAGGGAAGAGGTTTAGCCGGAAGTGGATTTTTTGCGTCGAGCGCCAGATTCAACTGCAGCACATTCACCCGGGGCTCACCCAGAAACCCGAGTTGCCGCTGCTCGGTGTGCTCACGCACGATCTGCCGCAGCGCCTCTTCGCTTATGCCCCGCTCATGAGCGACGCGCGGAATTTGAAACTCGGCCGCTTCCGGAGAGATATGGGGATCGAGGCCGGAACCGGAGGCGGTTACCAGATCCATCGGGACCGGCCGCGACGGGTTTTCGGCGTGCAATGTGGCGACATCTTGCTTGATCCGGTCGATCAGGACGTGGTTGGTCGGCCCCAGGTTTGACCCACTGGAGGCACCGGCATCGTAACCCGTGCCCGCCGCCGAAGGACGTGAATGGAAGTATCCTGGCGAGGAAAATGGCTGACCAATCAACTGCGATCCCACGACGACTCCGTTCTGCGCGATCAACTGTCCATTGGCTTTTGAGGGAAAGATCAGCTGGGCCAGCCCAGTAATCAGCAGCGGGAACAGCAGACCGAATAGTACGGTCGTCACTGCAGTCATGAGCACGGATATCACGAGGTTACGCTTCATACTTCATCCTTCCTATTAGGCCTATTAGGCTAATCCCACCCGCGTGATCAGCATGTCGATCAGTTTGATCCCGATAAACGGAACCACAATTCCCCCGACGCCATAGATCAACAAGTTCCGGCGCAGAGAAAGCGCAGCGCTCATAGCACGGTACTTCACTCCCCGCAGGGCCAGCGGAATCAACGCGATGATGATGAGCGCATTGAAGATCACCGCCGAGAGCACGGCTGATTGGGGCGTGGCCAGGTGCATGACGTTGAGCGCCTGCAGCACCGGGAAAGTGCCGGCGAACATCGCCGGGATGATGGCGAAGTACTTTGCGACATCGTTGGAAATGGAAAACGTCGTCAGGGCACCGCGCGTCATCAGCAATTGCTTGCCAATCTCCACGATCTCAATGAGTTTGGTGGGATTGGAGTCCAGATCCACCATGTTCCCGGCTTCCTTGGCGGCCTGCGTCCCGGTGTTCATGGCCACGCCCACGTCGGCCTGAGCCAGCGCGGGCGCATCGTTGGTGCCGTCGCCGGTCATGGCTACGAGTTTGCCCTGCCCCTGTTCACGGCGGATGAGGTCCATCTTCTCCTTAGGCGTGGCCTGAGCCAGGAAGTCATCCACCCCAGCTTCGCGGGCGATCGCTGCGGCAGTCAGGGGATTGTCGCCGGTGATCATCACCGTCTTGATACCCATGGCCCGCAACTGGTCGAAGCGCTGGCTCATGCCGCCCTTCACGATGTCCTTGAGCTGAATTACGCCCAAAGCGCGGCTGTTCTCAGCGACAACCAGGGGGGTGCCGCCGGAACGGGAGATAGTTTCCACGATCTCCTTTATTTCAGGGGGAATAACCGCACCCTGCGTCTCCAGATACTTGACGATGGCCTCGGTGGCGCCCTTGCGAATTTGGCGCCCATCGAAGTTCACGCCGGACATACGGGTCAGGGCGCTGAAGGGCACGAATTCGGCTTCCAACGCTCCCAGGTCGCGCCCCCGCAAGCCGTATTTCTCCTTGGCCAGCACCACGATGGAACGGCCCTCGGGGGTCTCATCGGCCAGGGACGAGAGCTGCGCCGCATCGGCCAGAGCGCTTTCCGCAATCCCCGGCGCGGGGTGGAACTGCGTGGCCTGGCGGTTGCCAAGGGTGATGGTGCCGGTTTTGTCGAGGAGGAGGGTGTCAACGTCGCCTGCGGCTTCCACCGCCCGGCCCGACATGGCAAGCACGTTGTGCTGCACCAGGCGATCCATGCCGGCAATGCCGATGGCGGAGAGCAAACCGCCGATGGTAGTGGGGATCAGGCACACCAACAGCGAAACCAGCACAAATACGGTCTGCGGCGAACCGGAGTAGATGGCAAATGGCTGCAAGGTCACAACCGCCAACAGGAAGATGATCGTCAGCCCAGCCAGCAGGATGTTCAGGGCGATCTCATTGGGAGTTTTCTGCCGCTCCGCTCCTTCCACCAGGGCGATCATGCGATCGAGAAAAGTTTCGCCGGGGTTGGAGGTAATCCGGACTTTGATCCAGTCGGAAAGCACGCGCGTGCCGCCGGTTACAGCCGAGCGGTCGCCGCCGGACTCGCGGATCACCGGAGCGGATTCTCCCGTGATGGCGGATTCATCCACCGAAGCCACGCCCTCGGTTACTTCGCCATCGCCGGGGATGAATTCCCCGGCCTTCACGACGACCACGTCGCCGGCGCGCAGCTTCGAACCGGGCACGGTTTCGGTTTTGCCGTCGGGAAGCAGGCGGTTGGCCATGGCTTCAGCCTTGGCGCGCCGCAGCGTATCCGCCTGAGCCTTGCCGCGCCCTTCCGCCATGGCTTCTGCGAAGTTGGCGAACAGCACCGTGAACCACAGCCACAGCGTGATCTGCAAGTTAAAGCCGAAGCCCGGCAAATGACGCGCCTG
>DATJXG010000391.1:0-2576 GCA_035500455.1 Terriglobales bacterium | reverse complement strand
GAGGGCGAACACCTTGGTGCCTTTGCTTTTTTCGGTGCCGATGCCGGCATACCACTCTCCGCCATTGCGGATGATGGGGGCGATGTTGGCGAAGGTTTCGACGTTGTTAATAAGCGTGGGCTGGCCCAGCAGGCCTTCCATCGCGGGATACGGCGGCCGCGGGCGCGGGCTGCCGCGCGAGCCCTCAATGGAGGCGATGAGCGCCGTCTCTTCTCCGCAGACAAATGCTCCCGCGCCCAGGCGCAGCTCAATGCGGAAGTTGAAATTCGTTCCGCAGATTTTGGAGCCGAGCAGCCCCAGCTTTTCCGCCTGGCGGATGGCGGTCTTGAGCCGCTTGATGGCCAGGGGATATTCGGCGCGCACGTAGATGTATCCTTCCGCCGCGCCCACGGCATATGCCGCGATCAACATGCCCTCCAGCACGCGATGCGGATCACTCTCCAGCACGCTGCGGTCCATGAAGGCCCCGGGATCGCCTTCGTCGGCGTTACAGATGACGAACTTCTGCGTGCCCACGGCTTTCGACACCGTGCTCCACTTCAGGCCGGTGGGATAGCCGGCACCGCCGCGGCCGCGCAGGCCGCTTTTTACCACCTGTTCGATGACTTCGGCGGGCGTCATCTCGGTGAGCGCCTGGATCAGGGCGCGATATCCCGAGGCGGCGATGTACTCTTCGATTCGCTCAGGATCGATGACGCCGGAGTTCTCCAGGACAATTTTCTGCTGCCGCTCGAAAAAGGGAACGTTGGTGGGACAGAGCAGGCGTTCCACGGGCGTTGTGTCGAGACTATCGAGCAAGGCCGGAGCATCGGAAGCAGAGACATGCTTGTACAAAGGCCCACCGGCCCCTGGGGCAGTGGTTGAGACCAGCGGCCCCTCGGCGCAAAGGCCCATGCAGCCGACGCCCTTGATGCGGCAGCGGCCGCTCCAGTCGCGGCGGGCTACGTCCTGCTCGAGGGCATCTTTCACCGCCTGGCTCTGGCAGGAGAGGCAACCGGCGGCTACGCAGACATTCACCGTCTGGGGAGTGCCGGCCTGCAGGTCATGCTCGGCGCGCGCAATATGTTCCAGTTCTTCAGGCGTCATGAGGATGAATGTCCCATTTTGCCATTTGTTGACGCAGTTGTTCGGGCGTAACTTTGCCGGCTACTTCGCTGTCATAGACGACCGCCGGGGCCAGGCCGCAGGAACCCAGGCAGCGGGCGGAGAGAACCGAGACCCTGCGATCCGAAGTGGTTTCACCCGGAGCGATGCCCAGGTCGCGCTGCACCGCCTCCACCAGCAGGGGCGCGCCTTTGATGTAGCAGGCGGTGCCCAGGCAGATGACGCAGGTGTGGTCGCCGGCGGGCTTGAGGGTGAAGAAGTGGTAGAAGGTGGCCACGCCGTAGGCGCGGCTGAGCGGCACCCGCAAGGAAACCGCAACGTAGCGCAGCGCAGTTTCATCCAGGTAGCCGAAAGCCTCCTGCACGGTGTGCAGGGTCTCGATCAAGCCGCGCGAGTGCTGGCCGACGCGGCGCATGGTCGCATCCACGATTTTCCAGCGCTTATCCTGGCTGGGAGGAGCGGGTTTGGCGGCGGTGACCATCGGTTGCAGTGACCTCTACTGATGAAAGTTTAGGATTCGCGGGGCCCGGCGCGTTGTGATTCACATCACGTTCCGCGGTGCTCGTCCACACCGATTGCGGGGAGGCGACTTCCGATTGCAGACCGACACCTTTCCTCAGAGGATGTGCTGACGGACTAATTCACCATAGCGCGTTCCGGGAGTGCTGAGAATAAGTAAATTGGTCACCACCACCAATGGACCTTTCGCCGGAAACCGTTTCGGAATTCGTTCCAGCCGCCTCCCCGATTGAGGCAATGGCGTCTTTCGGGTTGCTAGCCCGAAAAGGGGGAATCGGTCGATACACGCAGAGTTTTCAGCGACCGAGGGCTTCGGGTACAGTGGGTTGCCGATGCTACTTGCTGAATTCGCATTCTAAGGAAGAAAACATGGTTGAGCCGGGCGCGTCAAAACACCGTCGCTGGCCGATCTATTTGTTGGTGTGCCTGCTGGCGGCACTGGGCGTGGTCATTGCGGCGCGCGGAGCCGGCCGCTGGCTGGTGAGAGAAGATGCGCTCGCTCCGGCCGACGTCATCGTGGTGCTGAGCGGGAGCATGCCCTACCGGGCGGAGGAGGGCGCGCGTCTGTTCAAGATGAACGAAGCCCCCGAAGTATGGCTGACGCGGGCACAGGCACCGGTGGCGGATTTGCAGAAATTTGGAATCCACTATATCGGCGAGGAGGAATACAGCCGGCAGGTATTGGTGTACTTCGGAGTCCCGGAATCGGCGATCCACATTCTTCCCGATCAGGTTGTAAACACGGAGCAGGAAGTGGATGAAATCGCGCGGCAGATGCGCACCACGGGAAAGAAGCGAGCGATCGTCGTGAGTTCGCCGCAGCATACGCGGCGGGTGAGGGCCCTGTGGAAGAGGCTGGCGGGGCCAAACTTGCAGGCAGAGGTGCGGGCGGCGTTCGAAGATCCCTACGATGCGAATCATTGGTGGCGCAACACGCGTGATACGTTTGCGGT
>DATJXG010000390.1:0-9506 GCA_035500455.1 Terriglobales bacterium | reverse complement strand
CGGCGGATCACTTACGCGGAATATGGAGAGCTGGTCGAATCGCTGGCGCGGGGGTTTGTCGCCTCCGGCTTGAAGCCGGGCGAAATAATCGCAATCTATCTGGCGAACTGCTGGGAGTTTTGTGTCGCTTATCACGCCGCGACTCTGGCCGGGGCTGTGCCCACGCTGCTGAATCCTTCGTACCGGGAGCGCGAGGTGCGCTACCAGTTGGAAAATTCCGGGGCGGCATTTCTGATCTCGGACGGCCCGAATCTTGAGGGCATCAACCTCGGCGGATTGCCCAACCTGCGGCGCGCTTATGCCACGCGACAGCCGGCTGGCGGAATGGAACCCTTTGGGGCGTTGTTCGGACTCGCAACTGCGGCGGTGCCACCCCCAACTCAGCCATCTCACGAAACCCTGGCCGCCCTGCCTTATTCCAGTGGCACCACCGGCTTGCCCAAGGGCGTGATGCTCTCGCATTACAACCTGGTGGCCAATGTCTTTCAGTTGATTGGACCGAACGGTTCTCCGTTCGTATCGGACGACATCATTCTGTGCTTTCTTCCCCTCTATCACATTTACGGCCTGAACGTGGCACTGAACCCGGCTTTGACCCTGGGCGCAACCCTCATGCTCATGCCCCGTTTTCAGGCGCAGAAGGTGATGGAACTGGTGGCGACTGAAGGCGTCACCATGATGCCGACGGTGCCGCCGGCATTGAATGCGCTGACGCAGGCGGCGGAGGCGGGCCAATTTCCCAAGAGCCACAATCTGAAGTGGGTGAAGTCGGGCGCGGCTCCGCTGGCGCCGGAGTTGGCGCGTCGATTCACGTCGTTGACCGGCGTTCTGGTATGCCAGGGTTATGGCATGACGGAAGCTTCGCCGGTGACGCATGTGGGATATCTGGAGCCGGAGTTGTACCGGCCGGAATCGATCGGGCAACCGATGTGCCAGACCGACTGCCGGGTGTTGGGGGAAAGCGGCGAGGAGTTGCCGGTCGGCGAACGTGGCGAATTGGTGATGCGTGGTCCGCAATTCATGATCGGCTACTGGAAGGAACCACAGGCCACCGCGGCTGCGCTGCGGGATGGCTGGTACTGGTCGGGCGACATTGTGACGCGCGATGCGGAAGATTTCTATGTGGTTGTGGACCGGCGCAAAGAGATGATCAAGTACAAAGGCTTTCCCGTGGCACCGGCCGAGGTGGAGGCGGTTTTGCTGGAGCATCCGGCAGTGCGGGAGTGCGGAGTGGTGGGGCGGCAGGATTCGGTCGCGGGGGAGATTCCGGTGGCGTTCGTGGCCCTGCGCGACGGGTTTGTGGCCTGCGGGAAGATGGGGGAGGAGTTGTCGGCGTTCGTCGCCGAGAGGCTCACCAGCTACAAGCAGCCGCGCGAAGTGCGGTTTGTGGATGCCGTGCCCAAGACGGCTTCGGGCAAGATTCTGCGGCGGGAGTTGCGTGGAGCGTTGAAGTAGCGTTGGCGGCGGTGCTTCCAGTCGCGTGGAGAAGGACGCGGCGTAAGGCAGAACCACCAAGGACACCAGGGGCCACGAAGGAAATCCGAGAGGCCCAATCCCGGTTTTTGGCAGTGCACTCCCGTAACGTCCCTTCTTCAATCTCTCGGGATTAGCATCAATGTCTAAGGCTCGCTCTCTGTTTTGGAGGGCGCTTGGGGTGTTTATGAATCACGTGAAGGTATCCGCAGTTCTTGCCGTGCTCATGATCTTTGCGTCGGTGAGTTATGGGCAGTCTTTGGGAGACGTGGCGCGGCAGCAGCGGCAGAAACAGCAGCAGACGAAGGCCACGGCTCCGCACAAGGTCATTACCAACGAGGACCTTCCGGCGCACAGCGCGGACGATGCCGATTCCGCCAGCGTCACCACCACTGAGGACAGCAAGCGCGCTGCCGCGTCTTCCTCCTCCGCTGGAAAGAAAACGGCGGAGGAGTGGAAGTCACAGATCCAGGCACAGAAAGCCAAAGTTGCCGCCATGCAGAGCGATGTGGACAAGTTGAACGCGTCCGTCCACTACGTGGAAGCCAACCGCTATACCAACGGCGTGCAGTACAACCAGGCGCAGTTGCGCAAACAACAGGAATCCGAGCGTTTGCAGAAGCGGCTGGACGAACAGAAGAAGGCGCTGAGCGATATGCAGGAAGCCTGCCGTCGTGCGGGATTTGGCAGCGCGGTGTACGAGCCGTAGGCAGTTTTCCTGTCGGCACCGGTCAGGCGACGCGGTCTTACCACGCAGGCGCCCGTTCCAGGAGGAAGGGCAGGTTGCTGGCAATGCTTCGGCCGTCCGCGGTGATGAACTGGATGCGTCCGTCACACAGCGTGCACTCTTTTATGTTTTCGTACTTCTGTGACGTTGGCGGCTCTCCCGGCAGGTAAACCGTGACCACGGTGTGAAAGTTCCTGTTGGCATCATTTTGCAGCAAAATTCTTCTCCTCTCGCGCCTCGCTTCAGCGCTGGGGTATGCCCTGGGCGCTGAGCGGAATTGTTAAGGACCTCTCTCCACCCACGGCGAGGGGGAAATCGAGGCGATAGGCGAAGCTGATCCTGGTTCCAAAAGCGGTATCGCGGCCGCAAGCGGCTGGGGGTTGCTGGCAAGCAGCGCTGCCGCAGGTTAGCGGTACATCGCTGCAAATTTCCACTCCCTGCAGAGTCCGGCAACTGGGCGCGGGGTCGGCGGCACAGGCAAAGGGCGGAGAAACCGAGGTCAGATTCGCGGGGTTCAAGTGGCCCACCTGCAGCACGGACTTGATGCTGTCCGTCACCTGGGTATCGGTGTTGAAAGTGTTGCCACAGGTGGCGCAGGTCGGGCGGTCGGCGATCTGGATGGCCTGCTTGGCGGCACGTTCTCCGGTCGAGGTGATGTAATAAGCCAGGCCAAACCAGAAGATTGCGAAAATCACCAGGAAGAGAATCGGCAGCACCAGGGCGAGTTCGAGAATCTGGCTGCCGGTCTCCGTGGTTGTGTTCTTCTCGGCCATTGGCTGTCCTAGTTGAGATTTTCGGCAATCGCTTCCGCTGAGATCAGGGATGTTCCGCCGTAGGTGGCTCCGGGGGCGACCAGCTGGATCACGCGTCCGAAGCGCCATTGATAGGGGTAACTGATGGTGACGTGAGTTGCTTCCATGGTCAGCCGATTTCGCCCGCTGGATTGGAATGTGTACCCGCGGTCGATCGTCAATGTGAGCGTGCCCGGACAATTGCTGGCGGCGATGTAAGTCCATTTCAGGTTCTGCTTGGTGGGCGCGGAAGCGGCGAGGCCACAGGTGTTGATATTGGCGGAGAGCAGGGAACTCAGGATGAAGTCGTGAATGGCCTCAGTGGAGCGCGGATTGAAATTGGTGATGTCGGCGGAAGGCTGATTTGAGGCAAAGCGGGCGGCCTGTTGTGCGGCAATGTCCAGTTTGTGCTTGAGATTGAAGGCGCCGCCGAAATCGATGATGCCCACGGCAAAAACCACCAACAGCGGCAGGCAGACTGCGAGTTCGACGAGCTGCGAGCCTTCGGTGGCGTCGAGTGCGGCCGGCATTCCGCCGGGCGCCTGACTGAACATCGGTCTCGTCATATCGGGTTGAGGCCTTCTTCTGTCCGCAAATCACTACTGAAAATAACTACTGAAAATAATTACTGGAACCAACCTTACTGAACCAGCCTTACTGAACCAGGCGCACGGGGATGGGCGAGCCGCCTCCGCCGGAGATTGCCGTGCCGCTGGCGGAGCCGCATCCTGCGACGTTGAGGATGCGGGCGTCGATGCGGCCGCTGCCGAGAATGCCGAGCGCCGGCCGCCGGACACGGAGAATCCCGAGTTGCATGAAGCCGACAATCTTGAATGGAGGACAAAGAACGCCCGGGTTGCAGGCGCCGTTGCCATCCCAGATGGGAACCGTGACCACGGAGTCGCTGCGGCTGATGTTATCGATGCTGCGAAGCTGCGGGTTGGGGTTGTTGTAGCCTCCGTCGATGGTCATGGGATCGCCGATGCCGGTGAACTCGAAGGAGTCCTGGCCTTGATTGCTTCCGTAATCATCGGCGTGAATCAGGCACTGTACGGCCCGGTCGGCATTAGGCGGAGAAAGAATGCCGCCCAGCAGGGAAACAGAAACGCCCTGGGCATCGCTGGGGCCGCAGGTCAACTGCACCGAGTTGGCGCAGGCTACGCTTTCGAAGTAGCCAGGCGAGCCGGCGTCGATAGGACCGCACGAGGGCGCCGATTCCGCGGGGCAGAATGCCGACGCGCTGCTGATCGGCATGTTGAGCATGTAGTAGCTGTTGAGCAGGTTCAGTGGAACTACTCCCGGCAGGATTTGCTGCAGGGTGATGCGTTGGCCGATGAAGTTGCCGGAATTGGCCACGGCGTAGTTTCTGGAGGGATCGAGGAAGTAGGCGCTGCCCGGGCAATTGGGATTGGCTGGAGCAGCGTTGGTGGCATCGCAGTTGGAAACCAGCCAGGGCTTCACCGATCCCACACTGATTGGCAGTGGCTGGCCGGCTGGGTTGTAGGCTTCGGCCCGGGAGGTGGCGCGGACAAGCTCTCCCTCGCGGTGGAAAATACGGCCGAAAAAAGTCGGTAAGTTGTCGCGGGTTACGGTCACGGCGATGCGGGGATTTCCGGGCGTGGCCAGATTGCACGAGGTTGCTACGCTGCCGGGTTGGACCCCGGCGATCTTGTTCTGATTGGCTTCGGCCACGGCTTGCCGGTCCGCCAGGCCGGAACCCCCGTTGCAGACCTGGCTTTGTGCGGCCTCAGATAGCGGCGAGCCCAGGCCTCCGGAGGTGAAGCTTGACCGGACGAAAGCCTTGGCGCCGGCCAGGGCAGCGGCATCGGCTGCCTTTTCCGCCTGGCTGCGAGCAAGGTACAGATTCGTTACGTCAATCGCCAGCGCGGCCATTCCGACCACCACGGCCAGAGAAATGGCGACCAGCAATAAGGTCTGGCCGCGCTCAGACGCATTAGGGCGGTTTGCCGAGTGGGTGAGCCGAGCGCGTCCCCAGCGGCTCGAACCCGAACTTTGAGCTGCAGTCCGGTATTCCATAGGGAGTCTGCGCCCGCAGGGGGACGGGCACTATTCTTAAGGGGCGGTGGGGTGGGGCAAACAATAGCGGAAGGCCGTGATTTGGAGAAATAGTTAGTACATGGGCGTGGGCAAGAGGTTGGGATTTAGTCTTGGGCGATCCGAGGATAAGATTCGGGCTGCCTGGTTTCGCCACCTGCCCCCAGGTCCTGTTCTCCGCTCAGTTTGAGGTACAATCCCCGGCATGAAGATAGGCACAGTGTGTTCCCTCATGGTGTTGACGTTGAGTCTTCTTGCTCTCCCGCTCTTTTCCCAGGAAATTCAGCGGCTCGATCCAGCCGTGGACAAGCTGGTTCCGGCGAATGCCAAGCTGGAGAAAGTCGCCTCCGGCTTCGACAAGTGGACGGAAGGGCCGGTCTGGACTCACGCCGGAACGCTGCTGTTCGCCGAGATTCCCGCCAACAATATCGATCAGTGGGTGCCGGGAAAGGGCGCGAGCGTTTTCATTCATCCCAGCGGATACACCGGCAAGGAGCCGTTCCAGGGGCCGGAGCCTGGCTCGAACGGCATGACGCTCGATCCGGAAGGCAGAGTCTCGGTGGCAGGGCACGCTCGGCGCAACGTGTGGCGGCTGGAGTCGCTCAGCCCGAAGGCAAAGATCACGGTGCTGGCCGATACCTACCAGGGGCAGCGGCTCAACAGCCCGAATGATCTGGTGTACAAGTCGGATGGCTCGCTGTACTTCACCGATCCGCCTTACGGACTGGCTACGCAGAGCGATACCGATCCTGAGAAAGACTTGAAGGTCAACGGCGTGTACCGGATCATAGGAGCGCGGCAGCACAAGCCGGGGACGCCGCCTGAGCACGACAAGCTGAAACTCATCATTAAAGATCTGGGCAGGCCGAATGGGATTGCTTTTTCACCGGACGAAAAATATCTGTACATCGCGGAATCAGGCAGGAACTGCTGGATGCGCTACAAGGTGCTGCCCGATGGATCGGTGGGCGACGGAGAGATCTTTCTCGATGCCTCGGAAGAAAAAGGCGTGGGCGGCCCGGACGGCATTCGCGTGGACAAGCTGGGAAATATTTATGGCTCGGGACCAGGCGGAGTGTGGATCATCTCGCCGGAAGGGAAACACATCGGCACCATCACCGTTCCTGAGCGGGTGGCCAATGTGGCCTGGGGCGACGCCGACGGCAAGACGCTCTACATCACCGCCAGCACCAGCATCTACCGCATCAAGCTGAGCGTGGCGGGGATAAGGAACTAAGAAACCTCGCCAGCGCGCTGCCGAGACGGCGGTTCCAGATCCTTAAGTCTCAATCAACGGATCTGGTTTTCAAGGAGAGAGTTTGCCCCACGTGGGAGGCGGGCGCCTTTGCGGGGCGCCCGCCTCGCCGGCCTGAGCTTACCGGCTCAGGGTGCAGGTTTTGTCGTCATCCGGCCGGTTTCTACTTTGCCGTGCTGGAAGCCATTTGATCGAGGCCGTTGCGCAGCACGCTGACTTCGACGCGGTTCTTGCTGGTTCCCTTAGCTGTTTCCTCCCCAGCCACCGGCGCATTGCCCAGGGCCAGAACATAAATGCGATAGGAAGGAATGTCGTGGTTGAGCACCAGATAGCGCTCCACCGAGTCAGCCATCCTGCGCGAAGCGGCGATGCCGGCCTGACCGCTGCCGGAAGAGAAGGCCTGCACTTCGATGACGTACCCGTGCTGGTCTTTCAACTGGGCCGCGGCCTGGTCGAGGGCTTCCTTGGCTTGCTTGCTCAATGCACCCTGTCCGGGACGGAAACGGATCACGGTGCGGTTGTCAGCCTTGTACTGATCGAGATTCCCGACCACGGTCGCGACGGTCGTGGCCCGGGTGTTGACGGTGTTGGCGGTCTGCGAGGCCATCTGCGCTTTGTTGGAGGCGTCGAGGGTGTGCTGATCGGCTTCGTCCACTTTGGCCGACGCCAGCTGAATGCCGTGCTGGGCGTTGTTGTCAACGTCTTTGATCTTCTGGGCGTTGGCATCGGTGAGGCCGTTAAGTTCGTTGATCCGGTCCTGGATCATCTGGGCGTTGCGCTGCACGTATCCCTTGCTGGCGAAGGCGTGGAAGATGAGCCAGAAACCGCTGGGCTGATCGCCGTCCCAGAAGTTCTGAGGTTTGTACTGCAAAGGCTCTTTGCCGGTTGCGGTTTGAGCCGAAGAAGTTGCGGCCGGCTGCGCGCTGGAATCAGAAGATTGCGCGAATACCGGGAGGGCAAAAGCAGTGCACAACAGCAGGGCTACCAGAATACGACTCTTCATTGTCGGTCCTCCACGTGGGAGCCTCGGCCATTCCAGGCTGATACGCAGCACTGGCGCAGCAGGGGCCGGAATTTTCCTAGGTTGAACCTGTTTCCATAATGGTACCACTTCCGCTTTTCCGTGCCATCTGTGGAAATTACGGCAGTAACCTGGTGAGAAACCGGCAAAGGCCTTGCCGGACAGGGGTTTTAGCCTCCCCTGGCCGATGGCGCCAGCAAAGGTTCGGAGGGGATTCATAACCGTCCAGCCCACCGTGCACACCAAAAGGGGCTGATACCTGTCCCTTCTGATAGTTGACACCGGTCCGCGGCGTTTGGTTCCGAGATGCGGATAAGGGATGAAAAGTTGCCGGACAGATCAGTGGATAGTCTTGGTCTTGCGGGACATGTAGTCCATCAGCAGGTACTGCCCCAGAGTATACGGCGTAGTGAAGTAAGCTTTGCCGCGGCACATTTCCGTGACCTTCTGCACAAACTGCACCAGGCCGTAGTCGGAAGCAAGCATGAAAGTATTGATCATTACTCCGGCGCGCTTGCACTTGGAAACTTCTTCCAGAGTCTGACTTACTACCAGCGGATCGAGCCCGAAAGCGTTCTTGTAAATGCGGCCGTCTTCGAGCGTGAGGGCGGAGGGCTTGCCGTCGGTGATCATGACGATCTGCTTCATGTCCTTGCGCTGGCGTTGCAGGATGCGCTGCGCCAGGCGCAGGCCCTCGCGCGTGTTGGTGTAATAGGGGCCGACTTTCACTCGCGCCAGTTGCGACAGGGGCACTTCTTCCGCCGAGTCGTGAAAGAGAATCAACGACAGAGAATCGCCAGGATATTGCGTGCGGATGAGGTGGGAGAGCGCCATGGCGACTTTCTTCGCCGGGGTGAAACGGTCTTCGCCATAGAGGATCATGGAGTGCGAGCAATCGAGCATGAGCACAGTGGCGCATGAAGACTGGTACTCACACTGGTGCACCTGCAAGTCCGAGTACTCGATGTTGAGCGGCAGCTTGAGGCCCTCGCGCTGGATGGCACTGGATAAGGTCGCAGTGATGTCGAGATTCAGAGTATCGCCGAACTCGTAGCGGCGGGAGGCTCCGCTGGCTTCGATACCGGTGGCGAGATCGCGGGTATCGTGGCGCCCGAAGCTCGACTTGCCCAAAGACCCCAGCAGATCGCGCAGCGTTTTGAAGCCGAGGAAGTCGAGGCTCTTGTCGGTGATTTCGAACTTGGCCTGCTGCTGCGCTTCGCCCACCTGGCCGCCCACGCTGGATTGCTTCGAAGGATCGTGAGGCTGGTCGATACTGATGTAGTCTTCCTGCTCCATGCGCCCGATGAGCTTTTCGATCAGCTCGTCGAGCTTGCCTTCGGTCTGCATCTGCTGCAGGCGCTCGCGCATTTGCTCGTCGAGCAGGTTGCCATCGAGCAGCGCCTGCTCGATGGCGCGGCGCAAATCTTCCATCGTCTGCTCGCCCGACGGCAGGTCATAGAACATGTAGTTCTGGAATCCGCTCTGCAAAAGGAAGTCAGAAAGCGCCCCGAGCAGGTCTTCCATGCTCATTTCGCCGGCGGGATCGGGGACGTATTTGCTGTAGCGGATGCGTTTCATAGAAGGCTATTAGCTTTTGGCTCTTAGCTCCTAGCTCCTAGCTTAAAACCGGCGTTCACAGGAGGTTGGATCGCAAACCAAAGCGGAAAAGGGTTCAAGCTAAGAGCTAACGGCTAAGAGCTAATGGCTTCAATTAAACGGCCTTCGCGGGCGGTAGTTTGTCTCCTCCCGGTCCAGCGCGCTCTCCTGGCGCTTGGGTTGTTTTTCGCCGGCGGTGAAGACGCGCTCTTCGTTGCGGCCGATTCTTTTGTGGGCATAGAGGCCTTCGAGGATGAACTCCGCCGCGGAAACCTGCGCCTCGGGAGTGTCCTTTGGCCCGACGTTTACTCGCGTCAGTTTTTCCATCAGGCCCTGGATGCCGCGCAGGCCTTGCAGGGCTTCGGCGGCGCTGGCGGTGTCTTCCATTTTTATCTCGCCGCCCAGGTCGAACCACTGCACTACCTGTTGCATGTCCACGCCTTTGAAGTAGGTGTCGTACGTCTTGGCGATGGCGGCACGGATCAACTCGCGCCCCACGTGGTCGGCGCCCTTCATCTCGCCTTCGTATTCCAGTTCGAGTTTGCCGGTGATGGCGGGCAGCGCGCCGTACACATCGCCGATGCGCGG
>DATJXG010000389.1:0-10681 GCA_035500455.1 Terriglobales bacterium | reverse complement strand
GCGAGTAGCCATAGCTGCCGGCCGAACAAACAGGAGGGTATGGCCCGTATTGGCAAAAACGAGATCCACATCCTGGCTCCGGATCAAGTGAACAAACTCCGCCACAGCCAGCGACGTCCGAACCACCTGCCGAAATCTGCCTGCGGCCACGTGGAGCGTCGGGATCCCCAGCTTCTCCACTTCGGCAGGCATCTCTCCGCCGTCCGGTGTCGCAGACGCGTAAATCGGTTCGATCTCGGCACGATCGAGATATTTCAGCATGGCGAGAAGGGCGAAGCTGGTCCCGCAAAGCTCCGCCTGACTGTCTACGAACAAAACCCTGAGCGGCCGCTGAGATACCGCCCGATGTGTCACCTGTTTCAGAGTATCGTCTCCCCGTTCAATTGCGCAGCCGCGCCGCCGTCTCGTTACTGCCCGGGCATTCGTAGGTTCGCACCTCGATGCGCCAAGCGGGCTGTTGTGCTCCGGCAAACCAGCGTCGCTTCAGGGCGTATCCGCTGTCGGGCAACTCGCGCTCAACAACCTCGAGATGGCAGTTCTGATCCAGGACGCCTTCGGTGGCCGCCGTCGAACCCCAGAATGTCTCGTCGGCTGCACCTTTCACCAGCAGCGTAGTGGCTCCGAACACCTTCCCCGCCTTGATCCACTGATTCGTGTCAAAGAGTCCGTCGTGCTGCAAGTACACGGGATAGGTGCCTGCAAAATTATCGGTCCCAGTACTCTCGGAGGAGCGGAGTGCCTCAGTGAGATAGAAGAAGAACGAAGGGTTGTTGCCGATCACGACCGCACCCTTCTTCACCTCAACGGCCACCCGTTCAGCCACAGGCTGCCATGGCTCGATGAGCCGGGGCGCA
The DNA here is from genome assembly GCA_035500455.1 of Terriglobales bacterium. Lineage (GTDB taxonomy): Bacteria > Acidobacteriota > Terriglobia > Terriglobales > Acidobacteriaceae > DATJXG01. The sequence continues at coordinate 9,827 of DATJXG010000389.1, read as the reverse complement.
GCATAGTAGTGACGGGAGAAAATCCCGAACCAGCCGATCACTCCGGTTAACCCCAGAGCCATAATTGCGGTTTTTCGAAGATTCGGCCGGGGCAGGGCAGCCACCATCAGCGCGAGTGGGAGGAGGAGCCAGGGGGAAAGAAACAAGAGCCGCTTCGTATTAATCAGATTCAGAGCAGTCATGAGCAGAATACAGGCTGAAAAACCGATGATGAGACGGCGCGCGGGCGCGGGGCCGTACCGCAAGACGAAGCAAGCGCACAGTGCGATAGCCATCAGGGCAGGCACGCTGAAATACCAGAACCACGGCGCCACGGATTCGCTCACGAACAAGGTGTAGATGTTGTAGCCACCGAAAAGCCCAGTGGTGGTTAACGAATATGCCGGTCGCAGGAGGCGCTGGTCCGCTGCGACTCGAAACTCGAGCGCCCGGAGCAAGGGTGCAAAACCAAGCAGGACCACGAGTAAAGTCACGCCGGCGGCCGTAACACGTTTCGAATCACGCCAATTCCGCAGCCAGTAGTCCAGCACCATCAGCCCAATCAGAACAGCGAGAAAATAATTCGTATATATCGCGAGTACGGAAGCAGCGACCAGGGCGGCCCATCTTCCCCACGACGGCCGTTCGTCGAACCGAAAGTAAGCGTACGTTAACAGGGCTACCGTAAAGAAGGAAAACGAATACCAGCCCGCCACTCGGCCAAAGTGGAATCCATAAGGGAAGATCACGCCGATCCAAAGCGCCGCGCGCGACGCCCCAACGCCTCCCAGGAGTCTCGCCGCCTGAATCGCAAACCAAAGTCCAATCACGTAGAAAACCGTTGCCGGCACGCGGAGGAGACTCACGCGCCCGGCAGTGGCGCGCATCCAGCCAGCAAGGATCAAGTCGTACAGCGGCGGATGCCGATGCAGCCCGTTTCCCGCCAGAAACGAATGTATGGTCTGCTGCATGGGGACGGTGGCGTCCTGGATCATGGCGATTTCGTCGTCCATGAACGTAAATCGAGGGTTGGTAAGCAGAATAGCAATCCCGAGGCAGAGCAAGACCATGCCGGTGATCCAGTTCTCGCTCGGTTGGAATCGGCCTTTTTCCATGGCCAATCAGCGAAGCCAGCTCCACGCCGTTCGCACGAGCGGGACAGGCGGAACGCCAGCCGCGCGCTCTGAAGCCTCCATGACCACAAGGGCCTGGAGCAACCCTAACAGGAACCAGAAGTAAAAATTTGTCGGAGGGATATCCAAGGGCTGCCCAATCGGAAACAGCAGGATGTTAATCAGGGGAATCGTGGTGGCAAGACATCCGATTATTCGGAATTGCGGGTCGCGCAACCAGCGCGCCTGCCGCCAGGTTTCCACGAAGAGAGCCACCGTCAAGGCGAAAAACAGGACCAGACCTGCCAGCCCTCCCTCGTTTCGTATTCGCGCAAACTGATTTTCCGAGCCGACGACATCCAAATTGGGATCCAATCGGTTGGCGGCCGCACACCCAATCCCGGCACCGTATCCGACAATGGGCGATTCCATGGCATACCCAAACTCGCCCACGGCAAGAGCCATATTGCGGTCCCGAATCATGTCCAAATCCAGGAGGCTGGCAAATCTCGCCTTCACCACCGGACCAAGAAAGAGCATGGAAACAATCAGGCAGGCCACGAGCAAGGCGGCAGAAAGAACGGCTTGCTTCATCTGTCTCATCAGCCAAAAACCCAGGAAGATGGACACAAAAAGCAGAAGGAAAGGTCCCCGGCTGCCCGTGCTGAGGATCCCGCAGGCCTGCACCAGCAAGGCCACTCGCGCGAGCATCTTATCGAATGGCCTTGGCGACACCAGCATCAGCGCAATGGAAAGTATCGCAGCCACCCAGAGGTATTGGGAAAGGCCCGCAGTAGAGGCGAAGGTGGAGATTGTCCGGAAATAAAAACCCGCCTGCGGATTCTTAGGGTCGTTCGCGTAAAAGATGGCCCGCTGAAATCCAGGAGAAATGCGGAGCAGCAAGTCGGGCCCGGTGAAGTATTGAAGGATGCCGAAAGCAGCAATGGGAATACTCACCCAATTGTGAAACTGCAGGAAACGCATCACCTGGGCCCGATCGTTGAAGAACCAATAGCCGACGATGAAACAAAGAAAAAACTCCAGCGTGACTCTGGCCCCAATCAGGCCGACCAGGATCGTGGGAAGCAGCGGATTAAAGATTTCTGCGATGTAATAAATGGCGAACAGGAAGTAGGGAACGATCCAGCCGGTGTGAGGCACCGGGAATGTCCGGCGCGCGATCAGTGCCAGCGCCAGCCGGAAGAAGATCAAAATGAGTTGCACGTCTTTGAGCAAGTTTAGTGCCGGCTCCGAATACGTATTGATGAGGAATCCCTCTACCAGCACGTACACGGCAAACAGGTAGACGGAGGCGCGCCACCACGCAAATGTGAAACAAATGTCCGCAAAAATCAGCACTCCCACAAGGAGCAGCACATACTGCTGATAGGCCACGCGAAAAGCGATCCAGGGGAGCGCGAAAATCACCAGCAACAGCACGGGGAGGGTGATCAGCAGGTCCGGACCGACCCTGCGATTTGCGGCAAGATCAAAACTCACGGTTTGGCTCCACCGGCGGAGGCTGCCGTAGCGACCGATTCTTGTCTGCCGGGTTCTTCGACGGGCACTGCACCCTGCTTCACGCTGCCCGGGACGGTGGCCGTTACGCTCCAGGCGAACAACTTCTCATAAAGACTTCGCAGGTTGGTCCCCATCTGCTTTGCTGCAGCGGGGTCGTCGATGAGGGCGCGAATTCCGGCGGCGAGGTGTGCGGCAGTGCTGAACTCCGCCAGCCACACGGTTTCCCCGTGGCGGAACTCTCTCTGGTCGAGGCCGCCGGACTGCCGCACCGCCACCACCGGCAATCCATGCGCGGCCGCTGCCATGAAGGCGCTGCTGCGCGTGAGATGTCCATCGGGCTGCGGCAGCACGAACACGTCGGCGCTTTGCAACGCCCGGGAAATGTCCCCGGCTTCCAGCCTGCCGGGCCACCACAGAGCACTCTCTATGCCCGCATCGCGCGCCGCTTGCATCAATCGCGCCGTATATTCCGGGGAGGCCGCCGCTGAGTTTCCGAGCATCCAGAGTTGCATGGGCCGGAAGCGGTAAAGGTGTGCGACTGCCTGAATCAGTCCTTCGTAATTCTTGGCGCGATGAAACAATCCAAAACTTGCCACCACGATGGCGTCGCTGGCTGCGCCGCGCGCGCGCCGAAATGCAGCGCGCTCAGCCGGGGAGGTGGAGACAACGGGGATCGTGCTCGAATTCGACCGGTATTGAATCTTTTCGCGCCACCAAGGAAACAGCCGTTCGAGAAGCGCAACGCGCGAGCGCATGTTGACGGCTACGGTCTCCGCCGCAGCGATCAGCAACGCGTTGTGCGCCCACTGCGCCAGCGCCACAGGCGCTTGGAATGGATGCAAGCGCATGCTGACGGCCAGTTCGTGCAGGCCCACGCGCACTGGAATGCCACGGCGCCGCAACTGGAACAGAAGTGCATTGACCCACCAGGCCACACCCCAGCGCCCCCAGGCATATCCCGAGTATTCGAGCTGAACACAGTCCGGAGCCGATGCGGCGATTGCGTCCAGAATACGCGAAAGGTCACGCCATCCTCGCAGCGGAACTTCTCTCAAACCCAGCGCTACGTGACGCGGAGCTTCGGCAGGTTCCGTCAGGACAGTCACAGATTCTCCGGCGGCGGCTAACTCGCTGGCAAGACAACAAACGTAGTCACCCACCCCGCAGGAGCGCGGCGGAAAATTCTTCGTCACTAGGAGGACGCGCATGGTTTTCTAGACTGCCGCGGCAGCGGCCGCGTGTCCCTCGATGCCGCGGGACGGACCCTGGCATGCGGCTGCCCCTTCCGGCTTGCGCGCAGTCATGGTAAGGAAAAACCCCCATCGCTGTTCCACCCAGCCCCGCAAGAATGGCAGTGGAAAATATTTCAGGTCGCGTCGCACGAAGTGGAAATCCTCGAGCCCCCGGAACAGTTCACGCATTTCTCTCTCCGTCCAGAAGCCAGACCGCGGGATGAAGTTGTCGCGCCCAGCGAAGCTGGTATCCGCGCTCGTGGCGAGCAGCAACTCGCGGGAGAGGCCGTGCTGTTTCGCGATGGCATAGAGATGACGATATTTCTCAGGCGCCCACCGGAGAAAGACTTCAAGCGCGCGGAAATGCAGCATGAGCCAGATCAGGGGTCGCACCACCCACTTCACCAGTGCGTAATGGTAGGACTCGCGGTTGTAGAACATCACCCGCACAATTCCACCCGGTGCCGTAACACGCACCAACTCGCGGCACGCATCCGGCGTGCCCACGATGTGGTGGATCACGCCGATGGAAATGGCCTGACCAAAGGTGTTGTCGGCAAACGGCAGGGCCACCGCGTCTCCGTTGACGAACCGCCTCCGCAAGCCCGCGTAATCAAAGTGTTTCTGCGCCAAGCCGAGCGTGCGGAAGCTGTAGTCCAGGCCCGTGTAGTCGATGCCATTCTCCGTGAGGAATCGGGCATCTTTGCCGATGCCGCAACCGACTTCCAGAACCTTCCGTCCGCGGCACGATTCGAGAAAGTCGAGGCGCAGCTGGTCAATGGTCTGCTTCCATTTCTCGTAAATCGCTTCGAAGGATTCGCGCGAGCCCGCCTCGTGCGGGACACTGTCGGTGGAAATCGGATGCGCATCCCAATACCGCCGCAGATCCGCTTTCTCGGGGGCCGGTGCGACGCCCGGAGGAGCCGTCGATTGTTCTCGCATCATCGGTGACCCTGCGCCGTGCGCCTGTAAATCGTGACTCGCAAACCGGCGCGTGTATCGAGCTGGGAAGCAACTTCGAGTTCCTTCATTTTCTGCGCTGCACGCCCATAGTTCTCCTGCCACGAGAGAATCCAGGGATACAGGACTCCCCGGAACGCCGAACCGGCCTCGTGGTCCAGGACGACGAGCCGCGCCTCGGGGTATTGTAGAAATGCCTTTTCCAATTCGGCAGCGTAAAAGGGCGAGGGTTGGGGCGAAATCCCCCAAGTGGCGGGAATGTCGGCGTAGGGAAGGAGCGGCATATCCTGCACCTGGCCGGTAGCCGGGTTCATGAGAAACTGCGTGACCATTCCCTGATTGATCCCCTCATCCGCAACGCCGACCAGCAGGATGGTCTGTTGAGGGTTGGTATTGTCGCGAATGAAGCTGAGACCTTGGAGCAGAGTTGTTTGCTGCGCAAGAGTCGGGGCCACCTGCGTCCTCGAGAAAAATCTCTCCGCCGACGCCGGAGCCACCCAGACGGAAAACACAAGTACAAACGCAAGCATGGAGCCGGCCGCGAAACGGATCCGCCACGGCAAACGGGCAAGTTCCCTGGCCAGGAATGCCCCGGCGAGAGAGGCGGAAATAGCCACCGCGCCCCAGATGAAACGGCCGTCCGTCTGCGCGTGCAGCGTGGCACCGACGACCTGGAGCACAACGTAAAGCAGTGCGACGCGCGCCGCAGGCATTGCCCACCCTCTCCAAGCCCAGTAGAGAACACCGGCCAGCAGAACCCCGGCGAGGACGGGGCTGGACACATATTCCTGAAAAAGCGAATGCGGGTAGAACATCAATTGGTCGCGGAGGCTCAATGGATAGAAAGGGTACCCGTGGAGGTATCGGAGCAGTTGTCGCACCCCGTCGAGCATCAAGAACGCTGTCAGCGGGAGCAGTGCGCTGGCGGCAAGAAGGAACCATGGCCGGGTGAGCGGCGCCAATAGTCCACGGGCGTCCTTCATCAACCGGGTCCGGATCTCCGGGTAGGCCAGGCCGAGGAAAATCGCAGTGAGGACCATAATTCCGACGTTGCATTTGACCTCATAGGAAAGGACGGCCAGCAACCCCGTAGCTACCGCAGCCGCGCGCCCGCCTCCCCGCGCAAATCGGGCAGCAGCGATCAGGCAGAACGCGGTAAGCATCAGGGTGTAGCTGTCATACAAACTCCGGGACGTGTAATAGAGAAACATAGGCGAGGTTCCCCACACGGCGCCGGCGATGGCCGCCGCGTAGGCCTTGCCCTCGTCTGTCAATTCCGCTGCAAGCCAGACGATTCCCACCCAGGAAATCAAGCCCGCAACCAGGCTGCCCGTCCGCGCGACCTCAAGCGACGTGCTGCCGAACACAAACCCCATAGCCAGGAAGTAGGGGGAAAGAAATGGCCCGCCGAGCATCATGTGGTTGTTCCATGTCTCACTCGCAAGGGCGTGCAGACCGCCCGAACGCATTGCGTGCCAAATTCGCACCGCGGATATGTAGTAGGAGGATTCATCCCAGATCGGCAGCCAGGGAGTGGCAATGAAGTGCCGATAAGCCCAAATCAGCAACACCACTGCAGCCGTTCCGCTAAGGCCCAGAGAGAACGCCTCGACCCAATGCCGGGCAGTCACCCGGTCGTGTTCCATCGGGGGTCTAAGAGCAGCCCCGGCCAGTCCGCCCGCATTCATGGAAACGTCGTGTCCGATCTCGTAATCTGCCGGTGCTACACGAACAGGCATCGAACTCGCCGTGCTAAGATAGCCGCCGCCGTTGGATCCTGTGCCGCGGTGCATTTGTGCATCCGACCTACGACGCCCAAAATGAAGCAACCCCTTCCGGCGTTTTCCCGGCTTCGCCGTTGACGATTCTGATCCCGGTCTTCAATGACTGGGCGGTGGCCGACGCTCTTGTAACCAAGCTGGATGCCGCGTTGAGTGAGCGACGGCTGACCGGGAGGGTGGTCTTTGTAGATGACGGCTCCACGCAGCAGATTCCGGAGCAGTTTCCAAGGACCCAGCCGCAGAGGTTGGAGGATGTTCGCATCCTGGAGCTAAAGAAAAATCTGGGTCACCAGCGCGCCTTGGCCGTCGGACTCGTGCATCTGCAGCTGAAGGGCGTCACAGGCGTCGTCGTGCTCATGGACGGAGACGGAGAAGACGAACCCTCCGACATTCCCAGCCTGCTCGAGGAGTGTAGCCGGCAGGGGAACAAAACAATCGTGTTTGCAGCGCGTGGACGGAGAGCGGAAGGTCTTCTTTTCAAGCTCTTTTACCAAATCTATCGGGCAATTCACCGTCTGCTGGTGGGGTTCGACATTCGTATCGGAAATTTCAGCGCCGTGCCTGCCGACTTTCTGGAGCGGCTGGTGGTTACTTCGGATCTCTGGAACCACTACGCTGCATCCGTCATCAAGACACAACTGCCGTACACCACAATTCCCATCAACCGCGCCAAACGGATTGCCGGCGAGTCGAAAATGAATTTCAGCGGGCTGGTGATTCACGGACTGAGCGCCATGTCCGTGTTCGGAGATACGGTGGGTGTGCGCCTGCTGACCGCATCCGGCATCTTCGCGGTGGCCACTGTGCTCCTGATGATCGCCACCGTAATCGTCAAATTCGGCACGCGCTTGGCCATTCCGGGCTGGGCCACCAATGTGATCGGCTTGCTTCTCGTGCTGCTTTGCCAATGTCTCCTGCTTTCGCTGATCTTTACGTTTGGGGTTCTCTACAGTCGCGGACAATCCAGCTTTATCCCGATTCGCGACTGTCCGCTGTTCATCAGCCGGGAGAGAATCGTGTTCACGCGACATGAGTGAGGACCGCTACATTGGAACCGAACTGGAGATATTTGCCCACGCCAAGAACTGGAAGTCCTATGTGCGCGCGCGGGTCCGTCCGTACCTGACCGGTGACGTCCTGGAAGTCGGAGCCGGAATCGGAGCTGCCACTCTCGGATTGAATGACGGCACGGCGCGCCGGTGGCTGTGCCTGGAACCGGACCGCACGCTGGCGGAGCGTCTGGAAGCGACCGTTGTGCCATCGCTGCCGAACTGCGAGGTGGCGGTCGGAACGCTGGCGGCGCTTGACGCGCACGCACTGTTCGACGCCATCCTCTATATGGACGTCCTGGAGCACATTGAGGACGATTCCGGTGAGTTGATTCGTGCCGCAAAGCACCTGAGGATGAATGGATGTGTGGTGGTAGTGGCGCCCGCGTTGCCATGGCTCTATTCGCCCTTCGATGCGGCTCTTGGCCACTATCGGCGCTACACAAAGGACTCCTTGCGCGCGATCGCGCCACCAGATTTCCAAGAAGCGGAATGCAAGTATCTCGATTCGGTAGGAGTGCTTGCCTCCGCCGGCAACCGCCTGCTGCTTCGCGCATCGGATCCACGTCTTGGTCAGATTCTCTTCTGGGACAGATTTCTGGTGCCAATATCGAGATTCGCGGATGCTGCAGTGGCTCATTCGTTCGGCCGATCGGTCCTGGCAGTCTGGCGCAAGCTCAGGTAGCGAGGGACCAGTTCGGATGTCGGCGGAAAAGTCCCGGCTACGGCGACTTCTGATCCATCTCTCATGCGGGATCCGCAGTCTCCGGAACCATGAGGGGCCGCGCCGGATGCCCCGCGCGAGCCCCAACGGTTCCACCAAAGGCCGGAAAAAGTACCTCTCGCACCTTCAGTGACGGTATCTCGATCAACTTGGACGTCGCGATTCCCAGCAGCAGACTCGTCGAGACGTAAAGAAGAAATTGAACCACGCCGGTCTGCGGCAAGAATCCGAGCCGTTTAAGAAACTCGAAGCCCCAATAAGCAATCGGGACATGCCAAAGATAAATCGAGTACGAGTGCTTCCCCACGAACGCCAAACTGTCGCGCGCGGCCGCGGCCACTCCGGCATCGCCCCGGACCGGCGGTGCCGTAAGGGCAAACAGCATCACGCCGCCATAGCCCAGATACAGCATGACGTGGCCGAAGGTCTGAACAAAAATGCTCCGACTCCCGTCGACAAAAAAACATGGAGCAACAAAGGCGATGCTCAAGCTCAGGAGCGCCCCCCGCGGAACTCGCTCCGAAAGAGCACAGACGCCCGGCCGGAAATGGTAGAAGTACGACAAGACTACGCCGAAGAGCAACGCATCCACATTCAGATGAGTTGGAAAGCGAATATCGGCAAATGTTCGTGGTCCAGCGGAGCACATGAAGAGCCTCAAAACCAGACTTCCAGCGGCCACGACTAGAAACAGTCCGGGGAGCATGTGGAAGGGGTCTTCTCTGCGGCGGGCGATCCGGCACAAAAGAATCAGCAGAAATGGCAGCACAAGATAGAAGTGTTCCTCCACAGCCAGTGACCAGGTGTGGCTCCACATCCCTCCAGCGTAACTTTGGAGGAAAAAGAGTTCGGAGAGCAGCAGCCGCACCTTTAGATGGCCCTGGTAGAGAAAAAACATCAGTACTGTCCAGGCCATCAGCGCGTAGAACGGCGGATAAATCTTGAATCCGCGGCGGATGAGGAATCGGCCCACACCGATCCGGCCAAATCTTTTGAAGTCCATGAACAGCAGACCGGAGATCAGGAAGCCGCTGAGCACGAAGAAAAGGTCAACTCCTGACCATCCACCCTTGAACCAGGCCTGAGTGAGCACGCTGTGCTGCAGCAGAACCAGGAAGATTGCTGCCGCTCGAAGAACGTCGAGTGATTTGACGCGCGCACCGCTGGCTGCCGTCTCAAACATGACTACGGAGTCCCTGATTTTGCCCGGAAGCCCACCCGCCGGGCACCCCTGCCACTGTCGTCAGCGCCTAGCAGCGTTCGAGTTGCCTCCGGACAAGCGGGGATGCTGAATTCATGAATGCGGGGAACATATCTCGCCCTTGGATTCACGAACGCAGCATCTCATGCGCGCGAACAAGTCTCTGGTCCGGCGCAGCCGGGGCAGCTTCAGCCGGTGCTTTCCGTGCGGTTATGAAAAGGTTCAGTACCAGCTTGTCGTCAGGGTCCAGGCGATTCAGCAGGTGAAA
>DATJXG010000388.1:0-27563 GCA_035500455.1 Terriglobales bacterium | reverse complement strand
AAGGTGGCGTTCATGCCGATGGTGGGATTCATCACGCCCAGGCAGTTGGGGCCGATGAGGCGCAGGGAGCTGCGCTTCAATTGCTCCTGGATTTGCCGCTCCAGGGCGATGCCATCGGCGCCGCGCTCCTTGAATCCGGCGGAGATGACCACCGCCGATTTGGCCTTGGCGTCGATGCATTCTCCGATGAGCGCAGGAATGGTAGCCGCCGGCGTGGCCAGAACTGCGAGATCGACGGCTTCGGGAATGTCACCGAGCCGCTTGAACGACTTCACGCCCAGGATTTCGGCGCGCTGCGGATTTACGGGATAGACGCGTCCGTGAAAGGCGGGATCGAGGAGATTCTGCAGCACGGTGCGGCCGACGGTGCCGGGGCGGTCGGTGGCTCCGATGACCGCCACTGTCTGCGGGGTGAACAAGGCGTCGAGGCCCAGTTTTTCACATCTGTCCTGGCTGGCGGGTTCTGACGTCTGCGCAGATTGAGAGGCGGCGATCGAGGTCATAGATAACTCCATCATAAATAGTAGGCCTTGGTCCTTGGTGTAGGCATTCCCTTCAGCATTGTTCCGATGGACTGTGCCAAGGCCCTATCCCCTGACCGTAAGCACAGGACAAGTTGCCAGCGCCACAATGCGCTGGGCTTTGCTGTGGCCCAGGTGAGTGGCTGCGGTGACGGGAGCCTGAGGAGCATGTATACCGAGCACGATCAGGTCGGCTCCTTGCGCCTCCGCCACATTTAGTATCTGCTGTTCCACCGCTCCGAATTCAACAATAAATTGCGGCTGGCACCACAGTTCGGCCTCGGGTGGGACCATTTCCCGCAAGCGATTAAGAATGAAATCGGCATTGGCGTCAAAATCTACAGTGCCAGCCGCGGAACGCTCGAGAACATTCAGGAATGTCAGATGCGCCTGGTTTTCCTGGGCCAGGGAGATAGCATAGTGCGCCGCGGCCAGGGATTCATCACTGAAACTGGTAGCAAACAGAATATGCTTAAATCCGGCGACGGCGCCCTGTCCAGCCGAAGCACAGGGGCCGACAGTGAGTACCGGACAGGGAGCCTGGCGGAAGATTTTTTCCGCCACCGAGCCCATTACCAACCGGGAAAGCCCGCTGCGGCCGTGCGTGCCTAGCACCAGAAGATCGATGGCATGCTCGCGAACCAGGCGGAACAGAACGTCGGCAATGTCTCCGACCGGACTCAGCACCTGATGGGGAACCCCGCGCAACTGTTCTTCCAGGAGGGCCGCATCGAGCTGCTTCTGTTCCTCTGCCTGATCGATCAGGGAAGGCAAGGTCTCGGGAGTGGCAAACAGGTAGGAATCGGGGGACAGAACATGCGCCGCATAGAGTTTGGCGCCATATTGATTGGCGATGGCGACGGCGTATGCCATCGCGGCGTTTGAGCATGGGGAAAAATCGGTTGCAAACAGGATCTTATTGAGCGCAACTCGCTTGACCACTTCCAACGTTGTCACGGAGCACCTCCCGCCAGTCGTTCTTCAATCAGCACTTCTCTCTTGCCCGTGCCGAGGCTGTGCTCTCGAGGGAGTGGGGCGGTGAGATTACTTCTTGACGGCCAGTTCTCCCTGCTCACTCGCTCGGGCCGCGGGCACACCGACTGTGACGACTGGCTCGAATGTTTGCTCGACGGCCAGTGCCCGCGATACCAGGCAAACAGCCTTGGTTTTGTGTAACAACCGAAGTCCTCGTTCCGCCGCTTCTTCCCGGGGAACAGTCAAATTGGCGCGAATCATGATCGCAGTGAAGGCGTAAGCCGGTCCGTCCCGGGATACGGTGCCTTCCACATCCATCTGCAGATCGGTGTATTCGAAGGCGGAGCGGTCCGCCAGGGCGCGGAAAGTAGTGGTGAAGCAACTGGCGACCGCGCCCATCAGCATGTCCTCAGGTGTCCAACGGCCTTCGAGGCCGCCGAACGCCACCGGAGCCGCGAAATGGATGGCGTTGGGTGCAGAATCGGATTTTGCGATTCCAGTCCGTCCCGAAGACCACCACGCCACCACTCGAAACTTGTTGTTCTGATCCATAAAATTACTCCTCGCCCTGGATTGACCTCGCCAGGCCCGCCTTCGCGGCTCACTGGGAAAGCTGGAAGGTAACGATGATGGTGCTCTCCACTTCAATGGGTTCGCCATTCAGCAGAAATGGCCGGTAGCGCCACTGCTTGACCGCTTCGAGAGCCGCCGGCACCAACAAGGGGTGGCCGGAAACGGCCTGCAGATTTATGATCTCTCCGCTCCTGGAGATCACCGCCGACAACACCACGACTCCCTGGATTCGAGCGGCCATGGCGATCGAGGGATAACGCGGTTCGACTTTCTGGAGCAGCAGGCCCTTAATCACGCCTTGCGAGACCCGAACCCGCTTGGGGGTAGTGGGTGCAGCCAGTTTGGGCACCATGGCTGTGCTCTGCGTGGAACGAATGATACCCCCGATGACTCCGCCCAGTTGGCCTCCGGGGATTCCGCCCGGCACGCCACCGAGAACTCCGCCCATGTCCGAAATGGGCGGCGGAGCCGCCTCTTCGCGGATCATCTGCACTTGCTGCGGGATCCGGCTGGGGGTGCGCAGGCGACCATCGAGCATGTCACTCTCCACGTGGCGCACCGCCTGGACGACCGGGGCGGCCGGCGGTGGCGGCGGCGGGGGTGGTGGCGGGGCCACCAGAAAGGTCAGTAACTGCTGTTTGGGGAGCACATCGGTGAACATCAGGGGAATCACCAGCAACAGTCCGAGCACGAGGCTCTGAGAAAGAACAGAAGAAAACGTCGCCCATCTGCGCCGGCGGCGTTCCGTGCCATCGGCTTCGAGCAGGACGTCGGCGAACAGCGGCATCTCCGCAAACCTTTTTTCGGGCAGAGCGTCGAGTTCTGCCTGTGGCCGGAGCAACTCCTGCGTTTCCGCTTCGTGAAGCTCTTCCACCGCGCTCATTTGGCAACCTCCTTGGGTGATCGTCCCTACCGCTTCTTGACATCTCGATTCTCCCGGAGGACGGGGAGGGGTACCGTGCCGGAACGCACGCCTTTTTGTGATTTAAGTCACAGAGGATGCTACAATTTGCCCTACGAGGCTGCGAGATGCGCGCCCCTTATGGTCTGAATATCATCGATAACTGCGCTACCTGCCCGGTGCGGGAAGAGCATTTATTCTGCAACCTGCCGGCAACCGCCCTGCAGAAACTCAATGAAATCAAATCCACGGCGGTTTACCCGAAGTCTGCCATGCTGTTTATTGAAGGGCAGCAGCCGCGCGGGCTTTTCGTGCTCTGCACGGGGAAGGTTAAACTTTCCACATCTTCCCGGGAAGGCAAGACGATCATTACCAAGCTCTCCGAACCGGGAGACGTGCTGGGCTTAAACGCAACCATTTCGAACCGTCCCTACGAAGTTACGGCCGAGATGGTTGAACCAGGGCAGGCGAATTTCATCGCGCGCGAAGCCTTCCTGCAGTTTTTGCGCGAGCACGGCGAGGTTGCGCTGCGGGTAGCGGAACAACTCAGCCGCAACTACTACACTGCATACGAAGAAATCCGGACTCTGGGACTGGCCAGTTCGCCGGCGGAGAAATTTGCCAAGCTGCTGCTTTCGTGGTCTCCCGAGAGCAAGGACGGAAGCAATGGCACGCAGTTGCGGCTTACCCTCACCCACGAAGAAATCGCGGAGATGATTGGAACTACTCGCGAGACGGTCAGCCGCCTGTTCTCGGAATTCAAGAAGAAACAACTGCTGCAGGTGAAAGGCTCAACGCTTACCATTCGCAACAGACTGGCATTGGAACGCATGCTGCAGGCATAAGTCCCCAGCAACGCCCCGCGCGCTTCAGTCTGATCGATATCCATCTGATCGATATCCAATGGAGATTTCCTCGGCTCGCCATGAGAGCGCGCCCGCGAGCGTAGACTCGCGCGAAGATACTCGTGCGCAGAGCAGGCGTGCAAAGCGCAGTCCTGAGAAGATCAGGGCGTTTGCCGGTGCGGGTACACTAGCCCATATGAGTTACCGCAGCCGCCAATGCCACCTGCAAAGCGTTCTGGCCGCCAATCATCTGGATGGACTGCTCCTTACTCACCTTCCCAACATTCGTTATCTGTGCGGGTTTAGCGGCAGCGCCGGAGTGCTGATCCTTAACGGCAAGAACATCGTGTTCTTCACCGACAGCCGCTACACGACCCAGGCGCGGCAGGAGGTTGAAGGCGCACAAGTGGTGGTGAGCCGGAAGAATCCGCTGGTTACGGCTGCGGCGTGGCTTAAGTCACGCCATCGCGCGATGAGGCTTGGCATCGAGAGCGAACACCTCAGCGTCGCGGCCGAGGCGCGGTTGCAGGCCAGCCTTCCCACGAGGTTTCGTTTAAAGCCGGCTCCGGCCCTGGTCGAGCACGCCCGGATGATTAAAGACGGTGCTGAAATCGCCATCCTGCGGGAGGCGGCGCTGATGGGCGTCGGCCTGTTCGGCGTGCTGAAGAAAGTGATTCGAGCCGGGGTGCCGGAATGCCACGCCGCTGCCGAACTGGAATACGCAGCCAGCCGGGCCGGGGCTGAGGGCATGTCGTTTCCGACGATTATCGCCTCGGGCAAGCGTTCGGCGCTGCCGCATGGCCGGGCGTCAACCCAGCGCATCCCGGCTAAGGGGTTCGTGGTGTGCGACTTCGGTGTTATACTTGGCGGCTATTGTTCGGATATGACGCGTACCCTGCACGTGGGGCGAGCGGGCCGGGAAGCTCGCAGGGTGTACGCGGCGGTGAGGGAAGCACAGCAAGCTGGGGTTGACGCCGTGCGGCCCGGCCGGAGCGTTGGCGAGATTGACCGGGCGGCGCGCAAGCTATTGCAACAGTTTAAGTTAGCTCGCTACTTCACACATTCCACGGGGCATGGCGTAGGCTTGGAGATTCACGAGGCGCCGCGTGTGGCCGCCGAGGGAAAAGAGCTGCTGCGCCCCGGCATGGTGATCACTATTGAGCCCGGCGTCTATCTTCCGGGAAAGTTTGGGGTGCGAATCGAAGATACGGTGGTAGTGACGGAACGGGGATGCGAAATTCTGACCCCCGCCAGCAAAGAGTTGGTTGAGATCTAGAGTCGTCAACAGCAACCGGCGGTTCGCGCCGCCGCAGTCCGCAGGCTCACGTCGCAGACGCAGCGGGTCGGGCCTCAGGAACCAGCTGAACCAGTTCTACCAGACACAATGAACCAAAAAGAACTGAAGGAACTGATCGAGTTCCTGATCGAGAAGGACATCGCCGAGTTCGAACTGGAGCGCGGCGACGTGAAGGTACGGATCAAGCGGGGAGGAGCAGCCGCGGCGGCTCCTGAGACCCGCTTTTTCGCTGTGCCCTCGGCGCCGCCCGCCCTTCCCGACCTGGCGGCAGTGGCCGCGCCTGCCGCACCTCCTGCAGCCAAGGAAGCGCCCGCCCAGGAAGAAAGCCTGCACATGGTGCGCTCGCCGATTGTGGGCACGTTCTACGAATCTCCGTCGCCTGGTTCGCCGCCCTTCGTCAAAGCAGGGGATACGGTGGAAGCCGGACAGGTGTTGTGCATCGTCGAAGCCATGAAGCTGATGAACGAGATTGAATCCGACGTGGCCGGAGAAATCGTGAAACGGCTCGTCGATAACGGCCAGCCCATCGAATACGGCCAGGAACTGTTTGCCGTCCGGCCCCGGAGTTCGTAGCGCCCAGCATGTTCAAAAAGATCCTGATTGCCAACCGCGGTGAAATTGCCCTGCGCGTGATTTGCGCCTGCAAAGAGCTGGACATCCGCACCGTGGCTATCTACAGCGAAGCCGACCGCAACTCCCTGCCGGTACGATTTGCCGATGAAGCCATCTGCATCGGGCCGCCACAGTTGGCGCAGAGCTACCTGAATATTCCGGCGGTGATCAGCGCGGCAGAGATTGCCAACGTGGATGCCATCCATCCCGGCTACGGCTTGCTGGCCGAAAACGCCAACTTCGCCGAGGTGTGCGAGACCTGCAACATTACCTTCATCGGACCGCGGCCGGAAATTACCCGCCTGATGGGCGAGAAGGAAAAAGCCCGCGCCGCCATGAAGAAAGCGGGCGTACCTATCTTGCCGGGGTCGGAAGGAATTCTGGCCAGCGATGGCGAGGCGCTGGAGTGGGCGAAGCAGGTTGGATTTCCGGTGATCATCAAGGCCTCTGCCGGGGGCGGCGGGCGCGGCATGAGAATCGTGCGCGGCGTAGAAGAGCTGCCCGGCCTGTTCAAAGCGGCGCAGGCGGAGGCCGCAGCGGCATTCGGCAATGGCGACCTCTACATGGAGAAGTTCATCGAGCGCCCGCGGCATATCGAATTTCAGGTGCTGGCGGATCAATATGGCAAAGTAGTGAGCCTGGGCGAGCGCGAGTGCTCCATTCAACGCCGCCATCAGAAATTGCTGGAAGAATCTCCCTCCACGCAGGTAACCCCCGAGCTGCGCGCCGAAATCGGGCAGATGTTATCGAAGACTCTTTCCGAGATCGGATACACCAATGCCGGGACCATCGAATTTCTGATGGATGAAGACCGCAAGCTTTACTTCATCGAGATGAACACCCGCATCCAGGTGGAACACCCGGTCACCGAGATGGTCACCGACGTGGACCTGGTCAAGAGCCAGATTTTGCTGGCTGCCGGGGAGCGCATGGAGACTGTGCTGCACGGGCCGATTGTGCATCGCGGACATGCCATCGAGTGCCGCATCAACGCCGAGCATCCGGAGACCTTCACTCCTTCGGCGGGGCGGATCACGACCTTTCATCCGCCGGGCGGCACGGGCGTGCGCATCGACACCTCCGCCTACGCCGAGGGCGTGATCCCGCCATATTACGATTCGTTGATCGCCAAGCTGATCGTGCGCGCCAAGGACCGCGAGGAGGCGATCTCCCGCATGGGGCGGGCACTGGAGATGTTCATCATCGAAGGGATTTATACGACGATTCCGCTGCACCGCAAGATTCTGGCGGATCCTGCGTTCCGTGCCGGCAACGTGGACACTACGTTCATCGAGCACCTGATCGGCAAGAGCGAAAAAAAGAACGACAAGAAGAAACGGACTGCGTAAACCGCACGGGCCGGCGATCTGAAAACTAAGAGCTGAGAACTAATCTCTGAGAACTGGGAACTGGGGTTCACCCGAGCACTGGTGCCATGCGCACGCATTTCGGGTGAAACCCAGTTGTCAGATCGCAGTTCGCAGTTCTCAGTCGTTCGAGCAGCATCATGCGCCTGCCTAGGCTCTATCCCATCGTTGACGCTTCGCTTTTTGGCGCGATCGAAGAGCTGCTCGCGTTTGCCGAGCAACTGGCGGCGGGGGGATGCCGGCTTCTTCAGTATCGCAACAAGAACGGCACTTCGCGGCAGATGCTGCAGCAGGCGAACGCCTTGCGGCAGCGGTTCGGAAAAACTCTCACCTTAATCATGAATGACCGTGCCGATCTCTGCCTGGCCGCGGAATTTGATGGCGTGCACGTCGGCCAGGATGATCTGGCTGCGGAGGATGTGAGGAAGGTCATCGGCAACGGGCTGCGCTTGGGGGTTTCCACCCACAATCCGGAGCAGGTGGCTGCCGCCGACGCGACCTCAGCGGACTACATCGCCATCGGGCCGGTGTTTTCTACTTCCAGCAAGCGGCGCCCTGATCCGGTCGTAGGGCTTGAGGGAGTGCGCCGGGCGCGGGAACTGACCGGCAAGCCGCTGGTGGCGATTGGCGGCATTAGCCGCCTGAACTGCCGTTCTGTCGCGGAGGCGGGAGCCGACGCGGTGGCGGTGATCTCCGGCCTGCTGCATGACCCCCGTAAGTCGGCAGAGGACTTTTTCCGCATTCTAGGGTAAAGTCTGTGGAACGATAGACCCGCACGTTAGCCTGAAAAACGATCAGCGCGGAACGATCATTTTGGACGATCAGTCCGCTGGAGGGCCGTGAGCACCGAAACCAAGCCATCCTCATCCGCGCCGCCTCCGCCCGTCTCTGCCAGTGACTGGGAGACCCACACTCATCAGGACAAAGAATTCGTCAAAGCCCTAGGACTTACCAGCTCGACCATGCTGGTGATGGGCTCGATGATCGGCTCCGGCATTTTCCTGGTTTCGGCGGAAATTTCCCGCGAAGTGAATTCTCCGGCGCTGTTGATCGGGGCATGGCTGGTCACCGGCTTTATGACGATTGTGGGTGCCCTCAGCTACGGCGAGCTGGCTGCCATGATGCCCCGTGCCGGAGGACAGTATGTTTACCTCCGCGAAGCGCTGGGGCCGCTGTGGGGATTTCTTTACGGCTGGACTCTTTTCCTTGTGATTCAGACCGGCACCGCCGCCGCCGTAGGCGTAGCCTTTGGCAAATTCCTGGGAATCTTCTTCCCCTGGATCTCTTCCACTCATTGGATTATTCATTTCTGGAAGGTGCCGCCGATCCACCTGGGCCCGATGACGCTGGGCAACATGGAAGTCGGATTGAACACGCAGAATCTGATCGCTGTGCTGGTGGTGATCTCGCTCTCGGTGATCAACATCTTCGGAGTGAAGATCGGCGCGCTCATTCAAAACGTTTTCACCATCTCCAAGGTTTCCGCGCTGGCGGGGCTGGTGCTTCTGGGTCTGTTTGTCGGCCGGAATGTGCAGGCGCTGGCGGCGAACTTTCAGGGCCACTTCTGGCGGAACTCGGGACTGGGCGATCTGCACAACATCGGTGGCGGCGTGCTGGTAAGCACGCTTACGGTTCTGGCGGTGGCCCAGGTGGGATCCCTGTTTTCCGCCGACGCGTGGAACAACGTGACCTTCACGGCCGGCGAGGTGAAGAACCCCAGCCGCAACCTGCCCCTTTCGCTAGCGCTTGGAACTGGCGTGGTAATCGCGCTCTATGTCGCCTGCAATGTGATCTACCTCAACGTGCTGCCCCTGGCCGGCGATCCGAACGGGGCGAGCATTCTCCAGCGCGGTATTCAATACGCCACCGAAGACCGAGTCGGGACCGCGGTGATGACGCAGATGTTCGGCGCTACCGGGGGCATGCTGATGGCAGTGGCCATCATGCTTTCCACCTTCGGCTGTTGCAACGGGCTGCTGCTCTCGGGGGCGCGGGTGTATTACGCGATGGCCAAGGACGGCCTGTTCTTCAAGAGCATTGCCAAGCTGCATCCCAACTACAAAACGCCGGTGGCTTCGCTGATGGTGCAGATGGTTTGGACCTGCGTCCTCTGCGTCTCCGGCAGCTACGGGCAACTGCTCGACTACATCATCTTTGCCGTGCTGGTGTTCTATATCCTCACCATCTTCGGATTGTTCGTTCTGCGGCGCACTCATCCCACGGCGGAGAGGCCATATCGCGCCGTTGGCTATCCGGTGTTGCCCGCGATTTATATCGTGATGGCGTTGTTCATCGACGTGGTGCTGTTACGCTACAAGCCGCAGTACACCTGGCCGGGACTGATCATCGTGCTGCTGGGGATCCCGGTGTATTTTCTGTGGTCGCGGCGTTCGGCCGTGCCGAGCGCAACCTAAGTTCCAAGGAGAATACGGAGCATGGCGAACCTGTTCGCGAAGAAAGACCTACCTACTCTCATGCAGGAGGCGGAGAGCGAGGGGGAAAATACCCTGCGGCGCGCCCTGGGGCCGATCAATCTCCTGACCCTGGGCATCGGCGCCATTATCGGAGCAGGAATTTTCGTAATCACTGGCCAGGCTGCGGCCCAGTTCGCCGGGCCGGCCATCGTGATCTCGTTCGTGCTCGCCGGCGTCGCCTGCGCCTTTGCCGGATTGTGTTACGCCGAGTTCGCTTCCATGATCCCGATCGCGGGCAGCGCCTACACCTATTCCTACGCCACGCTGGGGGAATTGGTCGCCTGGATTATCGGCTGGGACCTGATCCTGGAATACGCCTTCGGCGCGGCCACGGTGGCAGTGGGCTGGAGCGGGCACCTGCGGGCTTTTTGCCACGATCTTGGCTGGAACCTCCCGGTTATGCCCACATCCAGCTTCATGCTGTTTGGCTTGCCCGTGCATTTGAAATACGACTACATTGGCTTCCTTGTGATCCTGGTCATCACCACCATCCTGGTGATCGGGATCAAAGAATCGGCCAACTTCACCACCGCCATCGTGATCCTGAAAGTAGCGGTGGTTTGCATGTTCATCGCGCTTGCCGGAGCCTTTCTGTACTCGCATGCCTGGCAGCCCAACCACTGGCATCCGTTCATTCCGCCCAACACCGGGGTGCGGGGAGAGTTCGGGTGGTCGGGAATTTTTCGGGGAGCTGGAGTTGTGTTCTTCGCCTACATCGGTTTCGACGCGGTTTCCACCGCCGCGCAGGAAGCCAAGAACCCGAAGAAGGACATGCCGCTGGGCATCCTGGGCTCGCTGGTCATCTGCACCGTACTCTACATTCTCGTCTCCGGCTTGCTGACCCGTCTGGTGCCCTACACCCAGCTCAACGTCCCCGACCCGGTCGTAGTCGGCATCCGGGTGGCAGGGCAACCGTGGGCCACATTCCTGGTGGAACTGGGAGCGCTGGCCGGCCTGGCGACGGTCATGCTGGTGATGTTGCTCGGCCAGTCGCGCGTGTTTTACTCCATGTCACGCGACGGTTTGCTCTGGCCCTGGGCAGGCAAGATTCACCACCGCTTTCGCACGCCTTATCTAAGTTCGATCGTAGTGGGCCTATTTGTGGCGATCCTGGCGACCCTGGTTCCGCTCAACGTGCTGGACGAGATGACCAGCGTGGGCACGCTGCTGGCCTTCGTGCTGGTAAGCGCCGGAGTTTGGGTGATGCGGCGGAGCCATCCCGACCTGGTCCGTCCCTTCAAAACGCCGCTCGTGCCGCTGGTGCCGATTCTCTCCATTCTCTTCTCCGGCTTTCTGATTATTTCGCTGTCGTACTGGACGCAGCTGCGGTTGATTGTGTGGCTGATTATCGGTCTGGTGATTTACTTCAGCTATGGCCAGAAGCACAGCAAAGTGCAAGCGTTGAAGAAGGGATAAGCCGCATCTGGGCGGCGCGAAAAACCAGCAAAGTCTTAAGGCGCCGAGTTCTGAGAACTGCCGCCGAGTTCGCCGAGTGAGGATGCCGCGCAAGATCAACCCTCCGCGCTCTCGGCGGCAGTTCTTTGCGCTCCCGGCGTTTTAAGGCTTTTCTTGCAGGCAGGGCACAACTGGCGGACTAAGGCTACCTGCAGGCTCGACGGCCGGCGGGTTCGAACTGATCCTGCTGCGCTTCTTTCTGGGTGGTGTACTTGCCGCCTTTGGTCTTGCCGTAGAGATCCGATCCCGGACAGTAATAAAGGGCGGTGTGGACATCCTCCCAGACCCGGGCGTCAGGGTTGCCGGGGTTGGTGTGATCCGGGGTGGGGGCTTCTGCGAGACCCATTCCCACCAGCATCTTTTCGAACAACGTAAGATCGTCCCCGGCGCTGGCGCTGGCCTGAGTGGCGCCCGAGGCAGCGACCGGAGCCGGCTGCTCCCCCCAACCCAACAGCACCATCAGCAGCAGAATCGCAGCGATCCCCAGGTAGATGGTGGCGCGATGGTGGTCCCAGAATTCCTTCATGCGCTGGCCGGCCGATGGTTCCGCCCAGGCATCGTCTTCAACCTCGTCTTCGCCGGCGGGAACCTCCGGCGACAGCGAGGAGAAAGACGACAGCTCACTCTCGGCCGGGACTTCTTCCCGGTAAGGAGCGGCGGCTTGAGCACGTGCTTCCACAGCTTGATCCTGTTTGTCTTTCTTGTCTTTATCTTTGCCTTTGTCCTGATCCTGCGGGCGCCTGCCGGTAAAGCGATCGCGAATATCGTACAGGTTGCCGAGGAACGGGCCTCTATTTTCGCCTGCCTCCGCCGGATTTGAAAGCGCGAAATCGGACAGTGCCGGGACACTTACCTCTCCCGCAGGAATCGCTTCCGAAACGGGCTCGGTTTCCTGCTGCAGATCCCACAGCGAAGCCCAGGTGTTTGCCACCGGGGTGGACGCAGCCTCCGGCTCGTCAGAACGGGAGGTGCCGCAAACCCCGCAGATGGACTCGTCGCCCACAAAATCACGGCCGCAATTCTGGCAGGCCTCGGTCACCGCGCTGGCTTCGATCACCGGGACGGTGACGGGCGCAACAGCCGGAGCCTCCGGGACCTGCGAGGAAACGACGGGCGCCACACTGATGAAGGGTTTTGACGATTCTTTCGCGGCCTTTTCATCGTCATGAACCTCATCGCGATGAACTTCAGGGCGAGCAACTTCGGGGCGAGCAACCTCGGGGTGATAAACCTCGGGGGCGGGCGCTTGGACCGCGGGAGCGAAATTCAAGTTGGTAAGCACCGGCTCGAGCGGCTTCGCCTGCGGGGTCTCGGTCGGGAGCACCTCCGCCCCGTGCGCTTCAATCGTTTTGAATGTCTCGCTGGGAGCGGAGCCGTTCTTCCTGCCAGCTTCGCTTTGCGCCTGATGCTCTTTATGCCTATCCGCTTCCCTGTTGCCGCTGTCTTTGGCTGGCGCTCGCCAATCGGCCGCCCCCATGATCTCGCCGCTAAGGGCGGCTCCGGCGCGCACAAAGTCGGGATCGGGCTCGTCCAGCAGGCGTTCCAGTTGGGGGGTGATTTTCTCCACAGCGCGCCTCATCGCCGAGTCTTCATTACGCTGCGCCAGAAGCCGTTGCTGCCCGCCATTTCGCTCATTCCGCAGGGCCACTGTGACCAGCCCGGCAAGCAATTCGCAGGTGCGCACATCTTCTTCCCGATAGCCGTTGGGATTGGCGAACCTCAGTTCAAGAACTCCGATCACTTTCTCGTCGTAAGTGATCGGTGCGGCGAGCAGTGAGCGGATTCCTTTGCCCCAGCAGAGTTCGGAGTCCAGGTTGCGGTCGTTGGTGGTGTCGGGAGACTGCAGGAGGCCGCCGCTCAGGCACTTAGCCGCGACCGCGGCGTTCAGCCGGGTGCGCGAGCCGACCTCGTCGAGGCAACGCCCGCTGGTGGCGCGATAAACCAGATAGCCGTTTTCGGCGATGCCGATGGCGGCCGCCTCGGCGCGGGTGAACCTGCGGGCACGCTCCAGAATCAGGCGCAGCGACGATTGCAGGCTCAGATGGCCGTTCTTGACCTGGTCTTCAGTTTCAACGATTTCCGCCAGCGTCTTGGTGTAGCTGACACCAGGGCTTTTCCGGAGCCGCAGGCGATCGTTGTGCTGTTGCACCACGAATGCGGCAGCCAGAAGCTGCTGAAAACCCGCTTCATCCAGAGTATGACGAGCCTGTGCGCCGATAAGCTTCTGCTTCACCTGGGTTAGGAACTCCGGACCGGCGTTGGGGGGCGCTTCGATCTCCCCTTACGGAGCAATTGGCCGTCCAAAGAGTATGTGAAATCTCTGAAACCCTTGATTCCATGGATGTTGCTTAAGTTGAGTCGGATCCTGCAGCCTTTCCTCCTCCCAAGTGATTGTTGCGCAGGACATTAGCCCAAGGCACGGGCGGCTTGGCCGCCCTAAGAGGCAACAATTGAGAAGGCCGACGGAGGTTTTTCCACGCGATATCCTCTGGGGCCGGTCCGCGGGACGCTGACAAAGTGCAAAATTCTGCAACCGTGTTGCCAGCAAGGGTGAACTGGGAGGACAGACCATTGCGGGATGACCGTGGTTCTAAAACGGGCATTGGGGAAGGAACCTTGGTGGAGGGCGACCCCGGCTTTCCTGCCAAACTACAGGATTCAAAGGGACACGCCCAAAATCGGAGAGAGGGAAAGGTTTGGCGAAAGGCTTGCTTTTGTAGCGGCATCGCGGGCCCGGGAAGAAATCCGCTGGAGATTCCGGCGGGTGCCTTAAAGAAGAGATTTGGAAGCGAGGTAAGCCACGGTGAGAGACCTGAGTGAGATCAAGATTACGCCGCGCGATGCGCAAGTTCTAAAGCTGCTGGTGCAGGGATGCAGCAACAAGGAAATCGCCAGCCAACTGAAAATCAGCCCGCGCACGGTGAAGCAGCACCTGCGCACCATGTTCTTGCGGGCCGGCATTCGAGACGGGCGTAAGCGGGTAAGGCTCGCCACCGCCATGTTTCAAAAGGAGCAGAAGGAATCATGCAACCGAGAAATCAGCTGACGGAAAAGGAAGCCGAGGTGGCCTTCATGGTTTGGGAGGGCCTTACCAATCGCGACATCGCCCAGCGGCTGAGCACCACCGAGCAGGTGGTGAAGAACTATCTGCGCAACACCTTCGACAAGCTGGGGGTGTGGAGCCGGCTGGAACTGGCGCTTTACGTGGCCAACCACGGCGGCCCCAACTGGAAGCAGGAGTGGCAGCCGGCGGCGACGCCATTGGTGCCGGTGCTGGTGCCGTCCGAATCGGCGACGTGAAACAGAAGTTGTCCGGGGGCCCCGCAGTTTTCTTTGCGATCCTTGCGTCCTTTGCGGTTTTTGCGTAACCGCAGAGATCGCGGAGCACGCAGAGGTTTTACCACAGAAATCGCCAGGGATGCGTGGTGGAATCTGGCATTTTAGGTGCCAGCAACCAGGAAACATGCGCGACTACTTTCGGCGGGAGGTTGTTCGGGGGCTTGCGGTTTTCTTTGCGATCTTTGCGTTCTTTGCGGTTTTGCATAACCGCAGAGATCGCTGAGCACGCAGAGGTTTCACCACAGAAATCGCCAGACTCGAAGCGTGCCCTCCGATGCCTGCAGCCAGGAAACACGTGGAACTACTTCGTGCCAGCGCGTCTGCTGTCGTTCTCGGAACTCCTACATCGGAAGCTGAGTGATACTCCGCAAGTACTGGCGCAGTTGCTCGGTATCCTGCGGCGACATGCTGGTGAATTGCACGCCGATGCCGAAGCCGGGGCGGCTGCTCACGACTTTTCCAGTCGCCCATAGCTTGATCTCTTTAATCCAGATGCCGATTTTCAGCTTCGTTCCCTGGCGCAGGGGAATCGGCATCTCCACGAAGCAGCCGCCGACGCTAAGGTCCACGGCTTTCCCCCAGATGGGGGCGGCATCTCCGTCCGGTTGAAGTTGCACGGAGTTGACGCACTTCATGCGCGGGTGTACGCGCCGCTCGGCTCCGGAAGCCTGGCGGGTCACTCGCGCACCCTCAAAAGTATCCGCCCGTGGCGGCGGCAGGAGAATGCTCCACATGGTCTTGTCGGGAGTGGCATTCATCAGGCCGATTTCCCCGGCGCGCTCGCTTCCCGGCTGGCCCACCCAGCGCACTGCAAACCGTCCCTTGTTCGGCCCATGACTCAGCCCGATCACCTCGCCTGCCTTGATTTGCGAGCGGATGCCGGACAGGCGGACGCCCTCGCGGCTCACATCGGCAGTGAAGACGTTTTCCGAGAACGCGCGTCCGTTGGCGTCGGTACCGAAAATTCGGACCGGAAGCCGGACGATTTGGCGGGGCTCCCGACGTTTACCCATGCAGCATGTTGAAGATGCGTGACCTGTCTTGTTGAAATGCTAAAGCAGGGCGACGGGCATGCCAAGTAGCCGCCAGTCACTTTGATGTGCACTGCCAAAGTAGTGCAAAAACTTGCACACCCAACCTCATGAAGGCCCAAGACAGCCACGGTAAGGCCTTCAAAACTACAAATTTACGCGCCTGCGGGCAGGTTGTCGAATTGCAAAAACCAGGATGCACGCCGCCGGAGTGTACCTCTCGGTGAAACGTCTGGGAACTTGCAGAACGAGGTGAATGGCATGGCGCGTAGAGAGACCTTCTGGATGGCTTGTGACTCGACCGAGGAATTGCGCGCAGAGTATGGACCGTTCCACTCGCGTACGGAAGCGGAATCGGAGGCGCGCAGGCTGGGATTCGGGTTCCTGCTGCGCTACGAGCACTTGATCGGCGACCGCGAGGATGTACAGCAGGTGCGCGCCGTGTTTCTTCAATTGTCGGAAACCCACCTGGAGGGCGGTCCGCGCCGCATGCTGCATACACGTTGCGCCACCTGCGGCGAATCCGCGGTGCACGAACTGGAGTTGCAGGCCGAAGTCTGGGCCGATATTCATGAATTTGAACACCTGCGGCACCGGGTGCGTCTTTTCGAGCACACCAAAGCATGCGGTCTGAAGGAGATTGGCGACTGGCGAAATTGCGCGTAAGATGACTGCAATAGTCCCAGATTTCTGTGCGCTCGCTCGCGGGGAAAACGCGTCGCTAAGAAGAACCGTCTTCCGCTTCAGTGCCGCACTCGGCCCACGGACCTGGCAATGGACCTCCCCACTTGACCGTACATTCCAGGAGTTTCCGTAACCCGGGAAAAGTGGCCGGCAACCTAGGAAGGATCAAGTCTTGAGACGGTTCTGTGTGATCGTTGTTCTGGCCCTTGCAAGCACGGGCTGCAGCCGGAAAGCTCCGTTGACCACGCAGGACGCAGCCAGTCCGGCTCCCACGACCCATCCATTTTCTTCCCTGGAAACTCCCTCCGGAGCGATTTCGCAACCGGGTGAGTACAAAGCTCGCGAAGAGCGCCCAATTTATCCCTTCTCGCTGGTGCCGGGCGGTGTTTACTCGGTCCAGGAGCTGCAAAGCGCCCTGAAGGTGAGCAAGGACCTGCGGGCGCACTACTCGGATCTTGATGCGAGCCGGATACGCCTGGTGCGGCTGAAGCAGAACATGCCCGCGTATGTAAGTTACCGCCACGGCGGCCAGATTTTCTGGACCAGGCATCCGCTGATGCTGCATGCGGGCGAGCTGGTGCTGACCGATGGCCATTATTCAGTGCGCGCACGCTGCGCCAACCAGATCAGCATGGTGCCGCGGGAACCGGTGGAAGTCTCGCCGGAGAAAGTTGAAAACCAGCTGGACGCGCCCATCATGCAAGCCCCGATGGACTACGCCAGACTGGGGCCGCTGAACTCAGTTCTGTTCCCAGCGACGTCCGCAGTTCCAGTGGGGCCTCCAAGTTCCGGCGTTCCGCCCGCGGGCGCGCCGCCCACGGGCGTGGTAGTAACCGGCAACGCCCCTTCGCCGCCCGTGCCGCCGGTAGTCCCGATTGTTCCAGTGTGCACCACCTGTGGCGGACCCGGAACCACGCCGACACCTCCTCCAGTGCCGGTGCCCGAACCGGAAAGCTCGGTGCTGGCAGCGCTGAGTTTGGCATTCGTGGCGGGAATTTTGATCCTGCGGCGCTTCCAGCGCAAGCCGACTGGTTAGCTCTCTCTTGGTCGTTCGTCGTTAGCCTTTTAGTCTCGCACGGACCCCTCCAGGGACAGGATTTGTCCCGTCCATTGATATCGAGGTGTCGGCTTTTAAGTCATTGCTCTCGCCCGCCCGTTTGCGGTATTTTGCCAAGCGACCATGATCCTGGCATTTTTCGCACTCCTCGCCCTGGTTCCGTTGCTGGGTATCGTCTGGATTCTCCTCTCCGGCTCGTTGTTCACCGTCGACGGCCTTTTCATGTCGCTGATCCTGCTCACCATCTCCGGCCTCTTTGGCACCACGGCGTTATTTGAACTGCGCCGGGCCCGCCGGAAAGGACCGGCGGCGGGCAGTTCGCCCCAGTCGCGCACAGGGGCCGCCTCCGGGGGCAGTGTGGCGCGCGGCCGGGTTCGGGACGTGCAGTTTTACGAGGCCGACGTGGGGCAACCAAATAAATCCATCGTGATCCTGGTGGATGGCGGCGCCGAGACGAGGACACTGGTATTTGGCGGCGACGTGCGCAACGCTCTGCCCGTCGGACAGAAAGTGGAAGTCACCTTCCGCAAACAGAGCGGGCTCAACTCGCTGGTGAATGTGACCTATTCCTGAACACCGGGGTGCCGTCACTTCTCCCGCGATTACCGACGTAACGGCAACCCTGCATTTCTCTCTCCGCTTCGCAGGCATCGCAGTGGAAAAATGGGTGCAGTGGGCGACGTGTCTGTTCGCCGCGTGGAGGGGGCATGTCTCAGGTGAAGGAGGAGTTGGCCGCACAGCCTTCGATCATGGTGCGGACGGAGGAGATCCAGCAGCAGATTCAGCAGATCTCCGGCCGCGACCTGCAGTTGTGGTCGATCGGCATCCTCATCATTCTGGTTCTCACCGGCGGACTGCTGGCCTTCGTTATCCCCAACCTGGTTTGGACCCAGCGCGTTATTCACATTGAGCAATCTTACCTGCCACAGCTTTTCTTCGGATTGATCTGCCTCGTCCTGCTGTTCAATATCTATTTGCTGGGGCAGAAGCTGACGCTGAATGCCACGCGCCGGGCACTGATCCGCGAACTGGTGCTGAATGAGCGGCTGGAAAGCCTTTCGCTGATCGATCCCCTGACTCAACTGCTGAACCGCCGGGCCATGAATGAGCTGATCCCGCGCGAAGTTTCGCGCGCCAACCGGCTGGGCAGCAGCCTCAGCTTCATGACCATCGACCTGAACGGCTTCCGCGCCATCAACTCGGAGTTCGGCAACGTGGAAGGCGACACCGTGCTCTCCGAGTTCGCCAAGATACTGAAGACCGTGTTTCGCGGCGGCGACGTGGTGTTTCGCCAGGGGGGCGACGAATTCATGGTGGTCATGCCGGATACCAGCGACGAGCAGGCAGACTACCCCGTGCAGCGCCTGCAGCAGGCGGTGGAAACCTGGAACCTGAACAGCCAGAAAAACTACGAACTTTCCTTTACCTGCGGCGTGGCTTCGTACGCCACCGGCAGCGACCTGGCGGACGTGCTGCGCGCCGCCGACCGCAAGCTCTACCAGAAGAAACACAAGCTGGCGCCGGTGTTCTGAGTATACGAATGGATTGCCTCGGCTCGCCTTCGAAGTAGAAAACAAAATCCTAAATCGCCGAGAGCGCGAAGAACTGCCGCCGAGGTCGCGGAGAACGGAATCCTACTGCTGCTTCGAGTTCGCTTCTACCGCCGGCTTGTCGAACATCCGGGCGTCCACGGTGGGGTTGATCTCGAACTTGTTGAACTTGGCGGTGCTGGATTCCTCTCCGTTCTGCTTGTTCCGGTGCATATAGGGAAGGGTGAGCCCGTCGGCGGTCTGCCAGTCTTCCAGGCCGGTCTCGGTTTGCACCGGGCCCGATTGGCCGAGGGCCTCGTAATCCTCGCGCAGCACATGCCCGCTCTTCGGGTCCACATACCAGCGCATGTTCACGCCGTCGCCGCTGACATCGAGGATGCGGGCGTCAATGTCACCGATTTTCTCCGTCCCGGAAGCGGCAAAAATAAAATGCGGATCGCTGACGTGCTGCCCGATGTAAACCAAGTCACGCTTGATCTGGGTTAGGGTTTCGGCCTTCTGCCCCGAAGGCATGTCGCGCACGCCCATGCCGGAGATCGAAACGAAAGCTGAACCGGGCGTGGCTACCAGGGTCATGCTTCCCATGGGCCCTTGCAGGTCCACGTGCATTTTGTCGGGGAAGACGATGGTGGTCTGCAGGTTCATCGGCATTTCGCCCTGCGGCGTCTTCTGCGTCAAAGTGATCTCCGCGCGCAAAGCTTTAACGGACTGCAGCTTGGCTTCGCCTCCCATCGCTGCCGCCACTTTCGCAGCCAACGCCTTGCCTTCCGGGTTCGAGGCAGCGGGTTTCTCGGGAGCCTCGGCTTTCTCGCCCGGCGGAGGAGGAATGGTGATGTCCACTGGCGTCACCGCTCCCAGGGACGTCAGCGGCTTGTCGAAGTCTGCGGTCTTGCCCACAACCAGAACCGCCAGCTGGTCCTTGTGGACATACTTGCCTGCCACCCGCGCCACATCCGCCTTGGTGACTTTCTCGACTCCGGTACGGTACCGCTCCAGGAAATCCGCGGGATATCCGTAGAACTCGTAGGCCATGCGCTCGCGCAGAACTTTGTCGGGCGAGTCGAGATTGAACACGAAAGAGTTCAGGATGGAATCTTTGGCGCGCTTGATTTCTTCGTCATCGATGGGGTCAGTCTTCAGCTTGTCCACTTCATCGTAAATCGCCTGGATGGACTCGATGGTGGTGCTGCTCTTCGTCCCCACCGACAAGCGCAGCACGCCCGGGTGGTCGAACGCTGTGCCGACGCCTCCGCCGACCGCGTATGCCAGGCCCTTGGCGCTGCGCACACTGCGAAACAGGCGGGAAGAAAATCCGCCGCCGAAAGCTTCGTTGAACACCTCGACCGCGTAGTAATCGGGATTGTCGCGCTCAATGCCCAGGCCCACCATGCGAATGTTGCTCTGGTTCACATCGTCTTTATTGATCAGGTAGTAGCCGGGCTTGGCGGGATCGATAGGAACTGAGGGCTTCGTCCAGGCCGTGCCCTTGGGCCAGCTTTCGAAAGCCTGGCGCAGCTTGGCTTCCATGGCTGCCGGATCGAAATCGCCGGCAATGCCGAAAATAATATTGTTGGGATGCACGTATTGCTTGTGCCAATCGATGAGGTCCTGGCGCGTGACCGCGCCGACGGTGGCGTACTCCGCCTCGCGGGCGTAAGGGCTGTTGGCGCCATAGGCAAGTTTGAGGGATTCGCGGGCGGCGATGCCGCTTACGTTGTCATTGCGGCGCGAGATGTTGTCGTAATACTCCTTCTGCGCCAGTTCCAGTTTGTCGGCGCGGAACTCGGGTTCGCGCAGCAAGTCGTTGAATACCTTGAATACGTCGTCGAAGTCGCCTTTGAGGCACGACAAGGAAATGCTGGTGGAATCGCTGCCGTCATCGGTTTCGACTTTGGCCGCCCGCACTTCGAGGTAGTCATCCAGTTGGTCACCGGTCTGAGCTTTGGTGCCGCCGGTGCGCCACACTTCGCCGTAAAGATCCAGCAGACCGGTTTTGGCGGCGGGTTCAAGGCGCGAGCCGCCGTGGATGCGAGCCACCGCGTCGATGAGGGGTAATTCGTGATCCACCTGCAGGAAGATCACCATGCCGTTGGAGAGTTGAATGCGCTTCGGCTCCTGCGGATGGAAGGCATGCAGCGGGGGAATCGGAATCTTTTCCCATGGACCTTGCCCCAGCAGCGGCAAAGCTGCGGCGAGCAGGAACAGCCCGAGCAGCACCGAAAGAAATCTTGTCATGGCCGGCCGTTTCATTGCTGGCCTCCTTTCGCAGCGCCCGCATTCTCGATCATTCCTACCGTGCGATTGGTAGGCACGAAGATCTGCGCCGCCACGCGGCGGATGTCGGCTTTGCTGACGGCATCGATGCGGTCCACGTTGCGGAACAGCTCGCGCCAGTCTCCGTAGAGCGCCTGCATTTCGGCCAGCTCGTGGGCCAGGCCTTCGTTGTCATCCAGACCGCGAATCAGGTTGGCTTTGGCGCGGGTCTTGATCATGCGCAGTTCGTCGTCGCTGACGTCTTCGGTTTTCAGGCGGTCGAGTTCGGCGTGAATTGCATCCGCCATATCTTCAGGCTTGTGCCCCGGCAGGGGAATCGCATAAACCGCGAACAAATGTGGATACTTCACGCCGGGGAAGTTGGTAAAGCCGGCGGAATCGGAAGCGATCTGCTTGTCGCGCACCAGAGCGCGATAAAGCCGCGAGGTGCGGCCGTCGGAGAGCAGATCGGCGATAGCGTCGTACACCGCGTCATCCTTGCTGCGAAAGTCGGGGCGATGGTAGCCCTCGAGATAGATGGGTTGCGACTGGTCATAGAGCACCACTCTGCGCTCCGAGTTCTGTGGAGGCTCGGTAGTGGTGGCTTCCTCCGGCTTGGCATGCGAGGGAATGCGCCCGAAATATTTCTCGATGATGGGCATGGCCTCCGACGCCTTCACGTCGCCCACCACGCTCACCACCATGTTGGAGGGGACGTAGTACTCGTCGAAGAATTTCTGGGCGTCGGTAGCGGAGAACGAATTGAGGTCGGACATCCAGCCCACCGTGGGGCGGTGATACGGATGGGCCTGAAATGCCTCGGTGATGAACTGCTCGAGCAGGCGGCCAATGGGATTGCTGTCGGTGCGCATGCGGCGCTCTTCGATCACCACGTTGCGTTCTTTGTAAAACTCGCGCATCACGGGGTGCAGAAAGCGTTCCGACTCCAGGTAGGCCCACAACTCCAGCCGGTTTTCGGGGAACGAGTAGTGGTAGGCGGTTTCATCGTCGTTAGTAAAGGCGTTGAGGCCTTCGCCGCCGTTGCTCTCGACGATCTGGGGAAATTCATTGGGGACAACGTACTTGTTGGCCTCGGCAACCGCGTCCTGCCAGGCCTTTTCCAGTTCTTTGAGCTTGGCCTCGTCGCGTCCAAAGCGCTTGTCGCGTTCGTAGATGTAGGCGGCGTAGGCGGTTTCGACCTTGGCCAGCGCTACCTTTTCCGCGGGATAGTCGGTGGTGCCGATGGTGTCGGTTCCCTTGAACGCCATGTGCTCGAACATGTGCGCCAGGCCGGTCTCGCCCATGGGGTCCTGCGCCGAGCCGGCATCCACGTGAGTGAAGAAAGAAAATACCGGCGCTTCAGGACGTTCGCATATCAGAACGGTGAGTCCGTTGCCGAGCTTCTTGACGGTGATGCGCTTCTCAAAGGAGGCTACATCCTGGGCGGCGGCCAGAGTGGAAAGAACGGCAAGACCTGTGATGATGGCGGCCAGCTTAAACTTGCGCTCAAACAAGTTGCGGTAACTCACGGATCCTCCTGCGGCGGCTGGAAAAGACATGGGGCGGAAATTTGAACTTACGTGGCAGAAAGAGAATTGTCAAACGTTTGCGTGTACCGATGAATGCTGCCTCAACAAAACAGCGTGCAGCGGTTTCGGTGCGGGAAGTTATCAGAGTTTCCCTGCACGGATTCCCCTGTCTCACGAATTGTCTTTGCTGCACGCGGTCAAAAAGCCTGAATCGCCGAGGCGCGAAGAAGTGCCGCCGAGGGCGCCGAGTGAAAGGGTTGGTTCACACTTGGGCACCGGCGGATGGACAGGTACTTCCCGCGGCAATGGAACCGTTACAATTGACGCGGCCTGCCTTATGGCGTTTTGCCAACGATGACCTTGCCTAACAGTCCCATTGCTGAGCCGGCCGCCGTCCGCGTCAGTGGCCTGGTCAAGCAGTTCGGCCGTTTCGCGGCTTTGCGGGGAGTTACGGCGGAGTTTATGCCGCGCAGGCTGTACGCGATTCTGGGCGATAACGGGGCGGGAAAGACCACCCTGCTCCGCAGTCTTGCCGGGCTGACGCAGCCCACGCGTGGCACGGTTGCGATCCTGGGCAAATCCGGCCCGCGCGAAGTGTGCGCGCGGCTGGGTTACATGGCCCATCCTTCGTTGCTTTACGACGAAATGAGCGGCATGGAGAACCTGCGCTATTTCGCCCGCCTCTACGGGATCGAAGACGACAAGACGTGCTCGCGGGCGATCGCGGCCGTGGGCCTCGATCCGCTTCTCACCCGCCCCGTGGGGCAATATTCCCAGGGCATGCGGCAGAGGATGTCGCTGGCGCGGGCGCTGATCAACGATCCGGAAATTCTGCTGCTGGATGAGCCTTTCTCCAATGTGGATGTGCGCTCGGCGCGGGAGATGGCGGCGCTGCTGGCCGGCCTGCGGGACCAGGGCAAAACTATTTTTGTGGTGACGCATCAGGCGGCGCTGCTGGAGGGCATCGCCGACGAGTTTGTAGGGATGGAAGCGGGCCTGATCAAGACCCGCACGGCGGGGCTGGGTAGCTAGCATTTGGCACTGGGCCTTCAGCACGTAGCATTCAGCACTCAGCATTCAGATTCAGTCAATTATGCTGATGCCGCCCCCCGGGGGAGAATGCTAAGTGCCGGAGGCTCAGCGTTCAGCCCCTGAATGTTGACTGCTGAATGCTGACTGCCAAAAACCGAACCCGAAAATGATCACACTCTCCACCATCACACGGGCCACACTCGCCAAAGATCTCCGCCTGGAGTGGCGCTCGAAAGACGCCATCAACTCCATGCTGTTCTTCTCCCTGCTGGTGGTGGTGATCTTCAGCTTCGTGTTCAATCCCACGGCGGAAGAATCGCGGCACATCGCCGGCGGGCTGGTGTGGGTGGCATTTCTGTTCGCGGCGGTGGTGGCGCTGAACCAGACCTGGGCGCGGGAACTGCGAAACCAGGTGCTGGATGCCTACCGCATCTCTCCCGCGCCCGCCAACGCTCTTTTCCTGGCGAAGGCGCTGGGGAATTTCATCTTCGTGGGCGTTCTGGAAGGGCTGATGACGCCGCTGTTCATCGTCTTCTACAGCCTGCGCGCCGTGGGTCCGGCTTATCAGCTTCCGATCGTGGCGGCGCTCGGCACCTGGGCGCTGGTGGTCAACGGAACATTCTTTGCGGCCATGTCGGTGCGCACTCGCGCCCGCGAGATCATGCTGCCGCTGTTGCTGTTCCCCATTTCCATCCCCGCGCTCACCGGCATGGTGGAGGCGACCAGCGCCATCCTCACCGGCGATTACTCCGCTAAATTCTGGATCGCCTTGCTTGTGGCCTACGATGTGGTGTTTACTATCGCTTGTCTCTTCCTTTTTGAAACGGTACTGCACGCGGAATGAAGCGGTTTTTCCCTATTCTCGCGATTCTCACCGCCGGCCTGTTGAGTTACGGTCTGTATGAGGCGCTGGTGGTGGCACCCACCGACCAGATGCAGGGTGAAGTTTACCGCATCATCTACTACCACGTGCCGTCGGCGTGGACCGCGTTTCTGCTGTTCCTGATCAATTTTGTCGCCTCAATCGTGTACCTGATATGGCGGGACATGCGCGCCGACGCCGTGGCCGTGGTCACCGCCGAGGTAGGCGTGGTTTACTGCACCATCGTGCTGGTGACCGGCCCGCTGTGGGCGCGGCCGGTGTGGGGCATCTGGTGGACGTGGGATATTCGCCTCACTTCGACTCTCGTCCTGTGGCTCATCTACGTGAGCTATCTGTTCCTGCGGCGCTTCTCCAGCAGCGGGCAAACCCCGGTATTGGCGGCCGCTCTAGCCATCTTCGGCGCGCTGGATGTTCCGCTGGTGTACTTCTCGATCTGGTTCTTCCGCACCCAGCACCCCCAGCCGGTGGTCGGGGGCGGGGGCTCGATCGATCCCCGCATGTGGCATGTGTGGCTGCTCAACTGGGCCGCGTTTCTCTGTTTTGCGGGATTGGTGTGCTGGTCGCGCTACCGGCTGGAAATCCTGCAGCGGGAAGTGGAAGAAACTCAGGCCCTGGAAGCTCTGCTGGAACGGAGTCCGCGATGAACTACCTCTACACCGCCTATGCCGCCACCTGGCTCATTCACCTGACCTACGTCGGCTACCTGGTTCGCCGCTACGTCCGCCTGCGCAAGGAAATTGACGAACTGGGAAAGTGAACTTCAATTTCCCCGCGGATTCAAGCGAATCTTCGCCGAGGAACTTTTCTTTGTGTTTTGATCCGCGTGAATCCGTGGCAAAGAAATTGGCCAGGCTACCCTACTGCACCAGGCTGCTATAGTCATTCGAATCTGAGCGCAGGAACTCGTACTCCTCGATCACCGCCGCCACCCCGATTCGCGCACTGGGGGCCGGCTTCTCCACCCGGATCACGCGCGCGGTGAAGCGCACGCGCACCGAGTCGGTAAGGGTCACATGCGGCGGAAAGGTAAGCGTCACTTCCAGATGCGCCCCTTCCTGGATCTCCCGATCGAGATAGAAAAAAACTCCTCGGGCGCTCACATTCTGAGTCTCGGTGAACTCATCGCCGTCCTGCGGTTCAGAGACTTTCACCGCCGCCGGCAGGCGCATGTCAAAGCGGCGCATGGCGCGGCGCTCCTGCGAAGATTCCAGCATAGGGTCGGTTCCTCTTCGACGTTCAGGGTGGACGCAGTGGCGCTGCTTGAGCCCGGCCAGGGACAGGGGTGTTAACTGTGCCGAACAGCCTCACTGACTTTTCAGCAATTTGCAACCAAAAAGGTGCAGCGGGGAATACAGTCGGTTAACCCCCGCACGAGGATGCCGGGCGCGGCTAACTTTCCTCCCATCCGGCGGCATCTTATGGAATCATGCCCGGCATCTGACCGGAACAGGACGCGGCGGTGGCGCGCCTTGACAGGCTATCCGTCAGATGTTTAAGTAGTTATTTAATTTTTACAGCATTTCAATGACACGCATGCGTGCCGCTTCGCTGGCGGCGGACCGGATTTCTGTGGGTGCGCCGTTTCTTCGTTGTCTCTCCATGAAACCAGGTCTTCGGAGGAGCTTGTGATTCTGAACCGCTGTGGGTTGGGTGCAAGGTCGCGTGGCCGGATTGTGACGGCATGCGCGCTGCTGTTGCTGGCGGGCACTGCGGCCATTCACTACGGCTCCGGCGCACACGGGCTCCAGTCCGCCATGGCTCCGGCCGCGCCAGCTTCGATCGCCGCTCCTTTCGCCTCCTCCCACGGCTCGCCCGATACGCAGCAAATCCGCACCGCCTTCGCCCAACTTCCTTTGATCTTCGAAGCCAACCAGGGACAAACCGATCCCCGAGTAAAGTTTCTGGCGCGGGGGAGTGGCTACGGATTATTTCTAACCGCTGATGAGGCCGTTCTGACCTTGCAGAATGGGGAATCTCGTAAGGAATCGCAACCGCAAAGCTCGGTCGTGCGCATGCAGCTGAGCGGAGCCAGTGCCGCCTCAATTGCAGGAAACGAACTGCTTCCCGGCAAGAGCAACTATTTCATCGGCAACAGCCCGGCGAAATGGCATCGCGGCATTCCGCAATACGCGCGCGTCCGTTACCGCGGCGTGTATCCGGGAATTGATCTGGTTTATTACGGCAAGCAGGGAAAGTTGGAGTATGACTTTGAGGTCTCCCCGGGCGCGGACCCATCACAGGTGGCTCTGCGCTTCCGGGGAGTGGATGGCCTCGCCATCGGCGAAAACGGCGAACTCGTGCTGCAGACCCGCGACGGAGATGTGAAATTCCAGGCCCCGAACGTTTATCAGGAATCAGGAGAGAAGAAAGAACCCATCTCGGGACGATTTGTCCTGCGGGGCAAGGACACCGCGGGCTTCGAACTCGGCTCCTACGATCGCAGCCGCGCACTGGTAATCGACCCCGTGCTCACCTACTCCACTTATCTGGGTGGAAGCGGCGCAGAGGCTTCGCCGAGCATCGCTGTCGACCTTGGCTTCAATGTTTATGTGAGCGGCACCACTACCTCGGCGAATTTCCCCGTGGCCAGCGGAACTCCTGTGAGCGATCTAGGCCCGCTAGGGGGGCCTAGCGATGTCTTCATCGCTAAGCTCAACACCTCAGGATCGGCACTGCTTTTCACCACTTATCTCGGCGGCACCGGCACTGAAACCAGCGCCGGAATCGGCATTGATGCCGGCTTCAATATCGCCATCGCGGGAACAACCGACTCTACGGATTTCCCCGTAATCAATAACTTTTCCACGCCCACGCTGGCCGCCGGCAATCATGTGTTCGTCACCGAAATCGAATCCAGCGGTTCGTCTCTGCTTTACTCCACCTATCTCGGTGGCAACGGAGCGGATACAGCCAGCGGCGTGGCCGTGGATGTGAAGAACAGGATCTACGTGACCGGCACCACCAAATCCACCAATTTCCCCACCACCACCGGGGCCTTCCAGGTCACCTCTCTGGGCACGACCCAGTTCTTTCTGAGCCAGATTGATCCCTCGACCAGCGGTGTACAGAGCCTGCTTTACTCAACCTACTTTGGCGGAGGCAATCCCGTGGACGGCGTTGCCATCGGCGGCGGCGTGGCGGTGGACAGCAGCAGCAACGCCTACATCACCGGCTCGACCAATTTC
>DATJXG010000387.1:0-6242 GCA_035500455.1 Terriglobales bacterium | reverse complement strand
CTCACTGAGCGTGGCCCCCAATCCCGCCGATCCAGCCCTAAAACTTATTCCACAAGAACTGGTTGTAAACCTCGTGGTGGTACTGCACCTCGGGCGCTTTTACGAACGTGCCCAGCAGGCGGGGACAGCGGTCGGCGGCGGCCTGCTTCAGGTCGGCATAGCGGCCTTTTACGTCCTCGCCCAGAAGTTCGGTGGCCCACTCGGCCTTGCGGAAATTCTCCAGTGCGTCGTAAATGTTATCCGGCAGGTAGCGTTCCGCCTGGCGCAGGTTCTTGATCTTCGACGTTCCGCCATCCAGCCCGGTTTTGAACACCGAGTACAGCACCATATAAGGATTGGCATCGGGCGCCACCGAGCGCACTTCCACCCGCATGCTGCGGTCGTTGCCGATGGGAATGCGGATCATCGATCCGCGGTCCACCGCCGAAGCCTTGATCTGGTTGGGCGCCTCGAAGTGCGGATCCAGCCGCCGGTAGGCATTCACGCTGGCGTTGAGCAGCAGGCAAATGTCGTTGCCGTGGGTAAGGATGCGGTCCACAAACTGCCAGCCGAACTTGCTGAGTTTTTCTTCGCCCTTGGGGTCCCAGAAAATATTCTTGCCGCCCTTGGTGACGGAAACATTGGTATGCATGCCGCTGCCGTTCACGCCAACCACCGGCTTCGGCAGGAACGACGCCGTCATGCCCAGCTTGGTCGCCACTTCGCGGCAAATCAGCTTGTAAAGCTGAATCTGGTCCGCCGCCGCCACCACTTCGCCGTATCCGTAGTTGATTTCGAACTGAGAAGGGGCGACTTCCGGATGGTCTTTCTCGTTCTGGAAGCCCATCGCCCGCTGCACTTCCGCCGTGGTATCGATAAAACCGCGCAGCGGATCGCCCGGCAGGGAGTGGTAATACCCGCCCGTGTTGACATACTCGAAGGTCTCGGTTTCGTGGTAGTGCTTTTCGGCGTCGGCTCCCTGGAACAGAAAGCCTTCGATCTCATTGGCCGCGTTCAGCGTGTAGCCCTGCTTTTCGTAAAGGCCGTCGGAATAATCTTTCAGGATGCCGCGGATATCCGCTGAATACGATCCGCCCTGCTTTTCGATCACATCGCCGAAAACCAGCACCTTGCCCGGCCCGAAGTAGTCGGACGGCGCCCAGTAGAACGCGCTCCAGTCAATTCCCAGCCGGAGATCGCTCTCGCGCTGCGCGGTAAAGCCGCGAATCGAGGAGCCGTCAAAGGTCAGGTTGTCCCAGCTCTTCACCAGGAATTTCTTGTCATAGTCGAGCATGTGCAGGCGGCCTTCCAGATCGCTGAACAACACGGTCACCGCCTTGATGCGCTTTTCGTCAGTCAGGTATTTGACCCGTTCTTCCTGGATCTTGTGGGCCGCCACCCGGTTTTTACGCTGCTCCTTCGCTTCCAGATTCAAATCTTCCAGCTCTCCATAGGAGAGCGTCAGAAAATCCCGCAGTTCGTTCGACATGGAACTCCATTGTTTTAGAGCGCTGGAAAATCCAGGCCCGATTGGACGAACAAATAGAGTAGCGGGAGCAAGCAAGAAAGTGCCAATCGAAACCTCTTATGACGCATATCGAAGGTGTTTATGCCTTTCGTGTCCGCGGGCACTCCGGCCGCCGCGAGCGATGTAGGAAAAGATGTAGGAAAAATGTCTCCCTCGCGATGCTGCAAGCATCAAAAACCTTCGAGCGCTCCATTCCGCTACAATTACCACCTCAAGGAAGACGCGAGACCTATGGAATTCCGCCAACTCGGTCACTCCGGACTCAAAGTTCCTGTCCTCAGCCTGGGCACCGTCACCTTCGGCGGCCGCGGCGAGTTTTTCGCCGCCTGGGGCAACACCGACGTCACCGAAGCCACCCGCCTGGTGGATATCTGCCTGGAAGCCGGCGTCAACATGTTCGACACCGCCGACGTTTACTCCAAAGGCGCTTCCGAAGAGATCCTCGGCAAAGCCATCGCCGGCCGCCGCGACAAAGTTCTGATCTCCACCAAAGCCACTTTCGCCATGAGCGAAGGCCCCAACGACGTCGGCTCCTCGCGCTATCATCTGATCCAGGCTTGCGAAGCCAGCCTGCGGCGCCTCAACACCGATTACATCGACATCTATCATCTGCACGGTTTCGACGCGCTCACCCCGATCGAAGAAGCTCTCAAAACGCTCGACACCCTGGTGCAGAGCGGCAAAGTGCGCTACATCGCCTGCTCGAATTTTTCGGGATGGCACCTGATGAAGTCGCTCTCGATCTCGGAGCGCTACGGCTGGGCGCGTTACGTGGCCCACCAAGCCTACTATTCGCTGATCGGCCGCGACTTCGAGTGGGAACTCATGCCGCTGGGCCTCGACCAGAACGTGGCGACCATCGTCTGGAGCCCCCTGGGATGGGGCCGCCTCACCGGCAAAATCAGCCGTAACCAGCCGCTGCCCAAAGTCAGCCGGCTGCATTCCACCGCCGAGCAGGGTCCGCCCGTCCCGGAGGAATACCTATATAAGGTAGTGGACGCCGCCCAGGAAGTCGCGAAGGAAACCGGCAAGAGCGTGCCGCAGGTAGCCCTGAACTGGCTCCTGCAGCGGCCCACCGTAGCCAACGTGATCATCGGCGCCCGCAACGAAGAGCAACTCCGCCAAAACCTCGCCGCCGCCGGATGGAACCTCACGCCTGAGCAGGTAGCCCGCCTGGACGCCGCCAGCGATCGCACTCCGATTTACCCCTACTGGCACCAGCGCCAATTCACTCAAAGAAATCCTCCGCCGGTAAGCTAAGCTTCGGAATCGCAACCTACTGGATTCCCGATGACGCTGACCTGGCGGCGAACTGTTACAGGACAGAATACCGCACAAATCCGGGCCATGGTGGGGCACCCGCACTTGCTTTGCTCCGACTGAATTATCGCTGTGATTTGCCGCGGTGGTCGGCTACGAACCGGGGGTTGCGTCAGCCAAAACATCCAGTTCTTCAGTTTCCGCGCCTATGGCCGGACGTCCAAAGATAGCTTCTTTCAAAAGCTTATAAATCGTCCGCCAATTCTGGGCGACGACTCTTAGCCACGCCAGCTTGCCCATCATGGGGAAATAGATTCCGCGGAAGCAAAGCCGCGCCAGGAAGATGTTGATGCGGTAACCGAGGGGTTGATCGTCGAGCGAGGCGACAGCCTGGGCCAGCGCTTCGGGGCTGTAGGCATGGGCCCATCCGTATTTCACTTCGTCATGGGCTTCTTGAATGGTCATCTTCAACGGCGTGTGGGCCATGGCGAAGGGAATGAATTCCCTCCAGTGCTTGGGACGGGTGAGGCGGCCGGCGGTCTCCAGGCGCTTATACAGGGGGGTTGCGGGCAGTGGAGTGAGCAGTCCGAAAATCGGCAGGCCGGGAGGCCAGGTGCGCACTTGTTGCAGGGTGCGCTCGGCCACCCCCACGGTGTCATTGTCCATGCCAAAGATGAATGAGGTGATGGCGTACACGTTGCGCTGCGCCAGGCGTTGCAGCACAGCGGCGTACTCGCCAGGCTTGTTGAATCCTTTGTTGACGTCTTTGAGATTAGTGGGGTCGATCGATTCCATGCCGATGAAGACCCATTTGCCGCCGGAAGCGGCAATCAGGTCCACCAGTTCTTCATCGCGCAGCAGGTTGGCGCTGATCTGCGCGACCCAGTGAACCTGCGCGTTGGCGGCGATGATGTCGCGCAGCAGAGACTTGGTGCGCTTGATGTTGATGGCGAAGTTGTCATCAATGAAGAAGACGGCAATCTGCCCTTTTTCCTTACGGGCGCGGGCTTTCAGAAGCAGCAGCTCATCCACCACGCTCTGATTCGAGCGAAAACGAATGGAGTCGCCGAAAAATCCGGTGACCGTGCAGAACTCGCAACCATAGGGACAGCCGCGTCCGGACTCGACCGGAATAATGCGAAACGTTCCCCAGCCTTCGCCGACCCGGTTGAGCAGAGGAGTCAACGCCTTGGGCAGTAGGTTGAACTGGCGAAGATCGATCGAGTCCCAGGGGATCGAGGGATAATCCTTCAGCGACGGTTTTTTGTCCTTGCCCTCCGCATCCACCGGCGCGTAAACGTCTTTCAGTTCCCCGCGGACGGCATCCGCCACGATGCGAGGCCAGGTTTCATCGGCTTCGCCCAGAGCTACCGCGTCGGCATGGCGCGGGCCGCCATCGCGGCCGAGAGCTTCATCGAACTCCTCGGTGACATGAGGACCGCCCATCACCACGGGCACGCCGGCGGCCCGAATCGCATCCGCCATGCGATAGGCCTTCGCCACCATGCGAGTCATGGCGCCAATGCCCACTAGTCCAATTTTGTTTTGGGTTACATATTGGGCGATCGTGGATTCATCCATCGCCTGGGCGTTGCCGTCGATTAAGAAAACTTCGTGTTCGGGAGGGGTTAGGGCCTGGAGAAGAAACATCCAGAGATGGGGCATGAAATTGCGAGTTACGCCGTTGTCCGGATTGTAGAGAAGGATTCTCAAGGGCCCCATTTCTTGAAAATGCGTCCGGAGTATTTTCGTACCGCACGGGGCGTCGAGCAGATGACGATTTTTCGTCGCCGTGGCCGGCTTGCTTTTAAGGATTGCTTTAAAGGCAGGGCAAATTGTAGCACCGATGGTCAACTCATTGGGCAGTTTTCGAGTGCTCTTCTCGGGATGGGAGCAACCAGCCGATACGATCCTGACGAATGCGGCCGCAACTCCTTTTCTTCCTTTGAAGTTCTCGGGCGGTGTTTTGCCCAAAGCGGGAATGCTTGGCCGAGATTTTCTCAACAGCTGGTTTAGATTCCCTATTCTTCGATGGGCCGCACGCGGCGCCCCGCGCCTCTCGCACCCCTGAATCTGCGATACACTCACCCGTCGGCGGAATGGAGACTTTATGGCACCGCGCCAGCACGGGTTAGATGCTTCACCGATAGCGGTTCGTAGAGCCAGGCCGGAGGACGCTCCAGCCTGTGGCCGCATCTGCTACGAGGCCTTCACTAAGATTTCAACCGAGCATGGGTTCCCGCCCGACTTTCCCTCGGTCGAGCGAGCCACCGCCGTTCTTTCCACGTTGTTTGCCCATCCCGGCTTCTATTGCGTGGTGGCGGAGGCGGGCGGAGAGAACGGTGGAAAGATGCTGGGCAGCAACTGCCTGGATGAACGCTCGACCATTGCAGGGGTTGGGCCGATTACCATTGATCCCGAGGCGCAGAATAAGGGCGCCGGACGCGCGCTCATGGAAGCGGTGCTTACGCGTTCCGCGGAACGGGGCTTCCAGGGTGCGCGGCTGCTGCAGGCCGCCTTCCACAACCGCTCTCTTTCTCTTTACACCAAGCTGGGGTTTGACGCGCGCGAGCCGATCTCCACCATGCAAGGCCCGCCGATCAAGGCGTCCGCGCCAGGTTACAGCGTGCGTCCCGCGCGCATGGCCGATCTGGAGGCATGCGACCGCCTTTGCCGAAGCGTACACGGTCACGACCGCAGCGGCGAACTTCGCGACGCGATCGCGCAAGGCACTGCGGTGGTTGCCGAGCGGGAAGGACGAATCGCAGCGTATGCCACGCTGATCGGCTTTTTCGGGCACATGGTTGGTGAGAGCAACCCGGATGTGCAGGCGTTGATCGCCAACGCCGAGGCGTTTCTGGGGCCGGGCATTCTGGTTCCGACGCGAAACGCAGCTCTGTTCCGCTGGTGCCTGGAGCATGGCCTCCGCGTGGTACAGCCGCTGACCCTCATGACCCTGGGCTTCTACAAGGAGCCCGCCGGAGCTTACCTTCCGTCGATACTCTATTAGCCGTTGGCAGCCATCCCGCCGGCGTAATATTTGTGCGTAGTTTGCGCGAGGCGCCTGCCGTGAGCAACGTTGAGGGATTGCAAGAAGCTGTCGCCCCGTCCTCACAGTAAAATTGCCAGCATGCTCCTCAGCCCCACGGTTGAAGCCGACTATCCTGAGATCGTCGACCTGGTGAACCTCGCCTTTCGCGGCACCGGGCCTTCGGCGAGCTGGAATGTTGAGGCGGGAGTCATCGAAGGGCAGCGCATCAACGAATCTTTGCTGCGGGAGGACCTGGCCACGGAGCCTCCGCCCCACCTGCTGATCCATCGCGACGAAAGCGACGGCTCTCTCTTAGGAACCGTACGCCTCGACCCTGGCGAGAACGGCGTCTGGCATCTCGCAATGCTGACCGTCAGGCCCGCCCTGCAGAAAAAACAACTTGGCCGCGCTTTGCTGGCGGCCGGAGAAGAGTTCGCCAGGCTG
>DATJXG010000386.1:0-3983 GCA_035500455.1 Terriglobales bacterium | reverse complement strand
TTGCGTTCTGCTTCGAAGGGCAAAAGAGCCGCGGCGATGCCATGGACCTTCCGGCAGGGACGCCGCAAGCCGTTCAGACGATCAACTGTTAAGGCCGGCATTGAATCGCGCCCTCTTCTACTCTTCCGCGGGACATTATCGTTCACTGCCGCGCTCGGCTGCACGATAGATTTCTTCAACCAGCGCGAGACTTCGCCGCCCCTCGCGGCCATCGCACAGGGGCGTTCCGTCCTCCCGGATGGCGCGGACAAAATCTTCGAAAACTGCCTGATGGCCGGTGAAATCGCTCACCACCGGAGACGCGACGTTTTCATTTTCGGCGGCCGCGAGACTTACGCTCAGGCCAGCCGGCGGATTTCTCAAGCCGGCTGCGACGACTCGATCATGCTCAAGGACCAGCGTGCCTTCACTGCCGGTGGCCTCGATGCGCCGCGGATAACCGGGAAACGCGGCGGTTGTAGCCACGAGCGTACCCAAAGCTCCACTGGCAAAGTGCAGAAGAGCGATGGCGGTATCCTCGCCTTCTATTGCATGCAGCGCCGTAGCGGTGCCGGCCTGTACGCGCGCCACATCTCCGAACACCCAGAGCAGAAGATCAATTGTATGTACAGCCTGGTTGATCACGGCGCCGCCGCCGTCCAGCGTGAGCGTGCCCCTCCACTTCGAGTCGCTGTAATACTCGGGGGAACGGTACCACTTCACGCGAGCGTCAACCAGAAGCGGCTTGCCGATCACTCCGGCCTCGATGTATTGCTTGAAGCGCTGAATGCCGGGCTTGAAACGGTCCTGAAACATTACCCCGAGCTTGAGGTTGGCGGCGCGAGCTGCTTCGATGAGTACATCCGCGCGTTCGGTGGAAATATCGATCGGTTTTTCGGTGAGCACGTGCAACCCGCGGCTCACCGCGGCCACACCATGCGCGGCGTGCAAGCCCGACGGGCTGCCGATGGCCACGAAGTCCATGGGCCGGTGGTTCACGAAGGCAGTCAAATCATCGTAGGGTCTTCCGCCATACTGATGCGCGAGGCGGTTGACCTTTGCGGCATTGGTCCCATAGATCGCGGCAATTGCGAGGCCCGGAATGGCGCGCGCCGCGCGCGCGTGGGTCTCGCTGATGTTTCCGCCGCCAATCAGTCCTACGTGAATTGTCATTCAAGGTCCGCTGTGCAATCTGGAATTGCCAGCCACAGCATGGCTATGAAGCGGCGAATATAACACGCGATCTCCTGGCGAACGTCCCAAGTTTAGCCGCGCTGAAATC
The DNA here is from genome assembly GCA_035500455.1 of Terriglobales bacterium. Taxonomy (GTDB): domain Bacteria; phylum Acidobacteriota; class Terriglobia; order Terriglobales; family Acidobacteriaceae; genus DATJXG01. The sequence continues at coordinate 2,722 of DATJXG010000386.1, read as the reverse complement.
ATGTTTTAGAATTTCTGGTTTGACGACGGGAGAGCGCGTGCGCGAATGTGAGTCGGTTGCGCGGACCAAGGTTTTCGCGGAGCTGGCTTTCGCGGACCCGGGTTCCACGGCGGGCTTGAGTCTATCCGCCCGAAACTTCATCGGGACGGCATTTGCAACCTGGCGCTTGCCTTTGCATACTGGCCATGAAATGAACCCAGAGGAACTACGCGCCAGGCTTCGCGGGGTCATCGCGTTCCCCATCACCCCCTTCCACTCCGACTTGTCACTCGACATTCCCGGGCTGCGCGAAAATCTCCGCGTGCTGCTGCAGCATCCCATCGCCGCCATTGTGGCCGCCGGCGGAACGGGGGAGATTTACTCGCTCACGCCCTCGGAACACCTCGAGGTAGTGAAAGCGGTTGTGCAAGAGGTTGGCGGCCGGATTCCGGTATTCGCCGGAGCAGGCTTCAACGCCTTCATCGCAGCCGAGATGGCGCGACAGTCGCAGAGCGCGGGGGCGAACGCGATTCTTGCCTTTCCGCCCTACTACCCGCAATCCGATGAGGAAGGTCTCGCTGAATACTACGCCGCCATCGGGGCGGCCACGCCCCTTCCCCTGTTCGTGTACAGCCGGGACTGGGTGAATCCGAGCCCCGCGTGGGTGGAAAAACTCGCCGCCAGGATTCCGACGCTCGCGGGATGGAAGGATGGCCAGGGCGATATCCGGCGTTACCAGCAGATCATGAATCGCGTTGGCGACCGCCTGTACTGGATCGGCGGCATCGGCGACGACTGCGTTCCTGGCTACTACAGCATCGGCATTCGTACATACACTTCGAGCATCGCGACGGTGGCGCCCCGGCTTTCGCTTCAACTGCACGAAGCGGCCTCCAAGCCAGATGCCGCGGGCCTCGCACAACTCATGCGCGAGTACGTAATTCCGCTTTATGCGTTGCGGGCACGGCGAAAGGGATATGAAGTTTCGGTGATGAAGGAGATGATGAATCGACTGGGCATGGCGGCAGGCCCGGTGCGTCCGCCACTTCCGCCGGTGAGGCCGGAGGACGCGGCCGAGGTGCGGGTGATGCTGGAGAAGTGGGAGCCAGTGTTGTAGAGATCATCCGGCATTTGCGCTAACTCTCCGAACTCAGCGCGTGGTCCATTACCGCGGAGGAAAACGAAACCTGTGGGCAACGCGAGATGATCCTGCCGCCGGAAGTCACCTCCGTGCATGCCGCCCGCGCCACGCGAGTCCGCTGGAAAGTGCTGGCGTGGTTGTGCAGTTTCTCCGCCATTACCTACGTTGGCCGGGTTGCAATCATTCAGGTGCAGGACCGCATCGAGTTCGACCTGCATATCACACCGACTCGCCTGGCGTATGCGTTCTCCTCCTTCGCGCTGGCGTACGCGCTGTTTGAGGTGCCGAGCGGTTGGCTGGGGGATAGGCTCGGCCCGCGCAAGGTTCTCATCCGCATCATTTTGTTCTGGATTGTCTTCACGGCGCTCACCGGCGTGGCGTGGAGTCTGATGGCGCTGGTGGTGGTGCGCTTCTTCTTCGGAGCGGGCGAGGCAGGAGCATTTCCCAACATCGGGCGGGCATCGCGCGAATGGTTTCCATTTTCTGAGCGCGGCTTGACGCAGGGACTCGTCTGGCTATTCGCGCGCTGGGGCGGAGCATTGGCGCCCCTGCTCATCATGCTGTTTTCACTCCCCTTTTCCTGGCGCGGAGGATTTGTTCTGATGAGCTTGCTGGGCGCGGTATGGCTGTGGGGCTTTGCCACGTTTTACCGCGATAGCCCGCAGGAGGACCCGCGAGTCAATGCAGCCGAACGTTCCCTGATCACAGAAGGGCGAAAAGCGGTGGGCACGTCCTTGCCGCTCTCGTGGTCAACCATGCTGCGAAGCCCGACCCTCTGGTCACTCAGCCTGATGTATTTCTGCAGCAACGCAGGATGGTCGTTCTTCATTTCGTGGGTCACTCCCTTCCTGGAGCGGGATCTCCACCTTTCAGGCATGGGACTGGTTTTTGCGTCGGGTGGCCCACTGTTTTGCGGCGGCATCGCTTGCCTTCTCGGTGGATTTCTCACCGACCGCCAGGTGCGGCTCTGGGGCAGGCGCTGGGGCCGCACCCTGCAGGGCGTAATCGCCTATGGGCTGGGCGGGGCGTTCATGCTAGCGGCGGTGGCTTGCACTCCCCGCCACATCATGCTGGCTTATGCGTCACTGTGTCTTTCCTCGTTTGTCAAAGACTTCGGGATGGCGGCGAGTTGGTCCACCACCATCGACATTGGCCACCGCTACTCCGGCACCGTAGGAGGATTCATGAACACCGTCGGCAACCTCAGCCAGGTGATCAGCGTTCCTGTAGTTGCGTGGCTGGCGGCGCTGGCGGGAACCCCGGGCCGGCCCGATTGGGGTGTGAGCCTTTATTTTTACGCGGCCATGTTCTTCGTGGCGTCCGTCTGCTGGCTTTTCGTGGATCCGAGGCGCGTAATTGTTTACGCAAGCAACGATATAGATCCTGGTTTGTGAGCCTGCGGCGGTTGGCGGAGACTTTCACTATCTAGTTTGCGGTCTCAGAATTAGGGCCGTAAATGTGGGCTGGCGGTGTGGGTTGTGAGAGCATGGGCGCTGCAAGCAAATACATAGGTCCTTCGCTTCGCTCAGGATGAGAAATTGCGCCTATTACGCGAACTTGAGGAAACACGCTCTAGTCGAGCATTTTCTGAACCTGGCGCCA
>DATJXG010000385.1:0-11762 GCA_035500455.1 Terriglobales bacterium | reverse complement strand
TACCATCGCCGCCTGCACTTCCAGGTTCACGCAGAGCGCCATCCCCAGGAGCACACGCAGCTCGGAAACCTGCGGATACTGAGCGACACAGTCGCGCAGCTGCGCCACCAGGGTGCCGGCTTCTTCCTTCTCCAGCAGATAGGGATCGGAGAACATGCGCAGCAGCAGCGTTTGAGTTTGCGCAGGGATGGAAGCCAGCGCCAGCGAGGATACGCGGGCGTTCAATGCGGCTTTGGTTGGCGGGTCGGTGACGGCGAGGTCGGTACGGTTTGTCGAATCGCTCATAAGGTCTCTTCAGGAAATTCTTGACTCGCTGTTTACAAACATGCGGCAAGGCGCCAGGCATCTTGCGTCAGACATCCGGCGCCTTGCCACTGACTTCTGTCAGGTGCTACGCCACCGCGAATTCGCGGGGAGCGTGGGCAAATATATCTGCTTCCGGCTTGAAGACGAACTCGGGATAGCCGAGCTGCCCCATTTCCGGAATGTCCAGACCGGCGACTTCGGTTTCCGCCGAAACCCGCTGCCCGAGGAATCCATCGAGCACCAGGTTGAGCAGGAAACTGAAAGTGAAGACGAAGCCGATCAGGGTGGAAATGCCGACGAGCTGGGCCGCCAACTGGCTGGTGTCGCCATAGAAAAGGCCGGTAACCGAGCCGGTAACGCCGTTCCAGCTTCCGCCGTAGTTGCTGGTGCCGTCCGCCAATAAGCCCACAGACAAAACACCCCAGAGACCGCAGGTTCCGTGGACAGAGATGGCGCCGACGGGATCGTCAACTTTCATCACGTTTTCGATGAAGGAGACGCTGAGGCAAACCAGCACGCCAGCGATTATGCCGATAATGGCCGCGCCGACGGTGCTGACGAAGCCGCTGGGGGCGGTAATCGCCACCAGCCCCGCCAGCAGGCCGTTGCCGCTCATCGAGGCGTCAGGCTTACCTTTCAAGCACCACATGTAAAGAATGGCGCCGAAGGTTCCGGTACAGCCGGCGAGCATCGTGTTTACCGCGATAGTGCCGATGCGCAGGTTGCCGTTGGCAGAAGCACCCAGGGTGCTGCCGGGATTGAATCCGAACCAGCCGAAGGCCAGGATGAAGCAGCCGATCAGCACGGCCGAGATATCGTGGCCAATGATGGAGTTGGGAGATCCATCCTTGTTGAACTTGCCGATGCGCGGCCCGATGATCAGGGTCACCGCCAGAGCGGTGATGCCACCGACCGCGTGCACCACGCCGGAACCGGCGAAGTCGCAGTAGCCTTTGCCCAGGCCGACGTTGGTTCCGAGCTGCGAGAGCCAGCCGCCGCCCCACGCCCAGTTGCCGTACAGGGGATAAGTGAATGCGCCCATCAGCACGGAGGAAACGGCGAAGGTGAGGAACTTCCAGCGCTCGGCGCAGGCCCCGGTGACGATGGTGAGGGCGGTGTCCATGAACACCATTTCGAACAGGAAGATCACCATCACGCCGACGTCATAGGTATGGCCGGAGAGGAACATACCAGCGCCTCCGAAGAGGCCCCAGGTTTTCCCGAACAGAGTAATGGGATGCTCGGGAGTGAGTGACTGCAAACCACCCAGGTTGCCGTTGCCGGCCGCGCCGCCCATTTGTATGGCGAAGCCGATGAGCCAGTAAGCCAGCAAGCCGCAGCCATACACGAGGAAGTTCATCATGTAGGTGTGGTTGGCGTTCTTGACGCGGCAGAGGCCTGATTCCACCATGGCGAACCCGGCCTGCATGAACATGACCAGGAAGCCGGTGACCAGGGTCCAGACAAAGTTGACCGCGATTTTGTTCTGGCCACCCATGTTGGCTACGTCGGGCAGGGTGACGCCGGCTTTGGGGTCGGCGGCGGGCACGTCGTTAATGGTTCCGGTGATGGTGCCCCCGGGATCGCCCTTTTGCAGATCGGCGGTGCTGGGCGCCTTGGCCGCGGCGTCTTTGAGTTGGGCGTCGGCGGCAGGCGGCGGAGGCGCAGCCGCGGCGGGGGCCGCTGCCGGCGCCGCAGCCTGTGCCAAGGCTCCCATGCTCATGGCCAGAGCGAGCGTAAGGAGGCAAAGACAGATAAAGCCACTTCGGATCAATCTCATTTTTATTCGCTCCATAGTCGTTTTGGTGATGCGCTGTGGAACCGGTGATCTAAGCTTTCCAGATCGCGTTCTTGTTGAAGGCCGCGGGCAGGATGTAAATGATCCCGAAGAGGCTCACGGCAATGCCCAGAAGCGCGAAGACGATGCGCCCGCCCACGCTGTCGGTGAGGTGCATGCCGAACAGGGTGAGCACCCATCCCAAAGCGGCGACGAAAGCGCCTATCAGCTTCATGGCCAGGGGAGAGGCTTTCTGCGCCGGCTTGCCTTCCAGCGGCTTGAGCTTCAGGAAGGTCAAAAGGCTGGCGAGCAAGATGACCACGCCCACCACCAGGAGCAACTTGCCCAGGCCGGAAGAGAAATCAAAAATCCCGGCACACGCCACTGTCATGCCCACGAGAAAGACCGCGAAACCGCGCCCCTGCCCTGTGTTTGCTGCCATCAACTTCCTCCTCTACCCAAGAATGGGTGTCTCTCGATTGAGTTGCGAAATTCGGTCCTGCCTCACGGCACAATTCTCATTTCGGACAAATTTCCCGCGCCGCGAGTGCTTCATCGGGCCAAGGCCCGCTGCTTCTTTGGCCCGGCTTGAGTGGGAAGCGCCAGGAACACCAGGAACTGCAGCGCAAGAATGAATTCCAGCAGCAGCGGCTGGACCTGCTGCAGACGCAGCACCAGGACGAGCCCGACCATGGCAAACCACTGCCAGCGCGAGCGGCGCAGGCGCTCCCAGCGGCCGGCCAGGTGGAAGATCCCGCCGAAGGTCATCTTCGCGCCAGGCGCTGTCTCACTGCGGGCGCGCAGGCAGGCGATGGCGAAGAACCCCGCCAGCAGCACTTCCATCAGTATCGTTATCGTGCCCATTTGCATAAATTCCCCTCCGACCCAACTCCGCCGTACCGCGGAAGTAGCGGCTCCGACTGCACGACCACTGCCTCACTCTGGCTGAGAAATACTGCGTTCTCACGACCGGCCACGCCCCTGACTTCGGACCGTCGCGGACAGGTTTTTACGGGCGGAGCATGCCGCTCCGAAGCCGCTGTTCCCTTTCGGCTCGCAGGCAGACGCGAGCAGAAGCGCGGCTAAGAAACTTGCTGCGGATTTTGGACGGGGGTGCATGGAAAGTCAAATTCAAACTTTTTATTGTCGGGATCACTCTGTCTTTTGGGAGAGCGAGAGCAGAGATGCTTTGGCATCAGTGTGATACGAGGCGGGAGCCGGGAATGGGTGACGCAGTAGAGACAAAGTGGCAACCGAGGAGCGGCCCAGACTGCGGAGATGCAATATAGCGGAGCTACGTCTTACTGCCGGGACCCGCGACGTTTCAGGCGGTCGGAAATTCTTACCAGGTCGGCGAGGGAACGGGCTTGCATTTTGTTCATGACATGGCGGCGGTGAATTTTCACCGTGATTTCGCTGATGCCGAGAGTGGCGGCGATTTGCTTATTGAGCATGCCGGTGACGACGAGATCCATGACCTGCTGCTGCCTCAGAGTGAGAGCGTTGAAGCGGGACCGCAGGATTGCCATCTCGCCATATTCTTCGCGCCAAGCGCGGTCGCGGTCGAGGGCCTGGTGAATCGCGCTGAGCAGTTCTTCCTTCTGAAACGGCTTGGGAAGAAACTCGACGGCTCCAGCCTTCATCGCCCGCGCGGTCATGGGAATGTCGCCGTGGGCGGTTATAAAGATGATAGGGATAGCGATACCCGCCTCGCCAAGGGTCTGCTGAAAATCAAGACCGTTGGTACCGGGCAGCCTGACATCGAGCACCAGGCAACTGGGAGCTTGCGGACGCGGCGCCTTGAGAAACTCCTCGCCGGAGCCAAAGACCTCGGCATGCAATCCGACGGACTCCAGCAGGTTGCTGACGGCGTCGCGCACCGAGGCGTCATCATCCACCACAAAGACGGTCGAGTTGGGGTCAGGAGTCTGAGCCGGGTCGGGCATCGGAGTCTCGCGACGGGATCGGAACCGTAAACTGGAAGATAGCACCGCCGGATGGGCGCGGGCTAGCCCACAGGCGGCCTTCATGAGACTCCACGATGGAACGGCTGATGGAGAGTCCCATGCCGATGCCGTGGGGCTTGGTGGTATAGAAAGGATCGAAAATCCGGTCGGCGTTGTCGGGAAGACCGGGGCCGCAGTCCTCGATCTGCACCAGAATCTCCCGCGAGTTTTCCTGCAGGGAGCGAATCAGCAATTCCTTTCGCCGGCCGGTTTCGGCGGCCATGGCATCCATACCGTTCATGACCAGGTTCAGCACCACCTGCTGGAGCTGTACGCGGTCGGCCTTAACTTTGGGCAAAGTGGAAGCCAGCTCGGTGTGAACCGTAATCCGCCGGCGAATGGCTTCGTTGCGGACAAAGCCGGTGAGTTCCTCGATGACTTCATTTATATCCATCCAGCTCTTGGCCGGGGCTTCTTTCTGGAAGAGGGCGCGAATGCGGCTGAGAATGGCGCCGGCCTGAGTGCCGTCGCGAATGATGCTCTCCGTGGTCTGGCGAGCTTTTTCGATATTCGGCGGATTGGCGGAGAGCCACTCCAGCGAAGCGTGGCCGTGGGTGACCACGGCAGTAAGTGGCTGGCTGATTTCGTGGGCGATGGAGGCGGTCAGTTCTCCCATGCTCAACACGCGGGCAAGATGGGCCAGTTCGGCCTGGGTTTTCATCAGGGCCTCGGTGCGCTCTGAAACCCGGATCTCCAGCTGGTCGCGGGTTTCGCGGAGGTCCCGCTCGGTTCTTTTCTTGGAGGAACTCACCCAACTGGCCACCGCGGCGCAAATGACGAAGGCGGCGAAATACATCTCCGCGGCGGTATTGACCCTGAAGGAGTGCAGCGGTGGCACCAGGAAGTATTCCACCAGCAGGGTGGAGAGCAACACGGAGAACATTCCCGGGCCGGTGCCGCCGAGCCAGGCGCTGACCATCACCGCCGCGAAAAAGAGAAACAGAAAAGGATAAGGAAAGGCGCGCTGCACGAGGAGAGTGACAGCCAGCGCCAGAGCAACCATGATCACGGAGATGGCATAGCTGCGCACCCAGGATTCTCGGGCGCTGTCGGACGATCTGCTCCGGGAGGACTCCATTGCGGCAGTGTGGTTGCAGCTATCCCCGACTTAAGGCGGGTGGATTATAGCAGCAGGGCTGCGGATCGCGGCGGGGGCAGAGCCGGGGCGATCGATTGGTGCGTTCATCGATTCCGGCGGCATCGGATCCCTGAAATAAAAATCCGGACCAGGCTTGCGGCCTGGTCCGGAAAATCCTGCAGGCGCTCGCTCAGAACTCGAACTTCAAGCCGAACTGCACCAGGCGCGGCAGGTTTACGGTGTTGGTCACCTGTCCGAAAGTGGCGCTGCTCTCGGTTCCGTTGGGCGGCCCGAATTGCGGATGGTTAAAGAGATTGAAAAACTCGGCGCGGAATTCCACTGCAGCGCGTTCATAGATTGTCGTCTTCTTGAACACGGCGAAGTCGAAGTTGTTGACGCCCTGCTGGCGGATAGTGGCGTCCACGCGAGGCTCGTTGCCGAAGGTCCACGGGTTATTCTGGACCCCGGCCCCGTTGAGACCGCTGGGGGCGGTGAAGCAGGAGGTATTGAACCACTGGGTCACCCGGCTTACCGCGCTGCCGGAGACTGATTTGTCGCAGCCCGCCACGACATCAGGCCTGAGCGTTCCAATGCCAAGGTTGGCGTTCGTCATGTCGTTCCCGCTACCGTAAGTGAGCTTCATGGGGAAGCCGCGTTGGAAAGTGGTCACGCCGTCCAAGCCCCAGCCGGAGACGAGCACGCCACCGGCTCCATGAGCGCTAGACAAGAATTTCTTGCCGTGGCCGAAGGGAAGATCAAGCACGTAGCTGATGACCAGGCGCTGGGAAACGTCCTGCGAGGAGAGGGAGTATTCGCCGTTGTTCTCACGTCCGTTGATGTTATTCCAATCCTGAACGCCACCCACGCCGCCGGTGGTGCCGCCTTCCAACCAGGAAGTGAGGGTATCGGTGTTGGAGAGCAGCTTGGCGTTGGTATAGGCAACAAGTACCGTGCCGCCGCCCTGGAAGCGTTTCTTCACCGTGGCCTGCAGGGCGTTATAGCTGCTGCTGCAGCAGCCGTAGCCGTTCAGGTTCAGACCTGCATACTGTGGAAAAGGCCGATCCAGCTGGCCCTGAAGCAGAACTCCTGGCCCCAGGTTGCCCGGCAGACTCTGGCTGAAGGGATACGGGCCGGCAACGGGCTGGCCAATAGCCACAGTCTGACCCGCGGCGTATTGTTGCGCAGCTTGCGAAATGAAGCTGTCCGGAATCTGATTCACGTTGGTGTTGAATTGCTCAAGATGCACGCCATGCGATCCAGCGTAGGCGACATCAGCGAAGAATCCCCCGGGCAATTCGCGTTGGATATCGAAGTTGTACTGCTCCACATATCCGTACTTCTGCACGGTGTAGCCGGTAGCGGAAAAGTTGCTTTGGTTCAGGATGTACTGCGAAACATTGGGCTGAGGATTCCGCCCGGGTACGGCGGTAATGTCGCTCGCACCCACGCCACCCTGTCCCTGATTGAAAGGCCCCTGCCCCAGACAGGTAAGGTTGTTGTTCCCCCCCCACGAGCAGGTGTTCTGATTGAGGGTCGCCGCCGGAGTTGCCCCGCCGTCGTTACTCGAGAAGAAATTCGAGGTGGCGCTACTGACGGGGTCAACATAGGGATTGGTGCCGAATGAAACATAGTTCGGGATGAAGAAGATGCCGTATCCGCCGCGGATCACGGTTTTGGAATCGAGAGCGTAGGCAAAGCCAACGCGGGGCAGAATCTCTTTCTTGGAGAGCGGCAGGTTGTTGCGGGTGTCGTTTACGCCGGTATTAACCAGGAAGAGATCGCCCGGGCAGGAACTGCCGGCAGTGCCAGCACACCCGGTGACGGAACTGTTGGCGACGCTGGGGTTGAAGTACGTCATCTTGTCATAACGTTCGGACCAGGGCCCTTGCAGCTCGTAGCGCAGGCCAAGATTTAGGGTGAGCTTGCTGGTCAGGTGCCAAGTGTCGCCGAAATACAAGGCGCGATAAGTTTGCTTTCCTGAGATGGGACCGGAGATGACCAGCGACCCGGTGGTCTGGTTGCCGAACGCCGCGCCCTGGCCGTTGCCATAGCCCAGCAGGAAGTCGGCAAAATCCTCGCCGTTGCCGGCGTTGGCGCCCTGGACATTCCCGGAACCGGCAACGCCCGGGGTGGCGGAGGTCCACGAACCGCCGAACGAAATCAGGCCGCCGCCAGTGTTGGTCTGCAGATAGTTATCGTAGCCCTCCTCAAGCTGGCCGCCCCACACGAAGGAATGACGGCCGCGGATCATCGTGACTTGCGGAGAAATATTGAATTGAGTGTTGAGATCGTTAATCGCGCTTTGCCCCTGGCTACAGGTAACCAGGCTGTCATTCTGGCCGAAACATGGGGTCAGCGGCGTGCGCTCAATGTCCGGCACCAGGGCGTTGTAGTCGTTTGGCCAGCCCTCCTGCGACATATCGAAGTTGTCATTGATGGGTGCGCGCAGGTAGTGGAAGCGGCTGATGCTGGCATTCACATTCGCGATTGTCGTCGGACTGATGGCGTAGTTGTAGCCGATGGCCAAACTTTTGCTGCGGGTGTTTTCCGCGCAACGGTCTTTACAGAGACCGGTGCCGAACGGATCCTGCGCCAGACTCAGCAGCTTGAAATAACTGAAGCGGCCAAAGATCGTTTGCCTGCTGGTGATGGTCTGGTCCACGCGAGCTACATACTCATCGGTATCGCCGCCGGTGCTGGCATCCTTGAGGAAGTTGAGGACGGTTCCCGAGGTGGTGGGATCGGGGATCAGCGAGCCCAACAGATACGCGGAAGTCGGATTGATCCAGGGCTGCCCGGTGAACGGATTATTCCCCGAGATGTCGTTGTTCGCAAAAGGCACGCGGAAGCTGGTTGGGTTTTGTCCGCTGAGGCCGTTGGGGCCGTTGGTGAAGGCGATCGGATTGTAAAGCTGGTGGACAAAGACCGTGTTGCCGGATGAGTTGACAACGTGATCGGAACAGATCATGGCACCCGGGTCGTTGGGATCGGGCGTGTTGAATCCTGAGGAGCAAAGATCCGAGAAATCCCCAGTCCGCTCAGCTGCTGTAGGCACGGTGGTGTTAAACGGCGTTCCAGTGCGCAACCTGAAGCCTTCATAGCTCCCAAAGACGAACGTCTTGTTCTTGATAATCGCGCCGCCGATTGTGGCCCCGAACTGGTTCTGCGTAAACGGTGGCGGTTCGTTCGTGGCGCCGTTCGCGATTTCGCTGTTCTTGTTGAAAAATTCGTTGGCGTTGAAAACCTTGTTGCGCAGGTATTCGTAGCCCGAGCCGTGCCAGGTATTGGTGCCCGACTTGGTGCTGATGTTGATGACGCCGCCGGCAAACTTGCCCCACTCCGGCCCGAGGTTATTGTCCAGGACCTTAAACTCGTTGACTGAATCCTGCGTGGGCACGATAAAAGGTAAGTTGATGTAACCGATGTTCAGGGGTTGACCATCCAGGTACATAGCTCCCTCGTTGGCGAAGGAGCCGCCGATCTGATAGTTGGCGAAGTCGAATGGGTTCTTGCCGACTACCGTGCCCATAGTATTCCCCTGGGGAACGACCGAGGGAGTAATCGTCGTGAGGTTGAAGATGTTGCGCCCGTTCAACGGAAGCTCGGTGGCGGCGCGAGTATCGACCACAGTACCCAGCGAGGAGGTTTCTGGCTGGAGTAATGGTATCTCGGAGGAAACCTCGACGGTCTCGGTGACCTGGCCAACGGCCAGCACGGCGTCAATCTTGCTGGCCTGGTTGACCTGCACCAATACATTCGCGCGGGTGAAGTGCTTGAAGCCCTGCTTCTCCACGTCAATTCGATATTCGCCGGGAATCAAATTGACAAAGGAGTAGAGTCCGTCGCCGCCGGTGCTTTGGGTGCGCTTTTCCGCTGTGCCGATGTTGGTCAAAGTCACTTGCGCCTCGGCGACGGCGGCACCGGTGGAATCAGTCACGGAACCTGAAACCGAACCGTACGTGGTTTGGGCGAAAGATAGCGAAGAGAAACAGGCGTACAGAAGACACAAAACCACAGTGGCAACACAGCGACGAAGCATAGTTCAACCCCCACGGTTGGAAAAACGCCGTCAGAATGAAACATGGCAATTTATGTTGTCAAGCAAATTGGAAAATATTCTATTTAACGTAATCGTTTACTTTTTGGCATTCGTAAAGTTTTGTGATGAGGTCCGCAGGGGTTGTATCGGCATCTGACGAATTCGGTGCAAAAATCTAATAATTCTTGTGGACTTGGCTGGCGCAGGCTCAGGCGGGCGCTATTATGCTAGGCAGAGTCAGTTTCGGTTCCCAGAGCGCTTGGTGAAAAGACTGCTAGTCGCGGCCTGCATTCCAGTTCTTCTGGCAGCTATGGCGGCGACTGCCCCGATGTTCCGGGTTCAGCAGCCGCGCGGCATCAATTTCGTCCTGCAGAATTCTCCCACTCCGCAGAAATACCTTATCGAGACCATGCCCGGAGGCGTGGCGCTGCTCGACTATAACAATGACGGCCTGCTGGATATTCTCCTGGTGAACGGAGGGCACATTCCCAGTCCGATGGGAGTTCCCGACAATTTCGACCGCCACGACCCTCGCTACTGGAACCGGCTTTATCGTCAGAATAAGGACGGCAGCTTCACCGATGTTACCCAGCAAGCCGGCCTGGCCAATGCCGGCGATGGCAACTACGGGATGGGGGTTGCGGTAGGCGACTATGACAACGACGGCTATCCTGACTTATATGTGACCAGCTACGGGAAAAACATCCTCTACCATAACAACGGAGACGGCACCTTCACAGATGTTACAGCCAAGGCTGGGGTCGCCGGTGGAGGATGGTCGGTTTCGGCGGGATTTTTCGACTACGATAACGACGGCAAGTTAGACCTGTTTGTAACCCGCTACATGGAGTGGGACACCCAGCACAGCAAGGATTGCGGCGGGGCCTTCCACACTTATTGTCCACCGGGGGAATTTCCCCGTACCACCAGCATTCTGTACCATAACCGCGGCGATGGGACCTTTGAAGACGTGAGCCAGCGCTCCGGGATCGCTTCGAAGCAGGGACATGCACTGGGAGTGGCCTTTGCCGACTACGATGGCGACGGCTATACCGATATTTACGTCGCCAACGACGGCATGCAGCAATACCTGTGGCACAACAACCGCAACGGCACATTCACCGAAGTTGGCCTGGATGCCGGGGCTGGCTTGTTTATCGACGGCGGGCCGCTCTCCGGCATGGGAGTAGTGTTTCAGGACTACGACAACGATGGGCGTCCGGATGCGGTTGTGACCACGCTGCCGCATCAAACTTACGGAGTGTTCCGCAACGAAGGCAACGGAACCTTCAGCGACCAGGGGAGGCAGGCGGGCATTGCCATGCTTTCCCGCGTCACCGCGGGATGGGGAGTTGGCCTGGAAGATTTCGACAACGACGGGCAGAAAGATTTGTTCATCACCCAGGGGCATGTGTTGGACAATGTGGAGAAGATCGATCCCTCGCTCCGCTATTTGGAGCCGCCTCTGCTGGCAATGAACCACAATGGGCGGTTCGAGCCGGCCGATGCCGGCACCGACACGCCGGTTGCCGGACGGGGCGCGGCTTTTGGCGATCTAAACAACGACGGCTGGATGGATGTGGTGACCACCGCGCTCGGGCAGAAACCGCAGGTGTTCATGAACCAGGGCGGCAGCGCGCACTGGCTGACGATTACGCTGCGGGGAACGCGCAGCAATCGTGACGGCTTTGGGGCGCGGGTGCAGGTGAACGGGCAAACGCGCTTCGCGACCTCGGCCGGGAGTTACGAATCGGCGAATGATAAGCGGTTGCACTTCGGCCTGGGGAATGCGAAGACCGCGAAGGTGGAGATTGCCTGGCCCTCGGGAACCTGCCAGACACTCAATGACGTGCCTGCCGATCAATTTCTCGAAGTGCGAGAGCCGGAGCATCCGTGATTCGAACCCTCCTTACACTATGGCTGGCGTGGCAGGCGCTCTCGCCTGAGGCATTACAGCATTTTCAGGCGGGGCGCGAGGCGGAAAAGCAGCAACACTTCGATGCCGCGGCGGCGGAATTCCGCAAGGTCACCGAACTGGAGCCCACGTATGCCGCGGGTTTCGTCAACCTGGGGCAGATTTATATCGAGAAGCACGACTATGTTTCAGCGGTGGTGCCGCTGAAACATGCATTGGAGCTGGATGCGAGTCTGGCGCCGGCCCACCAGCTGCTGGGATATGCGCTGCTGGCCGAAGGGTCGGCGGCGGAGGCGATTCCGCACCTGGAGCGGGCGCACGAACAGGCCGCGCTGGGAATCGCGCAAGTCCAGACCGGGCAATTTTCCCAGGCGATCGTGAACCTGCAGGCGGCGCTGGAAAAACGGCCGAACGATCCTGATCTGCTTTACTACCTGGGCCGGGCCAGCGGATTGTTGTCGAAGCAATCCATCGATACGCTGCTGGCGGCTTATCCGGATTCAGCGCGCGCCCATCAGGCCATGGCCGAGAATTATTTCGTGCTGCGGCAAATGCCGCAGGCAGAGAAGGAGTATCAGCAGGCACTGCGCCTGCGGCCCGATACACCGAATGTTCACCTGGAACTCGGGCAGGTGTATGCC
>DATJXG010000384.1:0-3632 GCA_035500455.1 Terriglobales bacterium | reverse complement strand
AAACATCCTGCTGCGAGGACGCTGTGATTACACGGAAGGTAAAGAGCCCATAGCACGGATCCTGCAATTCCCCGGCAGATCCGTAAAGATACTGAGCGTCGGCCATCGGCGTGAGCGTCGCCTGCAGCATCACGTTGCCCTCTGCATCCTGCACCGTGACTTGCCCGACTGCAGTGATGATCAAAGTAGCTTGGCCCAGGCTGGGAGCGCCGGCTTCCAGGTTTCCCGCCCCGGTGGTTGCTCCCAGCTTCTGGTAGTAGATCGCCCTGTAGCTTCCGGCGAAGGCGGGGCTGAAGTCTTTGCTGGCCGCCTTCTTCAGTCCGAGGATCGCCCCATTCGGCGTATCAACGGCGAACACCCCGTTGGGAGTACCGAATACGTAGTCATAGCTCCCGTTCGTGTCGGCGAGCTTCAGAAAAGTTCCTGAAGGATCAGCCTGAAACGCGCTCACGTCAAAGCTGCCCAGGTGAAAGGCGCCGTCGCCGCCCTGGCTCTCGGAACCGTAGGGCCAATAGGAGGAAGCCGTGACATTGCCTTGCGCGTCCACGTCAGCCGAACCCACCTCGATCCCCCCAGCGGCGGTGCGGAATTGCATGTAGTTGTAGTCGTGCCCCGCCCAGGTGGAAACCGAGATGCTTCCCTTTTGCACCGCGGTGATGAGCGCGGGAGCATCGTGGTAAGCGCCGGTCTTGGCGGCCTGCACCAGCAGCCCATAGTTGGGCACCTCGTAGGCCGCGAGCAGATTGCCGCGCGGGTCATTCAGCGTGTAGGTGCCGTCGGGGTTCACGGTGTAGGGCACGGTGCCGCTATCGCCGTTGGATAGATTGGTGTAGATCAGGGTCTGGGTGGCGGGATCGAGAGTGATGGTGAGGAAGTCGCCCACCGAAGCCGTCCCGTTGTAGGAGCGGGGCATGGAAGTTCCCGACATGGAATTGGATGGATTCGACGAACACCCCGCAACGATAAGCAGCAAGGCAAGAATCAGCTTGAGTCTGTTCATAAGGCACCTTCTCGCTCTTTCGAGGGGGAATCGGCCTGACGACAGGAAACTTTAGCCGAGAGGATGGCAGCCCGAGCATAAGTTCAACTGAGCACTGGGAACTGAGAACCGGCAACTGGTGTTTACACGGGTTCACGCCATCGCTGACGACCCATGGCACAGCCTCAAAAGCCTTCACGGGAAAGTAGAAGGGGGCGAGAAAAGAGCTGGCAGAAAGGGGCAGAAGACAGGATTCAGTTCGCAGTTTTCAGTTCCCAGTTTTCAGTTCCCAGTTCTCAGTTGTGTTTGTGTTCCAGCCGGGACTTGGCCCAGCCGGCGCTTTCGGCCACGACGGGATCCTTGTCATGGGTCAGAGCCTCGAGCGTGGTGAGAAAACGACGCTCCCCGCTGTTGCCCATAGCGATCACGGCATTACGACGCAGTCCGCTGCATTTCGCCCGCCGTACCGGTGAGCCGCGAAGTCGCGCCCGGAATTCCTCCTCGGTCATCTCGGCCAGCCAATCCAGCGCAGGATTCACCATGCCTTCGCGCGGCTGAAATTCCGACAGTTCTGTGGCGGGAGATTTGCGGTTCCAAAGGCAAACATCCTGGCAGATGTCGCAACCGAAAACCTGCCGCCCTATC
Source organism: Terriglobales bacterium (assembly GCA_035500455.1). GTDB lineage: Bacteria > Acidobacteriota > Terriglobia > Terriglobales > Acidobacteriaceae > DATJXG01. The sequence continues at coordinate 2,008 of DATJXG010000384.1, read as the reverse complement.
CCTTCGCGCATTTCGGGCGGAATCTCTCCACGTTTCTCGATGGTGAGATACGAAATGCAGCGACTGGCGTCGAGCTGGTAAGGCGCCACGAAGGCATTAGTCGGGCAGGCATCGATACAGCGCGTGCAGGAGCCGCAACGGTCCGGCGCAGGCAAATCGGGCGAGAGTTCGAGCGAGGTGAGGATCACTCCCAGAAAAAGCCACGAACCCAACTGCTGGTTCAGAACGCAGGTGTTCTTTCCAATCCAGCCGATGCCGGCGTACTTGGCATAAATCCGTTCTACCAGTGGGCCGGTGTCCACATAAGAACGCAGTTGTAGCGCCGGCGTCCCGCCGGCACGCTCCGCGATTTTGCCTTCGATCGCACGCAGCCTCCGCAATACCGCCTCGTGATAGTCCTGGCCGCCCCAGGCATACCGGGATATCCAGCCGCTGCCCGCATCATGCGGCTGGGTGGAATATGGCTGCGCGGTGTTGTAGTTCAGCGCGCACACAATGACGCTTCGCGCCCAGGGCGCCGCTGTGCGCAGCGAGGCCCGCTTGAGCCGGCCCGCCTCATCTCGCGACTCCATATACTTCATCTCCCCTGCGTGGCCGGCGGCGATCCACTCGGGGAAGTATTCCAGCTCGGCGAAGTCGCGCACGGGGGCGATGCCAACCAGGTCGAACCCGGCCTCGCGCGCTGCCTTCTTCACCAGCGTCGCCAAGGGATAATTCGTGATAATGGCCGGGTCTGGCATGACACCTCGCGGGAGACTCCCGCAAAGAGCGTAGCGGAAATCAGAGAATGAGGGGACTGAACCGGCTACATGCCGAGTTTCTTCACTTCTTCCTGATAATACTTGCGGTACAGGATGTCCCACTCCTGGCTGCCTTCGAGGATAGTCCGTTTCTGGCTTTCAATCTTCTGCCGCGCCGCCTGGTCGATCTTTTCTTCCTGGTTCAGCAGATCTTCCAGAATCTTGCGGATCTCCAGGCGGATGGTATTGCGGTCTTCCAGAAAATCCACGCCGTCCATTTCGGCCAGAGCGTCGGAAACCACGTGCGCAACTTTGTTCACCTTGTCGCGGCTGACTCTCACAGCACCGCCTTGTATTTGCGCACCAGTTCGCTCTTCACCTTGCGGAACATCTCCTGATAGTTGGCGCCGGTTTTGCGCATTTCTTCGGCGTAGGCCTCGAGGATCACCCGAACCTCGTCGTTGATGCGGTCCTCCAGGGAGAATTCCTCCATGATCGTGGCGTGTACGCGCTCCCCGAGCGCAGGAACGTTCTTGGTCTCGATAAACTCACCTGCGATCAGTTTTTTGGTGACTTGGCGGGCCAGATAGCCCACATATTCTTTCGACAGGAGCATGATGAAGGCAGAAGCGGTCGCGAAAGAGTTAGTCTAGCATAGCTTTTTGTTCTCAGCCGTCAGCTCTCAGTTCCCGCCGTCAAAGTTGCGGAGGTTTTGTTTGGCCCTTTACGATCTTGGCGGCTAATCCAACCGCAAGGATTCGCAAACCGGCCGCCGAAGGACGGCTACCGTTGAAGCCCGAGGTCCGCACTGAGAGCTGACGGCTCCGCGAATCCGGAATACAATCACAAACGAGACCCGATAATGTCCCCTCTGCCCGACGATCTGGCAACGCTGAAGGACGACATGATCGCCTTCATCGAAGGCCATGGCATGCGCCGCTTCCACGGCTACGTGGACCACGAAGAGGTCTCGACCGTGATGTGGAAGTCCGCCGATAATCCCGACGGCTGGAAAGATTTCGTCGAGCTGGCCAAAGCCGCGGGCGCGCCCTTTTTGACCATGGAGTCCTGGCAGTTGCAGCGTAAGGATTTTGATGACCTGCTCGACAGCATCGGCAACGCCGAGTTCACCAATGACGAAGATATGGAAGATGCGCGCTGGCTGCGCACCTATCTGGGCAAGGCCGGCTTCGTGCAGCTCGGCTTCGCTCACCAGGGCGTAATGATGGTGTACGAGGCCGCTACTGAATGGTACGAGCGCTATCAGC
>DATJXG010000383.1:0-23610 GCA_035500455.1 Terriglobales bacterium | reverse complement strand
CCTTCGTTGCCGGTTGCGCCCAGGAGGAAGATGACAGCGCGATCAATTGGAGGAAAACCGCGAAGGTGAGCTGACGAAACGGCGTTTGCATGCAGGCATTATGCCGCAAGAGGCGGGTGAGTGCTATCGGGGTGGATGCCTGGCCGCAGTTGGCACCGAGAACTGCGTCGTCCTTCGAGGGCTTAATGGTTGCCAACCTCAGCCGGTCAGTCTGAGGGACCTACGAGGCCCTGAAAGGGCCGCTCTTCCACAGTGATCGACACATTCGTGAGTTTTTTTCCAACCACCCACGGTGAAGCAAACGTCTTAGGCCCTTTTCATTTTCGAATCCGCTGCTTCTCCATTTGCCCCCTCGCCAAACGGCTAATTCGCCGGCGGAATGTTCTGGTTCAAGCGGAAGAAATTCGTGGGATCGTATTTCTTCTTGAGCGTGGCCAACCGCTCATAATTGGGCCCATAGGCTTCGCGGACGCGGTCCGCGCCTTCCTGGCTCAGGTAGTTCACGTAGGCGCGTCCGGAGAGATAGGGCCGCGCCGCCTGCCAGAAATCCTGCACCCACTTACGGTTGACATCATTGTCACTGGCGTTTTCCCAAACCCCAAAGGCGCTGAAGTTGTAGTGGTTGAAGCGGTGGGCAAACGCCGTGGCCTCTGCCGGAACGCGGCTGGCCGCGCCATGCATGTGCTCGAACATCAGCGCCGCCATGGGCGAAGGCCGGCGTGCGAAGTGTTCAATCGCTACCTCCATCGCCTCCTCGGGCAGAGCGTTCATAAAGCCCGCCTTCCAGTAATGGAACCTCCCCGGGGGATAAGCAGGGTCGAACAGGCTCTGGTGCTGAATGAACGGAACTGGCCCCACCGCATCTGCCACGGGCGGCCCGAAGGCGCGGATGGGCGCCAGCACTTTTTCTCCTTGCTTGGGATCACCGTTGTAGCAGACGACAAGGCCGCATGCCGGTAAGCCGTCCGGGGTATTCAGGAGCGCGGCGGCAACCGCCAGTTCATCGGGACACTGCGGCGTGATCTCGCGGAAAAAGCGCAGAACCTCCTTAGATTTTTCGAGCGGATAAATCAGCAGGCCAGCGATCGTGGGTTCGAGCGGATACAGGCGATAACGGAACTCGGTCACGACGCCGAAGTTGCCTCCTCCGCCGCGCAGTCCCCACAGCAGGTCGGCGTTTTCGGTTTCGCTCGCCTGCACGATCTTGCCCTCGGCGGTCACGACCTCCGCGCCGATCAGGTTGTCGCAAGCCAGGCCGTACTTGCCCATCAGCCATCCCAGCCCGCCGCCCAGAGTCAGCCCTGCGATGCCGGTTCCCGAGACCACGCCCACGGGAGTTACCAAATCGAGGGAAGTTGTCGCCCGGTCATAGTCGCCCAGAGTCACTCCCGGCTGCGCCGTGGCGGTGCGGTTTTTCACGTCCACCCGCACACCTCTCAATTTCCCCATGTGCAGCATGAGCCCGCCGTCGCAGACGGCATTCCCCGCTACGTTGTGGCCGCCGCCGCGAATGGAAAGCGGCAGGTCGTGCGCGCGCGCGAATCGCACGCAGGCTGCCGCGTCCGCTGTGCCCGAGCAGCGCACAATCACCGCCGGCCGCCGGTCGATCATCGCGTTGTAGATGGTCCGCGCTTCGTCGTAGCCGGCGTCCGCGGGTTGCAGGACTTCTCCGCGAACTTGTTTCTTCAGTTCCTCAATGGCTGCCTGGTTCATTGTCGAATCCTCCGTCTCTTGCTTACCGGGCAACAATAATTCACGCTCGTGCCCGGAGGCCGCATTTCAAATATGACAGCTTAAAGCAAAAGGCTATCGGGGTGCTGAAGCGCGCGGCTTCCACGGTGCCGGTCGTCCCTGCTCTTCCTCAGCCTGCGAAGCTGTGCGCCTGGAACGAGTCCTTCGCTAAACTAACAGCCCGTGGTGAAAGTGAGAATCCTCTATTCGTCTATTCGTCTCTCAATTCACCAGACCTTGTCATCCCGTCTCTCATTGTCATCCCGAGCGAAGCGAGGGATCTGGGTTTGTGCCGGACGCGAAAGCGTGGCCGTGCGGGCAAGAACCTAGATCCCTCGCTTCGCTCGGGATGACAATTCATGAAAAGTGCCGCTCGCCCGCTGCACTCCGACTCTCACCACAGGCTGCCAACTAAGGGATTATCAGGAAGAGCGCACCGCGGTCCCCATCATCTCGAAGCGGCCGCCGCGCAGCAGCGGGCCGGAGCCGACGAAGGCGCGGGCAGGCAACTCTTTCGAAAAACGATTGAGGTAGGCCTCGTTGAATTTCTCCCACAGGGCAACGTCGGGCGAGAAAATCTGCACCCACACCAGGTCGTCCATGGTCATGCCGGCCTGCTTGAGCACCGCTTCAAATCCTTCGAACAGAAGATGGAGTTCCTGCTCGACGTCGATGGGCGCCAGACCGGTGGCGGGATCGATGCCGATGCGTCCGGCGATGTAGAGCGTATCGCCGGCCAGCACCGCATCGCTGAAGGGCAAAGTAACCGGGCGGCCGGGCAGATTGATATAACGGCGAGAATTGGAGGTCATGCCTGCAGTTTATCGTGTGGCCGTGGGGCGCGCGATGAGGAAATCCGTTTTATGAAACTTGAGCGAATTGGGAAAAATCGCGATCAGTGCACGTGTATGCGGATAGAGTGATCCACGTGATGAATGTGGAGATTCTCAAGGAAGCGGCGCAGGCGAGGACGGAGAGCCAGCGTGGGCATGAAAAGGTCCTCCGCGCCTGTCCCCGTGGCTGGAGCGAGGCGTGGAGGACGCGAGTTTTTGCCGGCCTTCGTCCTCAGAAGCGGATATGCGGCCCGAAAGTAACGCGCAGGTTATTGCGGGCGCCGTTATCGAAGTAAATTTCGTCACCGACGTCGAGACGCATTCCAATGGGCCCGATGAAACCTTCCAGGCCGGCGCCGGGATAAGCGGCAAAGAGCGTGTCGCCGCTGGTTATGCCGCCCACCGCGCTCTGGAAGCCGGAGGTGGCATTCTCATTGGTGGTGCTGAAGTTCACGAAGCCCACCTTGCCGGTAACGAACAGGCGGACCGGTGAAGAGGAACCGAACTGGATCTTGGGCCCGAACAGAGCATGCAGCGGGCGGGTGCGCGAGTTCACAAACTCGGTGGTGATGCCGTTGGAGAAGGTGGTGGTGAAGTTGCGTTTGAAGTCGTAGGCCATTTCGGCTTCGAGAGCCACGTAGGGGTTCACGTTGAAAGAAACGCGCCCTCCCACGCCCACGAAATTGATTTGCGGATCGGTGCGGTCGAGGCGAAAGTAGTCGGCGAAGACGCCGATTTCTCCGTGGTCATACGTCTGGGCCTGGGCCAGCGAAGGCAATACCAGGCATACGCCGAAGATTGCTGAAAGAACACTCCACTTTTTCATAAAAAATTCTCCTTTGTCGTAGCGTCGGCCAAAATGCGGCGCTGCGCGGAAAGGAGCGGTGCAAGCCGGCGGAAGCGGCCAGAACTTTCCAGCGCAAGAACTCAGGGATCAACACAGACGCGCGCCAGATGCGCGCGAGGCGGGCGCAAACATCCCGGCCGGCTGCCGGTAACCCTGAGGGCATCTCTCACGAAACAAATAAAAACGTCTGGATTCCTGCCTCCTGAGAGCGCTGCCGCAGGCTACAGCCGGCGGACAACCATCAGATGCGGCCGGGCATGGCGAGGTTGGAAAGCTGGACGGGTCAATTGCAGCAGGGCTCGTTCGGACTCCGGCGAGTGTGCCGTCCCCGGCAGGCGCGCCGTAGTTTCCTTATACTGAAAAGACTTGAGGAAGCTCTGATCAAGTACCGCGGGCGGAGGATGCGACCGGGCCCCTGGTTCGCGAACAGGAGTGTCCGCGCCCCGCTTGATCAGAGCCGCTTCAGCAAAGGACTCGCATGAACGACCTGCTGGGCATGATGGCGCGACACGGATACGGACTGGTGTTCGGCATCGTGCTGGCGGAAGCCTTGGGCTTCCCCTTGCCGGCGGCGTTGGCGCTGGTAGGCGCCGGGGCGGCGGCGGCCGCGGGAAAGATGAGCGCGCCGGGACTTTTCGCCGGCTCGCTGCTGGCGTTGGTCGCCGGCGACATCGTGCTCTACGTGCTGGGCGGGTATATGGGATGGGGACTGCTGGGCGCGTTGTGCTGGCTCTCCATCAATCCGGAGACCTGCATCCTGCGCTCGGCCGAGTCGTTCTACAAACGCGGCAAACTTACGCTGCTGTTCGCCAAGTTCGTTCCGGGAGTCAATACCATGGCGGCGCCGCTGGCGGGCAGCATGAAGATGCCGCCGCTGCAGTTCCTGCGCTTCGATCTGGTGGGAGCCGCGCTCTATGCGTCGGCTTACCTGGCGCTGGGTTACGTGTTCCGCGACTTTCTGAAAATGATCGTGCGGGGAATTACCACGGTGACGCACGGGATGGAAATCGCCCTGGCCGTGGTGTTTCTGGGTTATGTCAGTTACCGGCTGCTGCTCTACAGCCGGCAACGGATTTACCGGGTGGTTCCGCGGGTGCAGGTGGAGGAATTGGCGCGGAAGCTGGCGTCGGAAGAGAAGGACAAGATTCTGCTGGTGGATGTGCGCAGCCATGGGTACTACGATTCGGGGGCATCGCGCATCCGGGGATCGCTACGCATCGAGCCCAATAAGCTGGACGAAGAAATCAGAGCTTTGCCCAAGGACAAGCTCATCTACCTCTACTGCACTTGAGCGCGCGAAGCAACCAGCGCCCGGGTGGCGCACATCTTGCGGGAGCATGGACTCAACGCCTTCGTAATCGTGGGCGGACTGGCGGCGTGGCGCAAAGCGGGACAACCACTGGAGCCGGTGCCGCGCGATGATCTGGTGAAGCTGCCGACGTTTGGGTGAGGCGGAGTTTGGTCGTTGGTCCTTGGTCGTTGGTATTTTGGCCTCGAAAGACTGCCCGCCAGCGGATCTGGGCGGGTGCGGCTTTAGCGGGCTGCGGAATTTACGAACGCGTCGATCACCGTGGAAGCGCGGCCCTTTCAGGACCGCGTGAAATCGCCCTCGAATGAATGGGGCTTCAGCCTCTGTGGTGCTGCCCATGGCGCACAAGGAAGTGGAAATCAAGTTTCGGGTTGGCGATCCCCGCGGGCTTGGCCGGCGGTTGCGGGCGGCTGGGTTTCGGTTGCTGACGCCGCGCACCCATGAATTCAACACGCTCTACGACCTTCCCGGCCAAACTTTGCGCCACCGGGGAGAACTGCTTCGCCTGCGCAAATACGGAAATGAATGGCTGCTCACGCATAAGGCAAAGGGGAAATACACCAGGCACAAATCTCGGGAGGAAACCCAAACCAAGGTCTCTGACGGCTCGCAAATGGAGGCCATCCTGCGAGCGTTAGGATACGAGCCTTCGTTCCGCTACGAGAAGTTCCGCGCCGAGTGGGGAGATGGCAAAGGCGACGTGGTGGTGGACCACACTCCCATTGGAGACTTCGGCGAGATCGAGGGGCCACCCCGCTGGATCGACCAGACCGCGAAGAAGCTGGGGATCGCCCGGGAAGACTATCTCACGCTCAACTATGCGGCGCTGTTTTTCGAGTGGAAGCGCAGGACCGGCAGCCCGGCGGAGGAAATGACCTTTCGGGCGGTTAGGAATACAAAAGCAAAATCCTAAAACGCAGAGAGCGCGGAGAACTGCCGCCGAAAGCGCTGTGTGGGACCGTCGCTACGCTCGAAATGAGAAATTTCACTGTATTTCGCAAGTCTCAATAGGATTGTCCGAAAGAGCGTGATCTACAAAGGACCGCAGCCGATGCCGGAAGAAATGTTCTCGGCCCTTCAGGCCTAGACGGCTGCCACAGAATCGACGCACGGGCGGGGATGCCCGCGCCTACATTCTATTCATCCCGCAATGTGGTCGCCGGGTCTATGCGTGCGATTCGCAGAGTTGGTACAGTCGCAGCAGTAAGCGTTACCGATGCCAGCACTCCGACGACCGTGAGGATCGTGGGCGCATCGTACACGCCCACTCCGTAGAGCACACTCTGCATGGCGCGCAACGCTTCCGCGCATAAGATCAAGCCAAGAACGAGCCCCAGCGCGGAGGCTCTTATGCCCGGCGCCCCGATGTGGACCATGGCTTGGCGAATGGTCGATCCCAGCGCGATGCGAATGCCGATCTCGCGCGTTTTCTGCGCTACGATATTCGCCACCAGGGAGAATATTCCGACCGCACTCAGCAGCAGAGCCAGCGCCGCCATGGCGCTCAGCAGCGCCACTTCCACACGTTGCGTCGCCAGGGTCTTCGCCAAAAGATCGTTCATGCTGTAGAAACCAGAAAATGGCAAATTCGGATCGGCGGCGGCCAGCGCGTGTTGCATCTGCGCGGTCAAACCTTGCACCGGGCCGGCGGTTCGCACAATCCAGCTTGGCTGGAACCAGACGTGAACCAGCGAGAGCGAGCGCGCATCCATTTGAGCCGCCGGAATGTACATACTTTCTTCGCCGGTAAGCGGTGCCACAGAATCCAGCCCCGGCACGATCGCCACATCTTCCACCACCCCCACAATTCGCGTGTTCTTGTCCAGGTAGCGGCCGACGGCATTGGTCCCGTGGAAAAATTTGCGTGCGAAGGTCTGGTTCACGATGGCGACGGGCTGCGAATCGGCACCATCGGCGTCGGTGAAGGCACGACCACTCAGGATTGGAATCTGCAATGCGCCGAAATAGTCGGGGGTTACGTACAACTCACCCGTCATCACTTGTTGTCCGGCTTCCGGGCCGTCGCTGAGGGTCACTCCGCTATTCAGGGCGCGCTCATAGGGCAGGCTCAGGCCGACGGCGGCATGTTGCACGCCGGGAATTTGCCGCATGGCCGCGACGCTTTCGCTGAGCAGCTTCCGGAACGCTGCCGGGTCGTGGTAGCGCGCGTCGTCCAGGGATGCCTTCGCGGTCATCACCCCAGTGGGGTTGAATCCCGCCGGCAAAGTCTCGAGGTGGATGAGAGTGCGGATGAGCAGGCCGGAAGCAGCCAGCAACATTACGGTGAGGGCGACCTCGCTCGCAATCAACGCTTGCCGCAGGCGCAAACGGTCGCCGCCGGCGGCGGCGCGGCTCGCGATGGCGGCGCGCAGATTAAACTTTCGGGTTGCAAGCGCCGGAAGCATGCCAAAAAGCACGCTGGTAAGGACCGAAATGAGGAGTGTGAATGTCAGCACGCGGCCATCGAGGGACACGCGGGCAACAGGCAGAAAGTGCTCGGGCAAAAGCAGCAGCAACCCGCGCAAAGCGGCGAACCCGAGGGCTACGCCGGCTGTCCCGCCGACGCAGGCCAACAGAAGATTCTCCACCCAGAACTGCTTTTGCACCTGCCAGCGCGAAGCCCCGAGAGCCATCCGGGTCGCAACCTCAGAGGTACGCCGAAGCACGCGCACCAGCGTTAGGCCGGCAAGGTTGGCACAGGCGATCAGCAGGATGAGTCCCGCCGCCAGCATCAGCGCCATAACCTGGGGACGCAGCCTCGCCGTCTCTCCCTTCTGCAGCGGCACGGAGTAGTAGGTCACCTGCGCGCCGGGATTGTTGCTCAATTCGTAGAGCCCGGTGCGGTGGGACCAGGCGCGAACGATCTCGGCATCGGCTTGCTGCCAGGTGGCTCCATCGCGCAGCCGGGTGATGACGTCAAAGTTCGTTCCTCCGCCTTCGCCCCCGCGGCTGGGCTGAAGCACCGTGTAGAGGTCGGCGTTCAGCGGAGTGATTGCGTCCTCGGGAAGCACCCCGATCACCGTGTACGGCTCGCCCTTCAACAGAATGGCTTGCCCCAGAATGTTGGGATTAGAGGCGAACGTATTTCGCCACAAACTGTAGCTCAGGATGGCGGCCTTTGGTCCGTGGGGACGGTCCTCATCCTCGGAGAAGCTGCGGCCTAGCGCAGGTTGAATGGCCAGCACGTCGAAATAGTGGGCCGAGATGCGCCCGTCACGCACGTACTGCACGCGGGATCCCGCCTGAAGGTTGACGCCGGAAGCCATGGGACTTGCGATCGCCGAGATCAGTGACGGGACATCGTCGCGCAGCAGTTCCCATTGCTCGCCGTTCAGATGATGCCGCTCATCCGAAGACCGGGTGCCTGTAACGCGGGTGTAAATCGTGCCCATACGCTCCGGGTGCGAATAGGGCAGACTCTTCAACATGAGCGCATTCACGATGGAAAAAATCGCGGTGTTTGCGCCGATAGAAAGCGCCAGGGTAAGGATCACGGTTGCGGTGAAGCCGGGATTGCGCCGCAGTTGCCGGAAGGCGAATTTGAGATTCTGTCCGAGCGTTCCCATGGCTCTTCCTTCTTCAGAATGCAAAGTTCCGTGATGAAGCGGGCGGCCGGGCCGCCCGAACTTTCTTTGCGAAGTGATGGTTCTCCGAACTCCTGCTTGCGTCGCGGCGGCCAAACTCCGGTATCCGGAAAACCCAATGTATCGTTGCGGTAACGACGCGCCTGCCACCGTCCTCTGCGCAGATGCTGTCCGCTTTCGAACACTGGTGTGCGCGAACGGACACGTACTCATCCCTATGTTCGCTTTGGTGATACGTCATTTCCACGACAGAAGTTCGGACCCACGTGAATGATGACTCGAAACTCCGCACGGGCCTGACCCCTGCGAAAGCAAAAATTTGTAGAGCTGGGGGTTTTCTCCTTGACAGCTTAGGAGTGATGGCGCTACCCTCCTAACCGTCTTAGGAGGGTTGGTGACCGACCAAGCTCAGCTTCTTCCTGGCACTCTCGATCTCCTCATCCTGAGGGCGGTCTCCATCGGCCCGCTGCATGGGTACGGCATTCTTCTGCGCATCGGACAGATCTCCGGCAACGCCCTGCTGATTGAACAGGGTGCGCTCTACCCCGGCCTGTTCCGCCTGGTCCGCCAGGGGCTGCTCAAGGCAAGCTGGGGCACCTCGGAAAACAATCGCCGCGCCAAGTTCTACGAACTCACCGCCGCCGGCCGCCGCCGTTTGCGGGAAGAGACCGACAACTGGAACCGGCTGGCGGCCGCCATCGCTTCGGCGCTCGCCGTGCAACCGGAGGAAGCATGAAACCCTTCGATTGGCTTAGCTTCCGCATCGTCACGCTCTTTCAGCCTTCGCAGGTGAACGCTGAGATCGAGGAGGAATTGCGCGCCCACATCCAGCACCGCGCCGACGATCTCGAAGGCTCCGGCCTGGATCGGGCCGAGGCAGAACGGCGCGCGCGCATCGAGTTCGGCGGCCAGGAAAAGTTTAAAGAGGAGTGCCACGCCGCCCTCGGCAGCAACTTTATCGAAACTCTTTTCCAGGATGTGCGCTTCAGCCTGCGCGTCCTGCGCAAGTCGCCCGGATTCACAGTGGCCGCGGTCTTAACGCTGGCTTTGGGCATCGGCGCAAACGCCGTGGTTTTCAGCGTCCTGAATGCGTTTTTATTGCGGCCGCTGAGCGTCCCACAGGCGGAGAGCCTTTACGCGGTGTGGCGCGCGAACGTGAACTCCGCCTACGAGTCATATCCCGATTATCTCGACCTGCGCGAGCGCAATCGCAGTTTCGACGATCTGGCGGCGTTCAGCTTTGCCGAGGCCGGCCTGGACGCGGGCGGAAACCCCTCCCGCGTCTGGCTCGCGGAAGCCAGCGGGAACTACTTCGACGCGCTCCGCATTCGCCCGTTCCTTGGCCAGTTCTTCCACGCCTCTGACGAGCATGGCCGCAACAGCGCTCCTTACATCGTGCTTAGCTACGCCTACTGGCACACCCATTTTCAGGATGATCGCGGCGTGCTGGGCCGAATCGTTCTGGTGAACAAGCATCCTTTCACCATCATCGGTGTAGCCCCGCCTGAGTTTCACGGGACCATCGTCTTTATCTCTCCCGATTTCTTCGTGCCGCTCGTCAACCAGGAGCAGGTGGAGGGCACCTACACCCTGGATACCCGCAGGATCCGCTCTGTGTTTATGGTGATGGGCCATCTGAAAACGGGAGTCACGCAGGCGCAGGCGGTCGCCGATCTGAAACCGATTGGCGCGTATCTGGAAAAGAACTACCCCAAAGACGACGGCCACATGGACTTCTCCCTGGCGCGCCCCGGGCTTTACGGCGATTACCTCGGCCGCCCCATACAGGCGTTTCTGAGCGGGTTGATGCTGCTGGCAGGGCTGATTCTGCTGGCGGCGTGCGCCAACCTGGGCAGCCTGTTTGCCGCCCGCGCCGCGGATCGCTCCCGCGAAGTTGCCTTGCGGCTCGCCCTGGGGGCGAACCGCAGACGCATCCTGCGGCAACTGTTTACCGAAGCGCTGCTCATTTCGCTGATGGGAGGCGCGCTCGGGCTCCTGGGCAGCCTGGTGCTGTTGCGCGGGCTGAGCGCGTGGCAGCCCTTTCCCAGGTGGCCCATCCATGTGCCGGTGACTCCGGACGCCAATGTGTATGGAGTCGCACTGCTGCTGACGATAGCCAGCGGATTCCTTTTTGGCGCGGTTCCGGTGCGGCAGGTCCTTCGCACCAATCCGTATGAGGTGGTCAAGTCGGGATCGACCAGCAGGCTGGGGCGGCGGATTTCCGCCCGAGATCTGTTGCTGGTTGGGCAAATCGCGATCTGCGCCGTGCTGGTGACTTCCTCGCTGGTTGCGCTCCGAGGATTGGCGCGCTCGCTGCACAGCGACTTCGGCTTCGAACTGCAGAATGCCATGCTGGCCGATACGGATCTGGCAATGGGCGGCTACAGCGGCGACAAGGTGCCCGCGATGCAGAAGCGCATGATCGACGCACTGCAGGCGATTCCCGGAGTGGAGTCTGTGGGACTGACAAACTGGATTCCGCTCGGCGCGGACGCCAAAGGCGCCCTCGTCTTTACTGACGCGACCGCAGATCTCAGGCCGGCGAACTCCGCCGCTAACGCTCTGTTGTACAAGATATCTCCCCAGTACTTTCACGCAGCGGGTACTTCCCTGCTGTCCGGCAGGGCCTTCACCTGGCATGACGATAAGAACGCCCCGCTTGTGGCGGTGGTCAACGGGGAGTTCGCGCGCAAAATCTTTGGCTCGGTAAACAGCGCTCTGGGCGAATACTTTAAGGATCGCGACGGAAAGCGTATTCAAGTGGTGGGCATTGCGGAAGACGGAAAATACACCAGCCTCACGGAAGATCCGCAGCCGGCGATGTTTCTGCCCATCCTGCAATCGCCATCGACAGAGACCTGGCTGATGGTGCGCTCGAACCGCGATCCCCAGGAACTCGGTCCGGTGATGAGAAGTACGCTGCAAAGCCTGGACGCAGGGCTGCCTTTGACCATCGGCACCTGGAACAAAGAACTGGACATTATCTTCTTCGGGCCGCGTATCGCGACGGAGTCGCTGGGGGTGATGGGCCTGATGGGCGCGATGCTTTCGATCACCGGCATCTTTGGCATGGCCGCGTACTCGGTGAGCAAGCGGTTGCGGGAGCTGGGAATTCGAGTCGCCCTGGGCGGACAGCGGAAGGAAGTGCTAAAGGCGGCGCTGGGGCGGGCTTTCAAACTGCTGGCGGCCGGTTCAGCTGCCGGATTGGTTCTCGGAATTCTGGCGGCCAGGGTGCTGGCTTTCATCGTCTATCAGGCCACTTCCCGCGATCCGCTGGTCCTGGCCGGGGTCGTGCTGGCGATGGCGTTGCTGGGGCTGGTCGCTACGTGGATTCCAGCGCGGCGGGCGCTTTCCGTTGATCCTCTGATCTTGCTGCGCGATGAGTAGCTTGGGCCGGTCGGACTGATCATCGTCGAACGTTCGACCCAGGGAATCCTGCAAAGCGTTGCTTTGACTTCACTTTCTTCCTCGGGCCACGGCCTCCCGGGCTTCTTTGTCGGCGGTGCGGCGGCGTTCGGTTTCGCGCTTGTCCCACAGCTGCTTGCCTTTGGCCAGAGCAAGTTCAACCTTCACTTTGCCCTTCTTGAAATAAAGGCGGGTAGGAATCAGGGTCAGGCCGCGCTGCTGGGTCTTGCCGATCAGCTTGCGGATTTCCTCGCGGTGCATCAACAGCTTGCGCGTGCGCAAGGGAGCGTGGTTAAAGATGTTACCGTGCTCATAGGGCCCGATGTGGCAGTTGAGCAGCCACAGTTCTCCGTCTTTCACCAGGCCGTAGGAGTCCTTGAGGTTGGCCAGACCGGAGCGCACCGACTTGACCTCCGTACCCGTAAGGGCAACCCCAGCTTCAAATTTTTCCAGCAAGAAGTAGTTGTGCGCAGCGATCCTATTAACAGCGGCATCGCGCTCGCCGGCCGCGGTGGGATCGCGGCGCGGATTCTTCTCCGGGTTGGGCCGGGTCTGGTGCTGGCCTTGGCGGGGCATGGTGAGGAATAGGGTAACCCATTGCCGGCCGGGCGGTCAGTTGGGCAGGCTGTGAATAGTTTTGCGCACCCGGCAGTGGAAATCGGGGCGACTGCATCTCAATCCTTAAGGGGCGCGGGTTTCGCGGGTGTGAGCAGCGATTGCGGTGGGATTTTCAAACCGATTTGCCCGCCCGGAGCGCCGCTTCTGGGGGCCCCACGTTTGGGCTACGACTAATGACTGTAACTCCCTTGAGGACAGCACGTTGGGTACGGTTGGGGGCGATGCTATAATCGCGGGGTTCCGTCTTAAAACTTGGAAAGCCCGGCGGCACGCTCCGACCCTCTGGTGAGCCAGTCCAGAGGTAGGCGCCAAGGTAAGACACCAGCGAAGGATCAGGTCCAGTGATGAAATTTTCAACCTTTCGGGCGGCCGTCGTGTTGGTCGTCTTGGCCCTCACGCTCCCGGCTGTCGCAGAAAGCGCCAAATCCCTCTTCAAACAAGGCAAAGACGCGGAAGACCGGCAGAATTACGAGAAGGCCTACGACCTCTACAAGCAGGCCTACGACCTGAAGCCGAAGGACCTGGCCTACCGCGCCGCCTACGAGCGGCTGCGCTTCCTGGCCGGGGCTTCGCACGTGCACCGCGGACAGTTGCTGCGCTCGGCGGGCAAGCTGGAAGAGGCCCTGGCGGAATTCCAGAAAGCGACCGAGATCGATCCTGCCAGTGCCATCGCCCAGCAGGAGGCGCGACAAACCCAGCGCATGATCCAGGCGGCGAAATCGGGCACCCCGCGCTCGCAGGAGTCTCCTCCCGGTGATGAATTAATGCAACGACTGGAAAACGCCCCCGGCCCAGTCGAACTTACCGCAATTTCCCCCGTTCCCATCACCCTGAAAGTCACCGCCGATACCAAGCAAATTTACGAGACCGTGGGCAAACTGGCGGGGATCAACGTTCTGTTCGACCCCGACTACACCTCGCGGCGCATTTCTATTGAACTGAATGGCGTCACCCTTCAGCAGGCGCTGCAGATTATTGCATTGCAATCGAAAACCTTCTGGCGCCCGGTCACCCCCAACACGATTTACATCGCCCAGGAAAACCCTACCAAGCGCAAGGAAGTGGACCAGAACGTTATCAAGACTTTCTACCTGTCGAATCTTTCGCAGCAGACCGAGATCCAGGAAATCGTCAACACCCTGCGCATGATCCTGGAGATTTCCAAGATTCAGGCTCTGCCTTCGCAGAATGCGGTAGTAGTGCGCGGCACACCCGACCAGATTGCGCTGGCCGAGAAACTGGTCTCCGATCTCGACAAGGCCAAGCCGGAAGTGATTGTGGACGTGGCCATTATGCAGGTGAGCCGCGACAAGCTGCATAACCTGGGCATCAGCCCGCCTACCAGCGCGAGTGTGTCGCTGCAGCCCAACGTAAATACCAACTCGACCAGCACCACCACCGGCACGACCACTACCGGCACCACGGGTTCTTCCACCACCAATAACGGCATCAATCTGAACGCCCTGGGCAACCTGAACGCCAAAGACTTCCAGGTAACCATCACGCCCATGACGGCGACGGCGCTGTTCAGCGACAGCAGCACCAAGCTGCTGCAGCAGCCGGAGATTCGCGCGCTAGAGGGACAAAAAGCCTCGCTCAAGATCGGCGACCGCGTGCCCGTAGCGACGGGATCGTTTCAG
The DNA here is from genome assembly GCA_035500455.1 of Terriglobales bacterium. Lineage (GTDB taxonomy): Bacteria > Acidobacteriota > Terriglobia > Terriglobales > Acidobacteriaceae > DATJXG01. Next base: position 9,643 of record DATJXG010000383.1, on the reverse strand, counting down.
CCCGGCATCGGCGGCGTCGGCATTAACCCGCTGGTGAATACGCAGTTCACCTATCTGGATGTCGGTGTAAATATCGACATCACGCCCTACGTCCACGCCGACGGCGAAGTCACGCTGAAGGTCACCATGGATGTTTCTTCCGTGACCGGGCAATCGAACATCGGCGGCATCAGCCAGCCCATCATCGGGCAGCGCAAGATCGACCACGAAATCCGCCTGCGCGACGGCGAAGTGAACCTGCTCGGCGGCATGATGGAAGACCAGAACACCAAGTCGATCAGCGGCATACCCGGCCTGGCGCAGATTCCGATCCTGAAGTATCTCTTTGGCCAGGACAATACCGAGCATCGCGAGAACGAAATCGTATTCGCCCTGATTCCGCATATCGTGCGCAAGCTGGACGTGGACCAGATGAATGAAAACGCGGTGGCGGTAGGCACCGCCAACGTGATCTCGCTTCCACCCATGACTCGGGCAGCGGCCGCAAGCACCGGAAACGCTTTGCCCTCGCAGGTTCCGGCGACTTCACCCGAGCCTGCACCTACCGCACCTCAGCCAGCCCCGCCGATGACTGCTCCCTCGGCTCCGCCTTCCGGACCTCCGGGAGCGGCGCCTGCGGGCGTGGCCAGCTTCAGCTTCGACCGGCCCAGCATCACGCAGGCAGCCGGATCGACCTTTACCGTGACCATCATGCTGAACGGGGCGCAGAACGTGTATTCCGTGCCCTTGCAGGTTACCTACGATCCCAAGCAAATCCAGGTGCTGAATGTTTCCAATGGCGGCCTGCTTTCGCAGGACGGCCAGGCCGTAGCCCTGGTGCATCGCGACGATGGAGCGGGAATACTGCAAATCACAGCCACTCGCCCGCCGGGTTCAGGCGGGGTGAGCGGGCAAGGCGCGGTGGTAATTCTGACCTTGCAGGCCAAGGCGCCGGGCCAGTCTATGTTGGTAATTTCACAGGGCGGGGCGCGCGATCCGGGGATGCAACCCATTCCCGTTGCGGGCGCGACGGCCGCGGTCACGATTCAATGAGCGCCAGCATCCGGAAAGGGCAGGAATGAAGGCCTTTTGAGGCCATAAGCGGTACACTAATTTGGTACGACTGCAAGAGGGATTACGGGCTGCGTCCTCGCTTCCGGTGTCCAACCCCCTGGATCGAAGTGAGGGCAAGGATGCAGGAATCATCAGCGATCGGTTCCCTATCGAAGTTGCCGATATGACAGCATTGAAATCTCAGGCCAGATTGCAACGCAAAGCAGTACGCGGCTTTACGCTGATTGAATTAATCGTAGCCACCACCATCCTGCTCATCCTGAGCACGCTGGTTCTACCCATGGCCCGGGTCGTAGTAAAGCGGGAAAAGGAAAGAGACCTCCGCCGCGATCTGTGGGAAATGCGCGACGCCATCGACCGCTACAAGGACGCTGCCGACAAGGGCATGTTCCAGATCAAGCTGGGCTCCGAGGGCTATCCGCCCGACCTGCAGACCCTGGTGGATGGCGTGGATGTGAACGGCAAGAAGCTGCGCTTCCTGCGCCGCATTCCCGTGGATCCCATGACCGGAACCAAGGATTGGGGACTGCACTCCATGCAGGACGATCCGGATTCGGATTCCTGGGGCGGAGACAACGTCTTCGACGTGTACACCAAGTCGCAAGGCACGGCGCTCGACGACACGAAGTATAGGGATTGGTAAATGGCGCCACGCGGCAACAAGCGGTCCCTGGGATTCACCCTGATTGAGCTGATGATCGTCATCAGCATCATTCTGATTTTGATTTCGGTCGCGATCCCCGCCTACCAGCAGTCGGTCATCCACGCCCGCGAGTCGGTTCTGCGCCAGAATCTATTCACCCTGCGATCGGTCATCTCGCAGTACACCCTCGACAAACAGAAGGCACCGCAGTCTCTGGACGACCTGGTGCAGGCCAACTACCTGAAGCAGATTCCCATCGATCCCATGACCGGCAGCCGCGACACCTGGGTGGTAAGCCAGGAAGAAGACACGCTGACCGATCCCAACGAGCAGCAGGGCGGAATTGACGACGTACACAGTGGCTCCGAAGCGGTCTCCAGCGACGGCACCGCCTACAACACCTGGTGATTTTGTAATTTGGCAATCGGGTAATTTTGTAATTTAAAAACCGCAGTGGAAACCTCAGCTTTTAAATTACAAAATTACCCGATTACAAATTCCCGTACACGATCCCCAGGTTGCTCCCTTCCCTGCCAAAGCACTAACATCCTACTCATGCCGGTTGAAACCGAAATTACCGAATCCACCTACACGCCGATCCGCGCGCCCCGCGGCACCAGCCTCTCCTGCAAAGGCTGGCAGCAGGAAGCCGCCATGCGCATGCTGATGAACAATCTCGACGAAGAGGTCGGCGAGCGCCCGCGCGATCTCGTAGTGTACGGCGGCACCGGCCGGGCGGCACGCAGTTGGGAGGCGTACCACGCCATTGTCCGCACGCTCAAGGATCTGGAGAGCGACGAAACCCTGCTGGTGCAGTCGGGCAAGCCGGTAGGCGTGTTCAAAACCCATGACTACGCTCCGCGCGTGTTGATTGCGAACTCCAATCTCGTAGGGCACTGGTCGAACTGGGAGAAGTTCAACGAACTGGAGCGCGCCGGGTTGATGATGTATGGACAAATGACCGCGGGCTCGTGGATTTACATCGGCTCGCAAGGGATTGTAGAAGGCACCTTCGAAACCTTTGCGGCGGCCGGCGAAAAGCATTTTGGCGGCAACCTGGCGGGCAAGCTCATCGTGAGCGGCGGCATGGGCGGCATGGGTGGCGCCCAGCCGCTGGCGGCGACGATGGCAGGTGCGGCGTTTCTAGGGATTGATGTCGATCCCGAGAGGATCAAGAAGCGCCTGAAGACCGGCTACTGCGACTTCATGGTCACAACGCTCGACGAAGCGCTCCGCATCCTGAAGAACGCCGTCCGCAAGAAGGAAAATGTTTCCGTCGGGCTAGTGGGAAATTGCGCGGACATCATCCCCGAACTCGCCGAGCGCGGCGTGGTGCCTGACATTCTGACCGACCAGACATCGGCGCACGATCCCCTGAACGGGTATGTCCCTAACGGAATGACGTTCGAGGCCGCCCTGGAATTGCGGAAGCGTGATCCCAAGAAATATGAAGAATGCTCATTCGACGCTATGGCTCGCCACGTCGAGGGCATGCTGCGCTTGCAGAAGATGGGCGCAGTCACCTTCGACTACGGCAACAACATCCGCACCTTCGCCTTTCAGCGGGGGGTGAAGAACGCCTACGATTTCCCCGGCTTCGTTCCCGCCTACATCCGTCCTCTGTTCTGCGAAGGCCGCGGGCCGTTTCGCTGGGTGGCGCTCTCGGGCGAGCCCTCGGATATTCACGTGACTGATGATCTGGTGCTCGAACTGTTCCCCGAAAACCGCATTCTGCGGCGCTGGATTGAGCTGGCGAAAAAGCGAATCAAATTTCAGGGTCTGCCGGCGCGCATCTGCTGGCTGGGCTATGGAGAGCGGGCGCAGTTTGGCCTGGCAATGAATGATCTGGTGAAAAAGGGGAAGATCAAGGCACCGATCGTGATTGGCCGCGACCACCTGGACTGCGGCTCGGTAGCATCGCCCTTCCGCGAGACCGAAAGTATGAAAGACGGCAGCGACGCGGTGGCCGACTGGCCGCTGCTGAATGCATTGCTGAACACGGCCGCGGGCGCATCGTGGGTTTCAATTCACAATGGTGGCGGCGTAGGCATCGGCTACTCACTTCACGCCGGCCAGGTAACAGTCGCCGACGGCACCGAAATGATGGCCAAACGCATCGAGCGCGTGCTGACGACCGATCCCGGCATGGGCATCATCCGCCACGTAGATGCGGGGTATGAGGAGGCGAAGGAATTTGCCGGGAAGGCGGGGGTGAGGGTGCCAATGAGGGGCCAAAGCTGATACCCTGATCCCAAAGCCCGTGCGATAACGCCCCAAGGGCCAACACGTTCCGCTTTACGACGAATCTGGCACGAAAGGCTGCAATCAATTGTGCACTATTACACCACCAAGCCCTTAAACGGTGATTTCGCGTTCAAATGCACGATGTGTGACTTCACCGTTCAGACACTTGAAATCGATCACACTAAAGGCATCGGCGTACGCAAGCTGCTGCGGCGGTCAATCAACATGCGAGGGACCTGCATCTTCCGCAGTTGCACATGAACGCGCCGGTCCGCCCCATTGGACGATATTGAAGTCGAGTGACCTTTGTACTCGCGTGGTCATCACCTCAATTCTCACTACCTGCTATACTATGTTTGACGCTTTTGTACGGTTTGCTTGTTTTCGCGGTGGTTCTTCAGTTGGACCAGCTTCATCTCCGCCTTTCCTGCCCGCCGGTTGATTCAGCGTTTAATCCAAATTGCAGTTGAGCGGCGTGGAAACTCCGACATGTGTCCGAGTTGTGTGACAACAGGCCCTCCAGAAAGAAATAACCTCGAATGACTACATTTGCAGAACTGCCGTTGTCGGCTGCATTGCAGCAGAAACTGGCGGCGGCTCAATTCAAAACTTTAACCCCAATCCAGGAGCGGGCCATTCCTCCCGCCCTCGAAGGCAAAGACGTAATCGGAACCGCGCAGACTGGGACTGGGAAAACTCTGGCATTCCTGCTGCCAGTGCTTGAGATGCTACGGCATGAAAATTCCAGGCAAGCCAACGCGTTGGTCTTATTGCCGACGCGCGAGTTGGCGATGCAGGTCCACGAGCAGTATGAACAGCTTCGCAGCAAAAACCTGCCGAAAGCGGCGCTGGTGATTGGTGGTGTGTCGGAGAAGATGCAACTCCAAAGCCTGCGCGTCGGTTGCGGCCTGATCATTGCCACTCCCGGGCGCTTACAGGATTTTATCGGCCGCAAGCTGGCAGATTTACGCCAGATCAAAATGCTGGTGCTGGACGAAGCGGATCGCATGCTGGACATGGGATTTCTTCCCGCCATCCGGCGCATTGTGGCCATGTTGCCCCAACAGCGCCAGACGTTGTGCTTCTCCGCCACGATGGAGCAGTCCGTTGCCAACCTGGTGCATGAATATATGCGCAATCCAGTACGGGTGGCGCTCGGATCAACGCTCAAACCGGCGGAGAGTGTGAAGCTGACAGCGTATGAAGTTCGCCCCGAGGGAAAGATGGATGCGCTACGGCAACTGCTTTACGCGGAGACTGGGCAAACACTGGTATTTGCTCGCACCAAGCGCGGCGCGGAACGGATTGCAAAATCACTGGGGCGCGATGGCTTCAATGCTGCGATGATTCACGGAGACCGTTCGCAGTCGCAGCGCAACCAAGCTCTCAGCGGATTTCAGGATGGTCAGTTTCAGGTTCTCGTGGCCACGGACATCGCTTCGCGCGGGTTGCACGTGGACGATGTCGCACACGTCATCAATTACGACGTGCCGAAGATTGCCGAGGACTTCATCCATCGCGTCGGTCGCACCGGGCGGGCTGGATCGCAAGGACGTGCTACCACTCTGGCTGCAGGCGCCGAAGCACTGGAATTACGGCAGATCGAACGCGCTCTCAAGTTGCGCATTGAACGAAAGCAAATGGCGTCCGGAATGGAGCAGCCCAAGCTCCATGTGCAAAACACGCTTGCTTCGCGCACATTGACCGCATTGCCGGGTGAAGTTTTTGTATAACCCTTAATTCATTCCAAGTCCAAGGTGCCCGTCCAAGGTGAACGGGCATCGCTTTCCTCAATATAGACAGGATCGCGCTTCCCGGCCTGGATACACATCACCCCAAAGGGATCTTTTTGCGTACCCCCCACTCCCAAATTGCCCCACACGCGGATTCGTCAAACCCCGGATTCCCGTGGCTATTTCTTGCAAACTCGACAGAACTGTCATCTCGGCCGGACCATGCAGATAACCACCCTCGTGCAGAGCGCAGAGACCGGCGTTAGTAGGATGCGTTGGCATCATCTACAATGGCAACGATCAACAATGATCAACCATAGGAAAACTCATGTCGAACCGCGAATTCTATGTGCAATGCCGCCAAACCGAGCGGCCGGTCTTCCTCAAAGTGCTCAAGGCCCTTCCCGCAGACAAGCTCAACTACAAGCCGCACGACCGCTCGCCCTCGGCTGAGCAACTGGTGTGGACGCTGACCAACGAACTCAAGTCTGCCATCGACGCCGTCGTGGAGAAGAGGGCGGAGTGGAAGAGTATCCCCGCGCCTCCTCTGGACGAAATGATCGCGCTGTTCGAAAAGTACTCCAACGAGTTGACGGAGAGAGTTTCGGCGATCGACGATTCTGCGTGGGATAGCAACGCCTCCTTCTTCTACAACGGGCAGAAGGTTTCCGAGCAGCCGATCAGCCAATTTCTATGGATGATTCATTTTGACGCAATTCACCATCGCGGCCAGCTCTCCGCCTACATTCGACCGATGGGCGGAAAGGTGCCGGCAATCTACGGGCCGTCGGCCGACGAGCGGCCATCGGCTTGAAGCAGGCAAGCACGTTCTCGGCAATCTCCTGTTGAGTTCACTTCGCAAATCCGGAGAGCGTACCGGCATCCAGGCATCAGCGAGCGCCGGCCGGTCCTTATCTGCGCGCGATGAGCCGCGTCTGAAGACCTCTTCTCCGCTCTTGCTGACGAACATCGGCCAGTTGCTTACGCTGCGTTCTGCTTCTACGCGCTCCGGCCCGCGCCGCGGTATGGAACTCAAAGAACTGGGCATCATCGAAGACGCCGCTGTGCTCTGCGTGGGGGGAAAGATCGTCTCCGCCGGCAAGACGAAAGATGCTCTGCGCGATCCCTGGATCAGGAAGAATCGCAAAAAGCTCATCGAGATCGATTGCGCCGGCAAAGTCGTCCTGCCGGGATTCGTGGACTCCCACACTCACCCGGCGTTCATGTCGCCGCGCCTGCTGGATTTCGAGAAGCGCATCACCGGCGCCGCCTACGAAGAGATCGCCGAAGCCGGCGGTGGAATCCGCTCCAGCGTGGAAGGGGTCCGCAAAGCTGCCAGGAGCCAACTTGCGAAAAAAATTCTCCTAGCCCTGCAAGAGATTGCCTGCTACGGCACAACCACAGTCGAAGCCAAATCCGGCTACGGCCTCACGCTCGAATCAGAACTGAAATCGCTGGGAGCGATTCACAACGCCGCCTCGCTCTGGCCAGGCACAGTGGTTGCGACGCTGCTCGGGGCCCACGTGGTGCCCAGGGAATTCCACGAAGCTCCCGAGAAATACGTCGAACTGGTATGCAAACAAATGATCCCCGAGGCAGCCCGCCGCAAGCTGGCACAGTTCGTGGACGTCTTCTGCGACCGCGGAGCATTCAGCCTGGCGCAGACAGAGAAAATCTTTGAGGCTGCGGCAAAACACGGCCTGAGCGTCCGCGCGCATGTTGGCCAGCTGAGCGAAACGCAACTCGCGCCGTTGCTGCGCTTTAATCCGGCCTCATTGGATCACATGGACCACGTCAACGACGATGACATCCGGCGGTTGGCGCGCAGCGATAGCGAGACGGTCGCAACTCTGGTGCCGGGCGCGAACTATTTCCTGGGACTCGATGCATATCCGCCGGCCCGCAAGCTCATCGACTGCGGCGTGCCCGTGGCGCTGGCCACCGACTACAATCCCGGCAGCTCCCCCACCGCAAGCATGCCGTTCGCGCTCTCTCTGGCCTGCACGCACATGAAAATGTCCCCCGCCGAGGCAATCGCGGCCGCAACCATCAACGGCGCCTGGGCGCTGCGATTAGCAGCGTGCAAGGGCTCCATCGAGCCGGGGAAAGATGCCGATCTGGCGATCTTCGCAGTAAAGGACTGCCGCGAGATCGCGTACTGGTTCGCCGCCAACCACTGCGAGATGACGGTCGCCAACGGAGTCTGCTGGCGCAATGGCAAATGTTTCACCAATCGTGATCCAGAACTGCGGTGATGCGCCGAATCTATCTAGCAGTCGCCACAATGTTCACCAGTGCAAACTTCTCTTCAACTGAGGCAGAAGAGCACCAAACGTTGCGAAGCCCCTCAATCGCGATGGGCTTCTCCACCGACAAACGATCGGCAAGGCGTCTGCGTTTCTCGAGTGTGCCCATTTCCTTGTTATCGATCAAATGGGCAGCATGTTTCACGGTTGCCTTGTGCGCGGAGTTGGCTCGGAATTGAGAAATGTAAGTGCCACCATCGAACTCTAGGAAGACAGTGAACAATGCCATGATCCCGATTGTAGCCGCGGCGTAGCGGTCAAAATCGGCGATAGCGCTCACCGGCACCGAGGAGCCACGCTCTGACTTTAGCCGCTGCGGTCAGGTCGCTTCGCAGAAAATGCTTTTCTTGGGCCGTGCCGCCGGAAGCATTTGCCAAACAGGTCCGACTTTGCTGGAAGGTGGGCTGCGTTACCGTTGAAACGGGTCCGGATTCCGTACCCGGCTGCCAGACGCCCGTTCCAAATCCAGCACGTTCCACCAAGCTTTCCGCAACCTGCCCGGCCCTTAAGTTGGTTAATCCGTCAGCGACCGCCAATCACAGTCGTCGGCTTAATCGCTGAAGCAGAACCACAGCCGAAAGCGTTCACCGACCCTCCAACCATTGAGCGAACCGCGCGGCGTTGCTATAATCGTGGCTGTTCCACACGTCCCCAGCATCTGACTGCACGCGTTTGCCGGCAAACTCCGCCCGTTCCACACGACACGCAAGCCGCCAGCAGCCAAACTGTGGACAACCAAAGTGGCCAGGTAGCTCAGGTGGTAGAGCGCAGCCCTGAAAAGGCTGGCGTCGGCGGTTCAACTCCGTCCCTGGCCACCACATTTCAAACAACTTAGCGATTGCCAGAAACGTACGGTTTCAGTCACGCGAACTATACGCGAACATCCATCAGGACGTTCGCCGTGTCGCAGGTCACGGGCAAAATCAGCCTCGGTTGCTCCATCAGTTTCCACATCTCACGCGCCGTGGAACCCGTGCGCGCGATGTGCTTGCGCGCCAGCTTCGCGTAGCGCTCGGTCATCTTGATGTTGCTGTGCCCGAGAATTTTGGCCAACTCATAGAGATCGCCGCCGTTCATCATGTACCAGGACGCGAAGGTGTGGCGCATGTCATGAAATCGGAAATCCTCGATGCCCGCCCGTTCGAGCAGGTCCTCGAAACTTCCTTCCACGCGCTGACGCCCGCTTTTCGCATCCTCTTTCGGCGGGAAAATACGATCCGTATTGGCCGCGGCGGGATAACGCCGAAGCTCGACCGCGAGTTCGGGCAGCATCGGGACGTAACGCATCTTGCCGCCCTTCAGCTTCGCCCGCACCGCTATGAGCCCTTCGTTGTAGTGAACGTCGGACCATCTCAGCGCAAAAATCTCCGAGGCGCGCATGCCGGTCGTGATGGCAATGAGCACAAGGAGCCTGAGACGGTTGAACGTCTTGTTGATGGTTTTCGCGCCCTTCCAGTACATCTTCTCGTCGAGCGCGATCTTGAGCCTTCGGAGTTCATCTTCCGAAAGGTAACGGTCCCGCGCATCGTCGAGTCGCTTGACCTCGACCAGATCAGCCGGATTGCGGTCGATGCCAGTTTCCGTTGACCAGATCGTCGAGGCCTTCTCCATCATGTGGTGCATGACGTTGAAGTGCCGCGCGGCCGTACCCGGCGACAGATCGC
>DATJXG010000382.1:0-7936 GCA_035500455.1 Terriglobales bacterium | reverse complement strand
TTGCTCTGCACCAGGGCGGCGATGTTGCCCAGAGTCATCGATAGCGCCGCCACCACCCAGATGAATCCCAGGCTTCCCGGTGCGTGCGCTTCGAAGATGATGCGCAGCAGCACGGCGAACACTGCCGCCTTCGGCGCGGTGGACATGAATCCCACCACCGGCGCGGGCGCGCCTTCGTACACGTCGGGCGTCCACACGTGGAAGGGCGCGGCGGCGACTTTGAACCCGAGGCCCACGAACATGAGCGCCAGCCCGGCGTAGGCCAGAACCGGCGCCGGTCCTGAGCGCAGCGCCTGGCTGATGACCGGAATGCTGGTGGAACCGGTGGCGCCGAACATCAGGGCGATGCCGTAGAGAAAGAACGAGGTGGCGAACGATCCCAGCAGAAAGTATTTGACCGAGGCTTCACTGCTGATGGCGGCGCGCCGGCGGAATCCAGCGAGAACGTAAGTGGAGATCGAAGAAATTTCCAGGGCGATGAAAATCAGCACCAGTTCGGTGGCTGAGGACATCAGGCACATGCCCACCGCGCCGAACAGGATCAGGGCGTAGTATTCCCCGGCGCGAATCTGCTGCACCTGCATATATTCGTACGAGCTGAGAATGACTACGGCGGTGATTGCCGTGACCAGGAAGTGAAAGAAGACGCTGAAGGAATCGACGTTGACCGCGCCCCAGAAGGCCGTGCCCGGACTGCCGGCCTGAATCAGCGTGGCGACGAGGGCGGCGAGAGCGCCCACTAATCCGAGAGCGCCTAGGATGCGCTGGCTGCCGCGCTCGTCGAGCAGGGGATCGAGCACCATGATGGCCATGCCGAAGAGGGAGAGCACGATCTCCGGCAGCACGCGAACGTATTCGACTGCTGTGGGCAAGGCTTGCGGAGTGGTCACCGGCCCACCGCCTTGCTTACGACTTGCGCCATGGACTGGGCCGGAGGCGCGAGAACGGAGCGCACTGCGGGATCGATGGCATTCAGCCACAGCAGCGGCGCCACGCCCATCACGAGGGCCATGGCGGCGGCAGGCCACAAGGCGGTTTTCTCGCGGGTGCTCAAATCCGGCAGCGACGCGTTTACTTCATGCGTGACTTTGCCGAAGAACACGCGCTGATACATCCACAGGAGATAGCAGGCGCTCCAGATCACTCCGGTGGCGCCGAGAATGCCGTAAATCGGCCTGGCCTGGAATGCGCCGCTGAGCACCAGGAATTCGCCGACGAATCCGTTGAGCAGAGGCAGCCCCACCGAAGCCAGCATGATGAAGCTGAAGAACGTGGCGTACAGCGGCATGGGCGTGGCCAGGCCGCCGAATGCGGCGATCTCGTAGGTGTGGCGGCGCTCGTACAAAATTCCCGCCAGCATGAACAGGGCACCGGTGGAGACGCCGTGAGCCAGCATCACAAACGTCGCGCCGCTCAATCCCGCCTGGGTGAAGCTGAAAATGCCGAGCACCACAAAGCCCAGGTGGCTGATGGAGGAGTAGGCGATCAGCTTCTTCAGGTTGGGCTGCACCATGGCCACAAGCGCGCCGTAGATGATGCCGATCAGCGCCAGCACCATGATCCAGCCGGCGTTAGCCCGCGATTGTTGAGGGAATAGGCCAAGGTTGAAGCGGAACATGCCGTAAGTGCCCATCTTGAGCAGCACGCCCGCCAGCAGCACCGAGCCTGCGGTGGGCGCTTCCACGTGGGCATCGGGCAGCCAGGTGTGGAAGGGGAAGAGCGGAACTTTAACGGCAAAGGCAATGAAGAAGCCGAGGAACAGCCACTGCGCGGCGGCAGGGAAGCTGGCAACCTGGCCGGACTGGATGAGGCCCTGAAGCTTCACGAAGTCGAAGGTGCCGGTGTTGGCATAGAGCCAGAGGATCGCCGCCAGCATGAACACGGAGGCGACCATGGTGTACAGAAAGAACTTCACCGCCGCATACACCTTGCGCCCGTGGCCGTACATGCCGATGAGCAAGGCCATGGGGATCAGGGTGGCTTCCCAGAAGAAATAGAAAAGGAACAGGTCGAGCGCCAGGAACACGCCGATCAGCGCGGTTTCGAGCACGAGAAGGAGGATGAAGAATTCTTTCACCCGCTCGGTGATGGACTTCCAGGAAATCAGCACACAGAGCGGCGTGAGGAAGGTGGTGAGGACCACCAACCACATGGAAACGCCGTCCGCGCCCATGTGGTAATGAATGTTGGGCGTGGGGATCCAGGGGGAATCGATCTCGTAGTGGAAACCGGCGTCGGTGCGGTGGAACTGCGCCGGCAGATGCAGTGAAACCACGAACGTGAGCAGTGTAACCACCAGGGCGAACACGCGGATGTCGCGATGGCGGCGGGGAAAGAGCAGCAGCAGCAGGCCGCCCGCCAGGGGGATGAACGTCACCAGCGTGAGAATCCAGTGATCGAGCCCTGAGGTCATCGAGTTCCCATCCAGATCATGTAGGCGATCACCACCGCGGCTCCGGCGGCGATCCAGCCCGCATAGGAGCGCAAATTTCCCGACTGCATGTGGCGCACCGTGTCGGAGACTTCGCGAGCGCCATCGGCGCTGCCGTTCAGGCCGGCGTCAATCACGTTCTGGTCCACGCCGTGCCACAGGATGCGGGTTGAGCCATCCACCAGCGGCTTGACGAAGAGCGTGGCGTAAATCTCATCGACGTAATATTTGTTGAGCACGGCGTCGTAGAAGCTGCCGAGAGCTTGCGCAATCTGCTTCGGCAACTGCGGCCGCCGGTAGTAGAGCAGCCACGCCAGGCCAAAACCGAGCAGGGCGACCAGCACTGAGATCACGGTCAGCACACCTTCCGACAATGCCGGCTCGCTGTGACCGGACGCCGCGGCGGGCAGCGCGAAGTGGAAGACCGGAGCCAGAAAGCCGCCAAAACGCTCGCTGCCGATCCATCCGCCGATCACCGATAGCACCGCCAGAATCACCAGCGGCACCAGCATGACTTTCGGACTCTCATGAATCCCGCCATGCCCGTGTGAGGACGAGTCGTGCCCCGTGCCGTGAGCATCGTGCTCGTGCTCCGCTTCTCCGCGATACTCGCCAAAGAACGTCAGGAACCACTGCCGGAACATGTAGAACGAAGTCAGAAAAGCGGTAATCACTCCAATCAGCCAGTACACCCAACTGCCATAGGGGCTGGAGTAGGCCTGCCAGAGAATCGCGTCCTTGCTGAAGAACCCGGCAAAAGGAGGAAATCCCGCGATGGCAAATGTCGCCGCGGTCATGGTCCAGAAGGTCCAGGGAATTTTAGTGCGTAGGCCGCCCATCTTGCGCATGTCCTGCTCGCCGCCCACGGCGTGAATCACCGAGCCCGCCGCCAGGAAAAGCAGGCCCTTGAAGAAGGCGTGGGTCATGAGGTGGAACACGCCCATGGAAAACGCGCCCACGCCACAGGCCATGAACATGTAGCCAAGCTGTGAGACGGTTGAGTAAGCGAGAACTTTCTTGATATCGGTCTGGCAGATGCCGATGGTGGCGGCGAAGAACGCAGTCAGCGTTCCGATGATGGCGACCACGGCAAGTGCCGAAGGCGCGCGGTCAAAGATCACGTGCGAGCGCGAAACCATATAGACGCCGGCGGTGACCATGGTCGCGGCGTGAATGAGGGCGGAAACCGGCGTGGGGCCTTCCATGGCGTCGGGCAGCCAGATGTAGAGGGGAATCTGCGCCGACTTTCCGCAGGCGCCGAGCATCAGCAGCAGGCCTATGGCGGTAAGGGTGCCGGCGGCGGCTTCGGGAGGCAGCGGGGCGATGCTCTGGAAGACTTCAGCAAAATTCAGCGAGCCAAAGTGCTTGATGAGCAGGAACAGGGCGATGAGAAATCCGAAGTCGCCGATGCGGTTGACGATGAAGGCCTTCTTGCCGGCGGAGGCGGCGGAATCCTTGGTGAACCAGAAGCCGATCAGCAGATATGACGCTAGGCCCACGCCCTCCCAGCCGATGAACATCAGCAGGTAGTTGCTGGCCAGCACCAGCGTGAGCATGAAAAACATGAACAGGTTGAGGTAGGCGAAAAAGCGGTAGAAACCGCCCTCCTCCCACATGTAGCCGACCGAATAAATGTGGATGAGGAAGCCGACGCCGGTGACTACCAGCAGCATGACGATCGAAAGTTGGTCGAGATAGAAGGCGAAATCCACCTGGAAGCTGCCCACGCGGATCCAGGGGGCAACGCTTTCGATGTGCGGCAAAGTCAGGGAAGAGAAGCGCGCGGCGACGAAAAGCGCCATGGCGAAGGCCGCACCGCAAAAGGCCAGCGCCACTGAGACCACGGTCTGGCGGGAAAACTTCTTTCCCAGCAGGCCGTTGATGGCGGCGCCGATGAGCGGCAGCAGCGGTATGAGCCAGAGATTCAGGCTGTTCGTCATAGCTTGAGCAGGTTCACCTGATCAACGTTCAGAGTTTCGCGCGTGCGGAACACGGCGATGATGATGGCGAGCCCCACAGTCGCTTCCGCGGCCGCCACAACCATTACGAAGAAGACGAATACCTGCCCGCTAAGCGCATGCCACTGCGCGGCGAAGGCCACGAAGGACAGGTTCACGCCGTTGAGCATCAGCTCAATCGACAAGAAGATAGAGATGATGTTGCGCTTGATGAGAAATCCGGTGACGCCGCAGGCGAACAGAATTCCACCCAGCAACAGGTAATACGACAGGGGTACCATCACTCCTCCTTCTTGCCCGGGGGAATCGGGCCGGGCTTGGATGCCAGCACAACCGCGCCCATGATGGCGATCAGCACCAGCACGGATGTGACTTCAAAAGGCAGCAGAAATTCGTGAAACAGCAGCTGCGCTATAACTTTCGGAGGCCCGGGCAGGGCTCCCACGGCAACTTCGCCGGTGTTGGAATGGGTAAGCAGCACCCATGCGACCAGCACGCTGCCGATGAGCATTCCGGGAACCCCGAACAGCAGAGCGATGCGGCTGCCTTTGGTTCGCTCCTCGACGCCTGCATTCAGCAGCATGATGACGAAGACGAACAGCACCATAATGGCACCGGCATAGACGATGACCTGCACCGCAGCCAGGAACTCGGCGCCCAGCAGAAGATATTCGCCCGCCAACGCGCCCATCACCACCACCAGCGACAAGGCGCTGTTGATGGGATGGCGCTGCACCAGCAGGTTGACCGCGCCCGCCACGCAGACCGCGCCGAAGCCGAGAAATAAGATCAGATGCATATGCAGCGCCGGCGTCCCGCCGGCAACTTAACCAACAATCAGAAAGTCAGGTCCTATCCACGGCGGGCTTCGCCCGCGCTTCGGGCCGGCGAGACGCCGGCGCTACGACCACAACGCTACCACCAGCGCCGTTACCACCAGGTTCGCAATCGCCAGGGGCAGCAGAAATTTCCAGCCGAACGCCATGAGTTGGTCATAGCGGAAGCGCGGCAGCGTGCCGCGCACCCAGATGTAAATGAACATGAACACGAAAACTTTGGCGACAAAATAGAATATTGGCAGCAGCGCGCTCAGCAGCGCCCCGCCGAACAGCGGTCCGTTCCATCCGCCCAGGAAGAGCAGCGTCGCCAGGCAGGCCACAGTGATCATGTTGGCGTACTCCGCCATGAAAAACATGGCGAACTTCATGGCGCTGTACTCGGTGTGATAGCCGGCCACCAGTTCGGTTTCCGCCTCCGGCAAGTCGAAAGGAATGCGGTTGGTTTCGGCATAGGCTGACATCAGATAAATAAAAAACGCCACGAACTGACCGTGGAAAATATTCCAGCGCGGAATGAATTCCCAGAAACGCCCGCCCTGGGCCTCGACAATACCGCGAAGGCTGAACGTGCCCGACGTAATGAGGACGCCCACCAGCGAAAGTCCCAGCGCGATTTCGTAACTCACCATCTGCGCGCTGGCCCGCAGCCCGCCCAGCAGCGAATATTTGCTGTTCGACGACCACCCCGAGAGCGCCACACCGTAAACCCCCAGCGAAGTGATGCCCAGAATGATGAGCAATCCGATGTTGACGTCGGCGATCTCGAGCGGAATCGTAAGGCCCGCGACGTGGATCGGATTGCCGATGGGGATGAGGGCGATGGAGGTGAGGGCGAAGGTCACCGCGATCATGGGGGCCGCGATGTAGAGCGGCTTGTACACGTGCGGCGGCGTGAGGTCTTCTTTGAATAAGAATTTCACCCCATCGGCCAGCGGTTGCAGCAATCCGAAGGGACCGACGCGCGTAGGGCCCCAGCGGTTCTGGATGTGGCCCACCACTTTCCGCTCCAGCCATACGCTGTAGGCCACCGCCGTAAGCAGCACGAACAGCGCGATGACGGTTTTAATAGCGGAAACGATGATGAATGTTTGGATGGTCAATCGTCTTACTCGTATGTGTGGCGCGGGCGCCCTCGCCCGCGATGCCTGCATCGGTTCAAAGGTCTCAGCAGCAACGAACCTTATACTCTGTCGTCCTGAGCGAAGCGAAGGACCCCAAATTCGCGTCGAGTGTCCCGGACCGCGCAAGGCATTTTCTCACTGCTCATTCAACTGCATGAAGAGAACGCCCTGCAGTGCCGCTGCAGATTGAGGCGTTCATGCGGTCCTTCGCTTCGCTCAGGATGACAGTGTATCTTCAGTGCCCGACAACCCGAACTAATCCGCCGGCACTTCGCTTTCCGCCGCCGGCTTGTGTTGCTCCTCTATCACGGAATTCAGCGCCCGTGAATAGCGTCCCAACGTTCCGGAACTGAACAATGCGTCCTGCGCGGGAACAATGAGTGCAGGATCCTGCAATGCACCCGGCCCGCCGGTGGACAGACTCGTGTGCTCATCATTGCCCGAGAGCAGATTCAGCCGTGAAACGTTGTACCCCGGCACCAGCCGCTGGATTTCATCCAGAATTGCCATAGGATCGAAGGGGCTCATCTTCGGTTCCAGGCCGTTGGCTTCGAGCCACACGCTGTGGCGGTCGGCCTCGCCCGACTGTGCCCCGCGCGATTGCCCCATGTCGGCGTGAGTCCCAGCCGTTCCGAATGGAACAAGTTTACGAACATCGAAGCCCATGGCGTCAGCGATGCGCACAATCATTTCGAAATCGGATTTCGTGCTCGTGACCTCACCCGCTTTCTTCACCAGCTGCAGATCGCCGCAGGTATTGGTGAAGGTGCCAGATTTCTCATAAGCGTTGGCCGCGGGCAGAACCACGTCGGCGATGGTCGCGGTCTCGGTGAGGAACATGTCCTGCACGACCACGAAGCTTTGCGAGAAGGCGAAGGGGTCAATTCCAAAGCGGCCCACGGGATTCGAACCCACGACGTAGAACGCTCTGAGCTTGCCCGCCTTGGCCGCCTCAATCATCTGCGGCAGCGCCAGGCCAGGCTGAGTCACAGCGCCCCATTCTTCGTGGAAGACCGTGCGGTTGGTGGCGGGGTGGTACCCGGGCAGCAGGTCGGGGTAAAGCCCCATGTCGGCGGCGCCGCGCGAGTTGGCGTAGTCGGCCAGGCAGATGAGCTTTGCGCCCGGAATGCCGGAAGCAAATTGCACCAGCGCAGCGATATCGTTACCGCGAATCTCCAAGCCGAAGCTGATGACGAGATTCTGTTCGCCCTTGAGCTTGTCCCGTGTGGCACGGGCGCCCTCGCGCGCGTCAGGGCCAAAGGTCTCAACCGCGGCGTCGTCTCCAGTAAGAAACGCCGCGAACGAGCCTTCCCCGCCGGCGGGAATCTGCAAAAACTCCGCCGCCTGCCGCCGCAACTTAATCTCCTGCGAATTCACCACATACAACTTCGCCCGGTGCAGCCGAACGTTGTTGCGAATCTGCCACGCCAGCAGCGGATGCTGCTCGGTGGGATTATTTCCAATCAGCAGGATGGCGGGCGCGTTGTACACGTCGCGCATGCTGGCGGTCATTTCCGCCTTGCCGGCGAGGGCGGCCGCCAGGGCAGGGAAGTCGGCGGTACGGTGGTGGTCGATGTTGCCGGTGCC
>DATJXG010000381.1:0-5379 GCA_035500455.1 Terriglobales bacterium | reverse complement strand
ACCATCGACAACGACCTGGGCGCCACCGAGGTGACCTTCGGCTTCGATACCGCCATGAACACCGCCACCGACGCGGTGGATAAGATCCACACCACGGCGGAGTCCCACCATCGCGTGATGATCGTGGAGGTGATGGGGCGGGACGCGGGCTGGATCGCGCTTAGCGCCGGCATCGCCGGGGGCGCGCACGTCATTCTCATTCCGGAGATCCAGTTTACCCTCGAGGGTGTGGTGAAACACGTAGCCGAGCGGGAAAGCTACGGCAAGCACTTCACCATCATCGTGGTGGCGGAAGGCATTTCGTTGCCGCGCGAGCTGAAAGACAGCCGGATGGGTTCGGTGGGCACGGTGGTGGGCAATGCCATCGCGGTGATGGCGCACAAGGAAGTGCGGATCAGCGTGCTGGGACATATCCAGCGCGGCGGTTCGCCCACGCCTTACGACCGCATCCTGGCCACGCGCTTCGGGGTTGCCGCCGTGGACCTGATCGCGCAGGGAGGCTTCGGGAAAATGGTCTGCCTGCGCAACACCCGCATCGAAGCGGTGGATATCGCCGAAGCCATCGGCAAGATGAAGAACGTGGATCCCGGCGGGGAGCTGGTAAGCGCGGCCCGGGCAATCGGGATTTGCTTTGGCGACTAGTGGACTGACCCCTGAGTTCGCGTAATGAGTTCAGGCTCCGCTAAGTCGTTGAAATCGCGCCAGCCTTTTTGACGGTCAGAACCCTCGCTGGAATGCCCCGCAATTGCGTTCTACGGCCCGCCTGCGGGCTTTGTCTCCGGCGGCGACCTTCGGGCCACCCTGTGGCTTAAAGCCTGTAGAATCGCATCCTGTGCGATTGTTAGCTTAAAGATATTATATCTGTAAGCTGTTGAGCAGGGAGTCGTTATCTCATTTCAGGCAAAATAGTGGCCGCATAAGCCCTTGGTTTTCAAGGGTGAGTTGATAGCAGCTTTACGGGCACTGCGGGCGTCCAGACGAGCCGCATCAGACCGAGATTCCTCGCTTCGCTCGGAATGACAACGAGGGGGCAAGCGACCGACGACTGACGCAATCGCAAATGCTGACGAAGACTGAAGACCGAAGACTGATGACTGACGACTAAAGACTGACGACTTGACCAACGACTAGCGACCAGACCAGCAACCGATCTGCGCTATATTGTTTTGTGAACCCTTGAAAACCTGCTTTCAACCCGCCGCACGCTGCGCCGCGCTTCCATTCGCTCTGGTTTTGCTGTTGTTTGCCGGCTGTAACCGCATGCACACCCGGAATCTGGAGGCGGCATATGTCTCCGCGCCGCAGGTGGTGCTGCGTGACCGCGTGGCCGCGGTTTACAACAAGCAGGGATACGTCAAGAACGGCGAGCGGGTGGAGATCATCGAGCGTGAGCGCCGCTTCGCGCACGTGCGCACCGCCAGCGGAGTAGACGGCTGGATGGAGGAGCGCTATCTGGTCACGCCGGACGTGTTCAACGCCTTCCAGAAACTGGCGCAGCAGGCGCAGTCAGATCCGGTGCAGGGCACGGCCACGACGCGCAACGAAACCAACCTGCACGAAGAACCCGGCCGCGACACCGAACATCTTTACATCCTCACCCAAGGGGCGAAAGTTTCCTTGCTCAAACGCGGCACCAGCGAGAAAGTTGTGGCGGGGGCGGCGGCCAAGCCGGCCACGCCCGGCGGCGAGCCTCCCAAACCGCTGGAAGACTGGTGGCTGGTTCGCGACCCGGATGCGCATGTGGGCTGGGTTCTCGGCCGCATGCTGGACACCGACATTCCGCTGGAGGTGGCGCAGTATGCCGAGGGCCAGCGCATCGTGGCTTTTTTCAAGCTCAACGAAATTCAGGACGGCGACAAGAAAGTTCCGCAATACCTGGTGCTGCTCACCGAGCCCAAAGACGGCATGCCCTTCGACTACAACCAGGCGCGCGTGTTCACCTGGAACGTGAAGCGGCATCGCTACGAAACTGCCTATCGCGAGCGGCTTCACGGAGTGCTGCCGGTGGTGGTGTCGCACGAAGTCTTCGATAAGGAAGGCGACCTGCCGACCTTCACCCTGCGCGCGCAGGACGACCAGGGCAACGTGACCGAGCGCAAGTACAAGCTGAACACGCCGATTGTGCGGCGGGTGCTGGCGCCGGGGGAAGTCGTCAGTCATCCGCCGTCGGCCGCCGGCCGTCAGCGAAGGCATTCGCGGCGTAAAACACGTTGAGGACGCGCTCCCTGCGTTACGAAGTTGGATTACTGTGAGCCCCGGTTTTGTCGGTGATTTGCCCAAGGGCACGGAATCGCTCCGGCGTCGTGGAAGCCCGGCGGGACGCCGGCGCTACTGCGCGGGTTCAGATCGAGCGCAGGGTTTCGATCGGGTTTGCAGAGGCGGCGCGGGCTGCGGGCAGGGCTGAGGCCAGCAGGGCCATCAGAAGCATGACCACAACGCCCGCAGCGTAGATGGCTGGGTCGGTGGCGCTTACCTCGAAGAGGAACGAACTTACCAGGCGCGACACCGCCAGCGATCCGAGTATGCCAATGGCACATCCCAGGAGCGCCAGCTTCACACCCGAAGCCAGCACCAGCCTCGCAATACCGGTGCGCTGCGCGCCCAGCGCCATGCGAATGGCGATCTCGTAATTGCGCAGCGCGGCGGAGAAAGTTACCACCGCGTAGATTCCAGTCACGGCCAACAAAAGCCCGCCTAAGGCAAAAGCGGTGACGAGATCGGTGTTGAAGCGGCGCGGGGCTTCCACGTTGGAAATCACATCGTTCATGGGCTGCACCTGTTGCAGAGCGAGCAGAGGATCGATTTCGGCGATGGCCGAGCGCAGCGTTTGCGTCATCTGCTCCGGGGGCAGGGCGGAACGCAGCGCGACGTATCCGCCGGCGGGATTGACGAGTTTTCCTGTAAATTCGCGGCCGAAGAGTATTGCAGGCTGCTGGGCAGGGCTGTACCACTGGTCGGTGCTGGGTTCGTCGAGAGCGCCGATCTTGGTATCGGCGACCACTCCAACTACCGTTGCCCACGGAAGTCCTTTCTTTGGATTGCCGACGTGCAGGCGCTTGCCGATGGGGCTCTGGCCGGGCCAGCAATGCTTCGCCATCGACTGGTTCACGAGAATCACCAGTTGAGAATCGGGGCGGTCGTCCTGGGTAAGCGTCCGGCCCTCGATTAAGGGCGTGCCCATGGCGTGGAAGTAATCGCCGTACACGTTGGCGAAGGCGGCGAACTTCAACTTCCAGTTCTCGGCGGGATCGCCTTCTACCGTGTATGCGGCTTTGGGTGAGAAGTCGGTTGCCGGGAGGGAATCGGTGATGCCGACGGCGGTGATGCCGGGCTTGGCGGAAAGGCGGTCGATGACGGCGCGGTTGAAGGCATCCACAGAAGCGTCGGTTGGATATTGGTTGAGCGGGAGTTGATAACCCGCGACCAGTACGTGGTCGGGGCGGAAGCCGGGATCGACGGCGCGCATTTTCTGGAAACTGCGCAGGAAGGCGCCGGAGACAGTCAGCAGCACCAGGGCTACGGCAATCTCGGAAACCACCAGGGCCGAGCGCAGCCAGGTATGGCCCGAGGAGCCGGCGTTGGTTCGAGGGCCGTCTTTGAGGCTTTCGGTGAGGTTGGTGCGCAAAGCTGCGAAGGCAGGCGCGAGGCTGCACAGAACACCGGTGAGCAAGGCGAGGAGCAGGGCGAAGGCAATGACTGCGGCATCGATCGAGATGGCATCGATGCGCGGCATGGACTCGGGCAGCAGATGCAGCGCGGTCCGCACCGCGATTGCGGCGAATGCCAGGCCCAGCAGTCCCCCGGCCGCGCTGAGCAGAAGCCCTTCGAAGATCGAGCCGCGGATGATCGCTGCAGCGCGCGCGCCCAGCGCCAGGCGAACGGCATATTCGCGACGGCGGCGAATGGCGCGGACCAACTGCATGCCGGCGACGTTGACGCAGGCGATCAGCAGAACGACGGAGACGGCGAGGAGCAGATTCCGCAGCAGCGGCCGCGCGTCCGATATGGCGTTTTCGCGCAGCGGGGTCACGTCGCCGCGAATTTTGATGGCCGACATGTTGGGCGGGAACTCGCGCATGATCTGGCGGGAGACGCGGTCGGAGTCCCGCGCGGCCTGGGCGAGGGTGACGCCGTCCTTGAGGCGGGCAACCATGTGGTATCCCCAGAAGCCGGTGCTCTGCTCGGAGAGTTCGTCGGCGGTGAGGCTCAACGGAACCCAGAGCTGCGACTGGTTGAGATGGCCGGGCTGCAGGGGAAACTCGAAGCTGCGGGGCATGACGCCGATGATGGAGTAAGTCTTGCGATCAAGAACGATCGAGCTGCCCAGGATGTTGGGATCGCGATGATAACGGTTGAGCCACAGCGCGTAGCTGATCACGGCGACGGGTTGGTGGCCCTCGTCTTCCTGCCGGGTAAACGTGCGGCCGAGAATGGGACGAACGCCGAGGGTAGGAAACGTGCTGGCGGTCAAGCGGGCGGCGAAGACCTCCTCGGGAATCGTGCCGCCGGAAAGTTCGTAGCCTACGGTGATGTAGCCGCCGAGGGAGGAAAAAGCAGTAGCGGCAGTTGTGTATGTACCAATCTCCCGGGCGGTGACCGGCAGATTCGGCGAATTCCCCAGGTGATCTCCCAGCAGAACCAATCGGTCAGGATCGCTGAACGGGAGCGGGCGCAGGAGAACGCCTTCGACCAGCGAAAAGATGGCGGTGGTCGCGCCAATGCCTAGGGCCAGGGTAACGACGACTGTCAGGGTGAAGCCGGGCGCCTTGCGCAACTGGCGAAATGCGAAGCGCATATCCTGGGTGATGGCATGCATGGTTTTGACCTGCGTTTGCCCTGTATCTAGCGGTCCTACGAATAAAACTCCGCTATTGCGTTCACTACCATCTGCTGTTCTTCCTCCGTGAGTTCGGGGAACATGGGTAGAGCCAATACCTCGCGCGAGGCGCGTTCAGCCTCGGGGAAATCGCCCGCCAGGTAGCCGAGACAGCCCAGGGCAGGCTGCAAATGAAGCGGCAGGGGATAGTACACTTCGCTGCCGATGTTGCGGCCGCTGAGGAATTGGCGGAGTTGGTCGCGGCGGTGAGCGCGGATCACGTATTGGTGGAACACTGGCGTTGCGTGCGCCGCGATGTGCGGCGGCAGCATCGGTGATGACGTGGTCGGCTCGGTCGTGTGCGAAGAATGCGCAAGGCCAGCCTGGCGAAACAGGCGATCGTAAGTTGCGGCGCGCTCGCAGCGTTGCTGATTCCATTTCTCTACATGCGGCAGCTTCACCCGCAGAATCGCGGCCTGAATGGCGTCGAGGCGGCAGTTCCAGCCCATTTCTTCATGCACATAACGTTGCGGACTGCCGTGGCTGCGCAGGCGGCGCATGTG
>DATJXG010000380.1:0-5825 GCA_035500455.1 Terriglobales bacterium | reverse complement strand
AGCCTTTACAACGCGGACCTCGCGCCGACCACGGCTGCGCACCGCACCTGGACGACCTACAACTACATCTCGCTGTGGTTTGCGATGTCGATGGAGGTGAGCACCTACATGCTCGCCTCGGGACTGATCGCAGGTGGAATGAGTTGGAAGCAGGCAATCTTCACGATTCTGTTGGGGAATCTGATTGTGCTGGTCCCACTGCTGTTAAATGCGCATGCCGGCGCGAAGTACGGGATTCCCTTCCCTGTGTTTGTGCGGGCGCCGTTCGGTGTTCGCGGCGCTAATGTACCGGCCATTTTACGTGCGATTGTGGCTTGCGGATGGTTCGGCATCCAGTCGTGGATCGGCGGCCAGGCGATTCACGCGATGCTGATTGTTGTCTGGCCATCAGTTGCCGCCGAACCATGGTCTGTATGGGTGTGCTTCCTCGGATTTTGGGCGCTAAACATGGCTGTAGTTTGGAAAGGCATCGAGAGCATCCGCTTTTTTCAGGGATTTTCGGCGCCATTCATGCTGGTGATGGCGGTTGCGCTTCTGGTGTTTGCGCTGGTGAAAGCCGGCGGGTTCGGACCGATGCTGTCGGAGCCGAGCCGGTTCCATTCAACTGGCGAGTTTCTGCGCTTTTTCTTTCCGTCACTGACGGCGATGGTCGGCTACTGGGCGACATTGGCGCTCAACATCCCGGACTTCACGCGATATTCGAAGTCACAGCATTCACAGGTCGTCGGGCAGGCTTTTGGGCTGCCCGTTGCGATGACGCTGTATTCGTTCATTGGAGTAGCTGTCACATCGGCGTCGGCAGTAATCTTTGGACAGCCGATCTGGAGCCCGATTGATCTGATGGCGCGCTTTCACCAGCCACTCATCGCGTTTATCGCGATGGTGGGGCTGCTGGTCGCCACTCTGAATGTCAACGTAGCGGCGAACGTGGTGTCCCCGTCAAACGACATCTCGAATTTGTACCCAAAACTGATCTCTTTTCGCATGGGCGGACTTATTACGGGCTTCCTCGGACTCGCCATGATGCCGTGGAAGCTGATGGCGAGCTTTCATAATTACATCTTCGAGTGGCTCGTCGGATACTCCGCGCTTCTGGGACCTGTTGCCGCAATCATGATCACAGACTACTTTCTGATCCGCGGAACCGACCTCGATCTCGAGTCGCTTTATCGGCGCGGCGGCGTCTACGAGTACCGGAACGGGGTCAATCCCCGCGCTATGATTGCGCTGGTAGCGGGTGTGGGATGTGCGCTGACAGGGCGATTTGTGCCGGCAGTGCACTGGCTGTTTGATTATGCGTGGTTTACGGGGTTCTTTGTCTCGGGCGCGGTGTATGTCGGCTTGATGCGTAGTTTAAGGGGTGCAGTTGAGAGCAAGGCATACGCTTCTGACGAGGCGTAAGAGTTCCCCGTGCGCTTTACTTCCCAGGGCGCCCGGCGTATCGTCAGGAATTGTGGTTCGGGTGGCATTCCTCGGATAGGAAGCTGCACTGGAGACAATATGAGCATCACGAATTTCCGCAGCGCCGGTTCCGGCGCTCACGCAGTCACGTCCAAGGTAACTTTCCAGACCTTACTAGAGAAAAAACAGGCAGGCAGACCCATTACTGCCCTGACTGCCTACGACTATGCCACGGCCCGGTTGGTTGACGAAGCCGGAATAGACCTGATTCTGGTCGGCGACTCGCTAGCTATGGTGGTGATGGGCCACGAGAGCACCCTGCCAGTAACCATGGATGAGATGTTGCATCACACACGCGCAGTTCGGCGGGCGGTGAATCGCGCCCTTGTCGTTGCCGACATGCCGTATGGGTCTTACCAACTCAGCGTTGCCGATGGGATAGCAAATGCGGCTCGTTTCATCAAGGAATCAGGCGCGGCGGCGGTGAAGATCGAAGGCGGCGCGTCACGCTGCGCGTTGGTAGAGCGGCTGACGGATGCGGAGATTCCTGTTGTCTGCCATCTTGGCCTGACGCCGCAAGCGGTCCATCGCATGGGCGGCTACAAAGTGCAGGGTAAGTCTCTCGCCGCAGCCGAAGAACTGGCGCGCGATGCCCGTATGCTCGAAGCGGCAGGTGCTTCTTTGATCGTGCTTGAAGGGATGCCTCGCGAGGTTGCGGCGATCATCACTTCACAGCTCCATATTCCGACCATCGGGATCGGAGCAGGACCGGATTGTGACGGACAGATTCTGGTATTTCACGACATCGTTAACCTCAGCTTCTCCCGGCCGGCAAAGTTTGTGCGCCAGTATGCGGACGCGGCAGCTCTTTTCCGGAACGCGATTGAGAAATATGTACATGATGTCGAGGAACGGTCGTTTCCGGACGAGTCAGAGAGCTATCACCTCTCGAAAGAGGTGACGGACGCTCTGAAAGGCCCGACCTCGAAGACCCATCTGCTTCGCAAGGCCTGATGCGGATCGCCCGAACAATTGCAGAAATGCGTGCAATAAGGCGCGAATTGCGGAATGCAGCCCAAAGAGTGGGACTCGTTCCGACGATGGGCGCCCTTCACGCTGGTCATGTTTCGCTGGTGCGTGCGGCTTGCGCGCAATGTGAAGCAGTCGCCGTCTCCATCTTCGTAAACCCCACGCAGTTTGGGCCGAACGAAGACTTCGCAAAGTATCCGCGGACATGGGATGCCGATTGCGCGCTGCTCGAACGCGAAAGTGTCGGCCTACTGTTTGCCCCTTCGCCGGAGGAGATGTATCGACG
The DNA here is from genome assembly GCA_035500455.1 of Terriglobales bacterium. Classification (GTDB taxonomy): domain Bacteria; phylum Acidobacteriota; class Terriglobia; order Terriglobales; family Acidobacteriaceae; genus DATJXG01. The sequence continues at coordinate 3,109 of DATJXG010000380.1, read as the reverse complement.
CGGGGCACGCACCTTCGTGGAGGTGGCAGGGGTAAGCGACCGCCTCGATGGCGCATCGAGGCCGGGACATTTTCGCGGGGTGGCAACGGTCGTTGCCAAGCTATTCAATATTGTTGAACCCGATAAGGCCTTCTTTGGCCAGAAGGATGCCGCTCAAGTGGCAGTTTTGCGACGAATGGTCCGCGATCTGAACTTCAATCTGGAACTGGTCGTTTGCCCTACTGTCCGTGAACCGAATGGGCTGGCACTCAGTTCGCGCAACCGTTATCTGTCACGCGACGAGCGAAAACAGGCACTCGTTCTAAGCAGCGCCCTAAAGCGCGTGGAAGAGCAAGTAGCACGAGGAATCAGAGACTCGGCTCATCTGATCCGCGAAGCCCTTGCTGTATTTGCTCGCGAGCCCGGGGTCCGCGTTGACTATTGCAAGATTGTCGATCCAGACACGCTGGAAGATGTTGCCGACATCGGTGAGGGGGCACTCGTGGCGGTTGCGGCGTTTGTCGGCTCTACTCGCTTGATTGATAACGTGCTAACGCCGCCATCGGCAAGCTCCTAGTCGGGCTTCTTCCCTGATTCGTCATCCATACCATGAGGCGCGCTGCGCTTACTCGCAGCGAATGGCATTGGCATTGAATTGCCTTGATGGCAGGTGCCGCAAGTCACGGCCTTGTCGGCTGGGGTGGCGTCAGGATCGTTGATCTGAGACATGTATTTAGCGTTGATCTCCTTTGTCATGGTGATCATGATGCGTGCAATCCCTTTGTCGGGCTTCGCATCAGACGCAAAGTCCGTCTTGTGAGTCTTGGGATCGGCAGCGTGACAGAACTCACACTCGACTCCCATGGCCGCCGTGTAACTGCGCATAAGCGCGAGCAGGTCGGGTACGGCTATGTCTTTAGGAAGTACCTGAAGGTTGGTCGGCTTCGGCATCGGCCGTTGCGGATGCGTGGCCAACTTCTTCTGAGGAGGCGGAACAGAGCTTGCTTCCTGGCTGAAGGCATTAGCAAAGCCGACGAAAAAAAGGGCTCCTGCCGTAAGAGCGGCAACAGTACGCAGCATCGTACGATCCTTGTACTTAATTGGTGTTTGGAGGGAGTTAACCTACCCTCGCCGCCCATTGTTACACAAGGAGACTTCACATCTGCGCGCTTGAGGGACAATAGAGGCCACGCCGATCCTCAACCCTAAGACTGCTTTGTCTCCTGGGTTTGCGAGGTCTTAGACCGGCATCGGATTGTAGTGTTCCTCTTCCTCTTCGAGACCGTGGCGACGCATGAGATTAGGCAAGTTCTGCGAGAATGCCGAGCGCGGCATCACGATGTCACATCCAACCTCGATGGCCTTGGCCTTCAGATCGCCTTGGAGGTGTGAGAGGAATCCTATAATCGACGTTCCCTTCTTAAGCTTGGCGCGCAGCTTCGGGATGAGCGTTAGCGGCTTGGCGCTCGCGTTATTGAGATCAAATACGATCAGGGACGGACGCTCTTGACTATCAGTAAGCTTGCTGATCACGTCCTTGTCTGCCTTAACAAAGGCGACCTTGATACCGAGCTTCCGGGACGTTTCCTGAATTTTCGCAAGGAAAAACAGATCTTCGATGAAGAAGTAGATCCGAGTGGGGGCGCCTTCCCGGATCGGAACGGCGGGTTCGGGAGGAGCGTAGAGCTCGTTTCCATACCCGTAGCCGTTGCTATTGCCGTTCACGTTGCCGTTGCGTAACTCAATTGTTGAGGGCGGGGCATCGGCCACGTTACCATTCACTGCACGATAACTATGGTCCATGGGTCCGACGAAGACCTGCTGCTTGCGCTGCTTGCCTTTGCGGCGGCCGCCACCCTGTTGCCCATTGCCATTCCCATTCTTCTGGAAGAAGCGGCCTTGGCTCGAGGGTTTGGCCTTTTGTCCCTGCCCAGACTGTCCGGGCAGGTTCTGTTGATTCTGCTGGGGCGCTTGTCCGTTTGCCTGGGAACCAGATTTATTGCCTTTTCTTCTGCGCCGCCGTCTGCGGTGTCCCTGATTCTGTCCTTGTGGGGCCTGCATCTCAGACGCCTGAGGCTGAGGCTGGGACAGGTTCTGCTCTGTTGTCATGCGTGCACTTCCTGGTGCGTTACTGAGTGTGTGGCAGCGGATTCCGGCGGAGGCGCTGCCTCCTTGTCTGGATCAAACAATGCCGGAGAGTCTTGAGCTTGCGTCGTGAAGCCGGGGGTCGGCACAATTCAAATGTGCTTCCGGGAATCGACCAGCCGGCAGGACAGACGGATTTTACCGATCTCAATTGAGACAAATGTCTTGAAACCTTCAAGCAAACCAGCGAACTACGTTGTTCAACCGCGGTTCAAGCCTACAACTGCCTTCCTGCCTGGGCGGGTAACGGTGAGCGCGTCAGTTGAATCTTGTTTGACTCTCGAGATTTGCGGCGAGGGCCTTTTTCAAGGTTCGCGTCAGCCGCTCGATAGACAAAGATGATGCTATCGCAAAAGCGGTTGCATGGCAAGGGGTTCTACCGCGAAAGTGGCACTCGGAAGAAGACCATCAACAAACCTCGCTCGTCGACTCGCTCGGGGCTGTTCGATAATACAAAGGAAAAGCCACCGCGTTGGCGATGGCTTTTCGACTCACCTTCCTATGGCCAGTCACTGGCCTCCCTGAAATATGCCCTTCCAGCGCGAAGACTCTTGGAGGACTTATGCGATCCGGCCCGGGCTAAACCTCTTGGGTTGTGCTCTCAGCAGCCGGATCCAATTCTTGCGCAATGGCTCTTCAGATCATGAAGGGCCTATGCGTCGCTGGCTGGTCATTAATTTGCAATCGTTGTGCCGTTCGGATGAGTTAATAGAATCTGCAGGTTAGGTGGAGATGCCACTTTAGAAATCCCGAATCTGGAAGTTCACTCGAAGAACTAATTCGTAAAATCATAAGATCAACCTGACATTTAATCTTGGCAGGCGGGGCAGTAGTGGGTACCCCGCCCCCCGATCACCGTGCGGCGGATCGGGGTCCGGCAGACCAGGCAGGGCTCCCCGGTTCGCCCGTAGACGCGGTGCTGGAGCTGGAAGAAGCCGGCCACCCCGTCGGCGTCCACGTAGTCGGAGACCGAGGAGCCGCCCAG
>DATJXG010000379.1:0-2628 GCA_035500455.1 Terriglobales bacterium | reverse complement strand
TGTTCCCCGTAATAGGCCTTGAAGCTGTTCGCCCAGAAAAACAGGTCTTCGTTCGCTTCCCGCGCCTGCTGCGGCCCCTGAGTGATGAACTCTTCCATCTGGCCGCGATACTCGGCGATGAAGGGCAGCACGTAGGGATAAAAGTGGTCGCGCATGAACTCCAGCTGCGCGATCGTCAGTTGGCGGTCGGTGCCGCCGGGATTGCCGGGAACGAACACCAGTTCGCCGGCCTTGGAGCCGTCAGGACTCCAGCGCAGATACTCGGGCGTTGCCGCCGGCTTGTCATTTTCATAGGCGCGCACCAGACCGATATCGAAGTCGTAGCGGGGGAAGTTGAAGTTGTCGGGATCGCCGCCGAATTGCGCAACGTCAAATTCAGGCGCGAATACCAGGCGCACATCGTTGTAGCGTTTGTAGTGGTACAGATCGTAAATGCCGCCGTGATAAAGCGAGATCACGTCGCAGCGGACGCCAGGGTCGGAGCCGCAGCTCTGTTGCAGTTTGGCCTCTTCCGCATGCAGGGCTTTGTTGGCGGCGTTGCCGGTCTTGCCGGCGGTGGCGCCCTGTACCTCTCGCGTGACGTCGCGGATCTCCACCAGTTGATCAAGTTCGAACGCGGGACACTTGCGCTCCTCGGCCTCGGTACCCGCGGCAAAGCCGGCCTTGACCAGATCCTGCTGGGGCGTGGATAAGTTCTGCTCGCAATCCACGACGCAGTGATGGTTGGTCATCACCAGGCCATGCGAAGAGATGAAGGAAGCCGAGCAGCCTCCGGCGATGCGCAGCGACGAGTCGCGTACATGGTTGAGCCACGCCTGCGTCGGCAGGAAACCGTACTTGGCTTCCACCTTCTTCGAGGGAAAGTTGTCGAAGGTCCACATGCCTTCATCGGCGTGGGCGGCAGGAACGGCCTGGCATAGCAGAAAGAGAGCGGCAAGGAAAGAGAGGAATATCGAGCTGGCTTTCATGGGGCTCCATTGGCCACGGTGTGCACGTGGGCAACAGATTAGATTAGCGCAATTCGCGGCGTCGTGGTCGTGGAACTCGGGCTTCGCCCTCGCGGGACGGGGCAAGCCCCGTCCCTACACGGGCTTGCATTGGGCTTACTTTTGCGTTGGTACAAAGTCTTCCATTACCGCTTTACGCATTAGATCGGGTGGGAGCAGGCCCTGGGCGAGGATGAAATCGTGGAACTTCTTCTGGTTAAATTTTGGGCCCAGGGCTGCCTCGGTGTCCTTACGTAGTTGCAGGAGCTTGGTGTAGCCGTAGAAGTAGCTGTTGGCCTGGCCGGGCGCGCGATAGGTGTAGCGCTCCACTTCTTCCTCGGCGAACGCGTGAGACTGGACTACGTCCTGCTCCAGCACCCGGTAGGCGTCGGCCGGCTGGATTTTGCCGGCTTGCAGTTCGGGATCGAGAAACGCCCGTGCCGCTCGGAGCATGCGGTAATCCAGTGATACAAGCTGCCCTTCCAGCGGCATGTAGGGCCGAATCAGATATTCAGAGTACAGGCCCCAGCCCTCAACATTGGTGCTGTTGAACGCGTAGCGCACGCGCGCCACCGACACGCCGTGCTCCAGCATGGAATCAAACTGCAGTTCGTGGCCGGGGCGGGCTTCGTGAGCGGTGAGCGTCCAGGCGGCGGCGTCGAAGGTGAAGTCGTCATACTTTTCGGCAGACGCCTGTCCCGGCGCGGCGGGAATATTCAACGGCAGCACGAACTCTCCCTTTTGCCCGGTGTTGTGAAGAAACGGCGGGGGCTGCATGTGCGGCGCGGGCTGCTGCGCGGTTTCAGCGGCGGTGGCGATGCGAATGCGCGCCGGGCGGTCGGGCAGGGTCACGATCTGGTGATCGACGATGATCTTTTCGATCTGCTTCAGCCGCTCCTGGTAGAAAGGCAAAATCGCCTCGCCCACGAGTTGTTGCTTTTTGAGTTCTCGGATGACGTCGCGGTAATCGCTGGAGGGCAGGTGCCGCTCCTTTGCGATTTCAGCGGCGATGGGCTTCATTTCCTCTTGCATCTCGGTGAAGGCTTTGTGGGCCGTCGCGGCAAGCTGATCGGGCGGGATGTCGATGCCGTAGTCCTGGAGCTGGAGGGCATACTCTTCGGGAAGCAGGCGAAAATCGGTGCGGGCTTTGGGCAGGACGTTGGCTTTGGTCCAGGCATCGTATTCGGTGAGCTGCGTTTTGAGCTTTTCGTAAGGCTCCTGCCATCCTGTGAGCTTGTACCTGGCCATGAGGGCGGCGATGCCCTCGACGTAGTTGGAATTGCGCCCCAGTTCAGTCTCAATCTCGGTGCGCGAGGGATAGATCACGCCCGGTTTGGCCATCTGCTCCATGACGCGCTGCTTGAGGATTTCTGTGAGCGGCTTGTAGCCGGGCTCGAGCCCCGCGTATTTGCGGATGCGCACCACCGCGGCGGGCCGCCGCTCAGAAGGCGTCTGCTCATCGAGCAGAATGCGCAGGCCGCGGAAAACCTGGCCGCTGGCATTGAGGAAATCCACGTCGTGAGCGCGGTCGAAGTCTTGTTCTTTGAATTCCAGCTCGACCTTGGGGATGATGATTTCCAGGTCTTGCTGCACTTCTTTCTGCTTTTCCGTCGCCAGGGCTGCCTTGAGCTTGGCCAGCACA
>DATJXG010000378.1:0-5294 GCA_035500455.1 Terriglobales bacterium | reverse complement strand
GGCGAGGCAGATAGACGTCGGTGATCAAGCTCTGATGCGCGGGTTGGGTACCGCATTACCGAATGTGCGTCCGAGGCGTTCCCTATCTTACTGCGGGCGTCGGCGATGCCGGCCACAAAGCATCCGTCGGGAATTCCTCTGGCGTCGCCTCGCCCCCACCCTTGCGCAACACATGTGGCAGTACGACGCGTTGGTTCACACGTTATGCTGGAAAATCCAGCCATGACACCATAACTCCAGTCAAACAGCCTTCGGCAAGCGCAGAGCGGTTGGTCAGACGGTCGCCAAAGCAGGGTGTGGTTACACGGCCTGTCAACGCCGAACCCGCCTCACCACAGCTACGATATGTAAACAACCTTGATGCAGCCAGGAAACGGCAACATGAAAAAACATGAAATTCCACAGCTAGGGCAAAATGTGCTGGTTCTACAAGGTGGTGGTGCGCTTGGCGCGTATCAGGCCGGCGTGTACCAGGCATTGCATGAAAGCGGGATCGAGCCGGACTGGGTCATTGGCACTTCGATCGGAGCCATAAATGCGAGTCTTATCGCCGGCAATGAACGGGCGGACCGGCTGGAGCGGCTATGCGAATTCTGGCGCCGGGTGGAATACAGTACGACAGCCAACGCCATGGCAGCACTTCCCGGGGGTGGGCCGATGGCCCGCCTTATGACCATGGCAAATGGGCTGTCCGGTTTCTTTACCCCCAACCCTGCGGCGCTACTGGGCAGCGCCTGGCCGATCGACCCCGAACGCGCCGCGTTTTACAGCACCGAGCCACTGCGCGGGACGCTGGCGGAGCTGGTCGATTTCAAACGGATCAACCGGCGGGAAACGCGGATCTCCGTCGGGGCCGCCAGCGTCTGTACCAGCGAGATGCGCTATTTCGATAATCGCGACATTGAGTTCAGTATCGAGCATGTGCTCGCCTCGGGCGCAATGCCGCCGGCGTTCCCTGCCGTCCGTGTCGACGGTGAGCTGTACTGGGATGGCGGAATTCTCTCCAACACGCCGCTGGAAGCGATTTTCGATGACAACCCTAGGCGTAGCGCGCTGGTCTTCTCGGTGCATTTGTGGAACCAGGAGGGGCGGGAGCCGCGCACCATCGCCGAGGTGTTGAACAGGCAACTGGATGTACAATTTGCCAGCCGGACCCGCAGCCATGTGGAACGGCAACAGCAAATTCACAAGCTGCGCCACATCATTGCTGAACTCGCCCGCCGGCTGCCAGAGGCCGAGCAAGCAGCTGACGATGTTCGCGATATGGCGTGCTATGGTTGCACCACGCGCATGCATGTCGTCGCCCTGGTGGCACCGGACCTGCCAGATGAAGACTGCACCAAGGATATCGATTTCAGTGAAAGGGGCATTCGCGCGCGCTGGGATGCCGGCTACACCCAGACCTTGCGGGCAATCGAAGCCTCTCCTTGGACCGCCCCAATGGACCCATTGGAAGGGATCGCCCTCCACTGGATCATGCCATGATGATTAAACCGGACGCGCAAGATTGCCGCGCCGAACTGGCCGCCGGCCTTACCGCTCAGCGAGCAACCATTGCGCCAAAATTTTTGTACGACGCGATCGGCTCAACATTGTTCGAGGCGATCTGCCTGCTCGACGAATACGACCTGACCCGCACCGAAGCTGGCATTATGGAGACGAACTTGGACGGCATCGCCCGTGCCGTCGCTCCCGGTGCTGTTTTCATTGATCTTGGTGCTGGCAATTGCGAGAAGGCGGCGAAGCTGCTGCCGGCCCTGCGCCCGGCAGCCTATGTGGCGGTCGATATTTCCGTGGAGTTTCTCCGCCGCGCCGTGGCGAAACTTCAGGCGTGTTTTCCCGCTACCCCGATGACAGCGCTGGACATTGATTTCACCCTGGATTTTGATCTGCCAGCCGATATTCATGATGGGCATCGTATTTTCTTCTATCCCGGCTCATCGATCGGTAATTTTACACCGCAGGACGCTCAAGTCTTCCTCTCTCGCCTACATCCCAAGGCCGATGGATTGCTGATCGGCGTCGATCTCCTCAAGCCTGCAGCCGCGCTTGAGGCCGCCTATGACGATGCACTCGGCGTCACCGCCGCCTTTAACATCAACATCCTTCGCCGTGTGAACCGTGACCTCGGGGCCGATTTCGATCTACGTTCCTGGCGTCATATCGCTCTGTTCAATGCGTCGCTTAGCCGGGTTGAAATGCATCTCGAGGCACGGATTGCGCAGACCGTCCATTGGCCGGGGGGGGGGCGCCACTTCGCCAAGGGCGAACGCATCCATACTGAGAACAGCTACAAATACAGCCCCTCTGATTTTCTCGCGTTGCTGGCAAGATCTGGTTTCCACCCTGCGAACACCTGGACAGATCCGGAGAATAAGTTCCTCGTCTGCTTTGCCCGCGCGTCCAAGGATCATGCTCATGAATGATGGACAACACGAAGTCGCAACGACGTCCGCGCCAACCAGCCTGCTCGACCGGTTTAACGCCGTCCGTGCCATGTCGCTGGCACTCGCCGCCCCACTCTCGCCCGAAGATTGCACCGCCCAATCCATGCCCGATGCAAGCCCGGTCAAATGGCATCTGGCCCACGCCACCTGGTTCTTCGAAACCTTTATCCTTGAACGCTTCGAACCAAATTTTCGTCCGTTCGACCCCGCTTTCCGTGTGCTGTTCAACTCCTACTACAACGGCATCGGCGCCAAGCATCCCCGCGCCCAGCGGGGCCTCATCACCCGCCCATCCCTCGATACCGTCATCGCCTATCGCCGCAATGTCGACAGCCGAATCACCGGCCTCCTGGAGCATGATCCTCCTGCGGAACTGAACGACCTTATCGAGCTTGGGCTGAATCACGAGCAGCAGCACCAGGAGCTGATCCTTACTGACATCAAGCACCTGCTCAGCTGCAACCCAACCCTGCCTGCCTACAGCGCGAATGCGCCCGTCAGCGCAGCCCAGCCGGCCTTGTCCTGGCGGTCATTCTTAGGTGGCGTGGTTGAAATCGGCCATGATGGCCACGGTTTCTGCTTCGACAACGAAACCCCGCGGCACCGCCAGTTTCTGGAACCTTTCAGCCTCGCCGAATCCCTGGTTACCAACAGCGAGTACCAGAGCTTCATAGCATCCGGCGGCTACACAAACCCTGTACACTGGCTCTCAGACGGATGGGACTGGGTCAGCGCTCACGGCCTTATCCACCCGCTATACTGGTCGCGCTCTGGAGATTCCTGGGCCGAATTCTCCTTGCGTGGCCGCCGCCCCCTTAGCCCATCAGCTCCGGTGCTTCATTTGTCCTATTACGAGGCCAGCGCCTACGCGCATTGGGCCGGCGCGCGCCTGCCGACGGAAGCCGAGTGGGAGCATGCGGCGGTTCAGGCGCCGGACTTACCCTATCTCTTCGGCACTGCCTGGCAATGGACCAGCAGCGCCTATGCCCCATATCCGGGCTTTGCCGCCGCAAGCGGGGCGATTGGGGAATACAACGGCAAGTTTATGGTCAACCAATACGTCCTGCGAGGCTCATCCCTTGCCACGCCCGAGGGCCATTCCCGCCCGACCTATCGCAACTTTTTTCCAGCCAATGCGCGCTGGCAGTTCACCGGCATCAGGTTGGCGCGCTAACAACCTCCTGGGCAAAGAAGCTACGGTATGGAAAAACACACATCCAGCTCTTGGTGAATGCTGGTATTGTTCCTATATCGTAAGTTTGTAGTTTGATCTTTTTTGCGACCAAATGCGCCGGCCGGCGGGTTAAAGCGCTCACGGTTTTTGCCGTGTGTATGCCTGTCTTCAATCCCCGGGGAAAAGACCGTTTGGCGGGGGTTGAGGTTAAAAAATGAACAAAGCCAGTGCGTTACCGGGATTGATCTTTGTCGTTATCGCTAGCGTCGGTTTGGCGCTCGCCTATGGCGCATATAAAAGCTCGGCTTATGGCGGAAGCTTATCGATCGCGGCGATCGCAATTATAATTGCCGCAGCAGCCGCTTACTCCGTCAAAATCGCCAATCAGTGGGAAAAGGTGGTGGTCCTGCGGCTGGGGCGTTTTCATGCCCTTCAAGGGCCTGGACTATTTTTTATTATCCCGATCATCGAGACGGTACCTTACTGGATCGACATTCGTGTGATTACCACCTCCTTCAAGGCGGAAAAAACTCTTACAAAAGATACTGTGCCGGTCGATGTCGATGCCGTGCTGTTCTGGAGGGTTCTCGACCCGAAAAAGGCGGCGCTTGACGTTGCCGATTACTCCAGCGCCATCAGCTGGGCCTCGCAAACGGCTCTGCGCGATGTGATCGGGAAGACGATGCTTTCCGACATGCTGGAAGGACGGGAAAAAATCAGCAATGAGCTGCAGAAGATCATCGATATTCGTACCGAACCTTGGGGCATCAACGTGATCTCTGTGGAGGTCAAGGATGTTCTTATTCCCTCGGCCCTTGAGGACGCGATGTCGATGCAGGCCCAGGCGGAGAGGGAACGCCAGGCCCGCGTGATCCTCGGGGATTCCGAAAGGCAGGTCGCGCAGAAATTCGCGGAAGCGGCACGGACCTATGTTGACGATCCGGTTGCCCTGCATCTCAGGGCAATGAACATGCTTTACGAAGGGCTGAAGCAGAATTCGACAATTGTGATTGTGCCGAGTACCGCGGTGGAAACGATGCAGCTTGGCGGCCTTGCGGGAATAACGGCGCTGACCATGGAATTAGAAAAAAAGCGCGCCAACCAAGGGAAGGATAACGCGCAGCCGGAGCCGCGGTCTGCACCCGGTCCGGGAAATACGGCTTGACCATGTCCGGCTTATTCGGGGCTCAGCTTTCGGCTCCAACGCGTACCCGCCATTAAGGCGTCGTCGTTTGTGCAATCGTCTTTTGTGCGCCTGGAGGCTGCGGGCGGTCGGACGTCGGAGGCCACAACAGCGGGGCGAGTTGCGGCTGGAGCATCTTCAAAAGCTGCACCGACATCGCGCTGTCGAAACTGAAATCCGCCGCTTGCGGCCCCGGCACGTAGGCCGTCACGGTGCCAAAAAACCGGTCGCCGAGGAAGAATACGAAGGTCGCGGTACGGTCCACCACCCGTTCGCCGCGAAAAACGCCGCCAGGGCCGTAGATGTGATAGCGATTGTCGCCGCTGCCGGTCTTGCCGCCAGTCTGCAGTGGGGTCCCGTTCGGTGCCCGGTATGCCCCGGCGATGAGGCCGGCCGTGCCGTTCTGGACGACGCCGACCAATGCCCGCCGTACCGTGGCCGCCACGGCCGGGTCGAGTACTTGTTGCGGGGCGCCCTGGCGGACAAAATC
>DATJXG010000377.1:0-3340 GCA_035500455.1 Terriglobales bacterium | reverse complement strand
AGGGACACACCGTTCCGGCGGGCCCCTCTGTGTCTTCATTCGCGAGGCCCGAGCAATCCGGCACCCCGCCGTTTTGGAGAAAGGTCGCTTTCCCCGTGAATTGCCGGGGGGACGATGAAGATGCTCAGCAAGCGACTCAAGTTTATTTTGCGAGACGCCCGCCCGGGTAGCGGGCGACTGTCCTTTCGGGTCAGTCCATCTTCCGAGCGTTAACGACGGAAGTGTCTTACCAGCAGCGCACCAGCGGTAACGGTCCCGAGGAGCCACAATAATACGATTGCGATGGAGCCAGCGATGGCGGCAGCCGATTCGATTTTCTGGTTCCTGCGGGTCTCGGTGGCCTCGGCGAGCTGACGACATTCGGCGACCACATCCGTCGGTGTGATCCTTTGAAGCAGCTTTACACCCAGGAAGAGTACCAGCACGTCGTCCAGGAAACCGATAACCGGAATGAAGCTTGGAATGAGCTGAACGGGACTAAACAAGTACGCGGCGGTGTATGCAGCGACAAGCCTTGCGTACCAGCGTGCCCGGGTGTCTGAACACAAGGTAGCAAACACGCGCCTCGGCGTGCAGCCGTTGCGCCTGTTGTTTCCAACTGATTGGAGGTGAAGGCGCAGGCTCAGGCCCTACCGAATCGACTTTCGCCGCCGGCGAGCGCCGGCCATAGGTTCTCTTCCGAACTGGCAATGTCGCTGTCCCCATCACATTCCGTTCACAATAAAACCGTCCAGGCTGCCAGGCGTCCCGCCGGCTTGAAGAAAGCACCGCTTTCCCCATGAAATCTGTAGGGGCGCACGATGAAGACGCCCACCAGAAGACTCAAAATATTCGCGGCGGTGCTTGCCCCGGTTGCAGAGACGCCTGATTGAAGCAGACGGAATAACTTGAGACTTATGCGGGCGGAACGCATCCTGAGCGGGGCAAAGGCGTCATCCACGTCTTTTGGCATCTATGAAAGAAAGCAACAAGATCAAAGAATTCTCCCTGCTGGGCGGCCCGTTACACCAACTGGGTTGCCGCGTGGGTCTGGTAAAGGACGGATCCGCCACGATCCGTCTCGGGGTGGCGCTCGGCTTGTTTTGCTGGGTGATTCTGATAGGGCTTGCCTTCCTCGAAGGACTCGGCTGGAGGATGTTTTCCGTAAATGCGATTGGTTCCCACGTCCGCTTGCTTGTGTCGGTGCCACTGATGTTTCTCTGCGAAACCGCCGTGGCGCCGCAAATGGCGGAGTTTGTCCGCTACGTCGTGCGCGCCGGCGTGGTCCCGGCGGCCTCGCTGCCGGCCCTGGAGGCGAACATCCGCCGGGTCGGCCAGTTGAAGGATTCGTGGCTGGCCGAAGGCCTTATCCTGCTGGTGGCGTTTGCGATACCCCTGTTGGCGCCGGCGGACGCGATGGCGGGGACCACAAGCAGTTGGGCGGCGGTCCTTCGAACCGTGGGGGACAAATACCGTTGGACCGCCGGCTGGTATCTCGGGTTTTGCCTGCCGTTCTTTCGATTTCTGCTGCTTCGGTGGCTGTGGCGGCTGGGTCTTTGGTGGTGGTTCCTCTGGCGCCTGCGAAAGCTCGACCTTCACCTGATCCCCACTCACTCCGACATGACGGCGGGGCTGGGATTTCTGCAGGTTGTACACGAGAATTTTACGGGAGTGATCATGGCGCTGTCGGCGGTTTGCTCGGCGCAATTTGCAGAGGCAATCGCTTCGGGAAAGATGTCGTTCGAAGCCCTGAACATCTGGGTTCCCGCGCTCCTGCTGCTGATGATAATGCTGTTCATGGCCCCTCTCGGCATGTTCACCAAGAAGCTCTGGCAGTGCCGGATTACCGGCATGAGCGAGTATATGGGCATGGCGGACCGTTATGTCGCGGCCTTTGACCGCAAGTGGATCCGGGACCCAAACGCGTCCGGCGAGTCCCAGTTGGGCACCGCGGATATGCAATCGCTGGCCGACCTCACCAACAGCGTCAATGTCGTGCGCGGCATGCGATTGATCCCGGTGGGTCAGAGGCAACTGACGATTCTGGTGTTCTCGACGATCGCGCCGCTGCTGCCCCTGGTGCTGCTGAAGTATCCGTTTCTCCAGGTGATGAAAATGGTGGTCCAGATGCTGGCCGGCAGGTAGTTGCGGCGGTTCCGGTCGCCGCCAGGGAGGAACCGTAGGGGCCGCCCGCGTTTCGGTGGCGGCCGTCAGTCTTTAGAAGGGTGGATGAGAATGCCGCCCCGCCACTCGGCCCTGCCGGGCCCAAACACGTAGAGGAGCGCGGAGACACGGGAGAAAAGCCGCACGGCCAAACGGCCGCCGCCCTTCCACTCATCACCCTCTCTAAAGTGGATATACTCCCAGGTTCCGCCGACTGTGAGGCGACGCCATCGAGCGCTGAGGTGATTGCCGTCGGAGATGGTCGGCCGAACGAAGGAGGCCGGCTCCGATTCTTCTTCGCGGAACACCGGCGTCTCGCGAAAGCCCTGCACGATCAGGCCCTGGGTGACGAACCAGGCGTGCTCGTACTCCCAGCGGAAAGAGACGGCAGGGGTGGTCGCGAAGCGATTGCTGCCGAACAGGACGCCGCAGGCCGGGGACAGCTTCAGATCGCGCACCGCAAAGGTCCAGGAGGCGCCGGTAAAGCCGACATCGGTTTCCGTCCCGCCGAAGTACTCGCCTTCGAATTTCAGGCGGCGCCACAGCGGCTGCAAATAAGTAGCCGACCGGAAGATGTCTGAAGCGACGAACTCGGCCTCGAAGGCGCCGAGCCCTTCATGGGCTTCGTGAGGTTCTGGTGGGGGACTCTGGGCAAACGCGACGCCCATTGCGAAGAGGAAAAGTCCTGGCTTCATAGCGCGGCTCACGATGTCGCGGGCCAGCGAGCGACTCAAAATCGTTTGACGCCGGCCATATTCTGAGACCGGGCGCCTGACGCGGGTCATCGTCGCGGCACGCGGCCGTTGCATGGGGAGCTGGCGACGGCTTCGGGTGAATCGGCTCCACAAAAAAATGCAACCAGTGGGGTCAGAAGGCATCCTCGGCCGTGGGGAGCCGCACTGCCGGTCATCCGTGCAGACCGCGTGCCGGTAAGATCATCCGGACCTCAGGAGGCTCGAGGGTCAATTTTTACTAGTTCGTTGTCAAGGAGGCCTATGCAGAATACGAACCGTTCGGAACGCCAGCGCATGGAGTATGTCCGTCTGGACACCGGCCTTTCCAGCCGGGCCGAAACACAGGTAGAGACGCCTGCAACCTATGGTAGGGTTTGGCCCGCGCCGGGGGCTTCATCAAATGATCCGGCGGGGTTGCCGGAAGTTGTCTTTCCACTGCATCCGGAAAAGTGCGGCGATGTATC
>DATJXG010000376.1:0-7883 GCA_035500455.1 Terriglobales bacterium | reverse complement strand
AAAGCTCCCCAGCAGGCGGCCACTTACGTTGCGCCGACCGATCCTTCTCTCTACGTCGGCTCCGATACTTGCAAGACTTGCCACGACGAGATCTATTCGGGATTCCAGCAAACCCCTCATTTTGCCACCACCATGGACTCCAAGCTCGATGCCCATAAAGGCGTCGAATGGCACGGCTGTGAGGCCTGCCACGGTCCGGGTAAGGCTCACGTCGACGGCGGCGGCGACAAATCCCAAATTTTCACCTTCAAGGACGCAACTCCCCAGCAGACCAGCGCACGCTGCCTTCGCTGCCACCAATACACCGAAGAGCACGGCAATTACGATCGCTCCATGCATCTCGCCAACGGCATCGCCTGCATCGATTGCCACTCCCCGCACCACGCCAAAGAATCCCAATACCTGATGAAGGCCAAATCTCCCGAGCTTTGCTACACCTGCCACCAGGATATTCGAGCGCAGTTCGCCAGGCCCTTCCATCATCGCGTCCCCGAGGGTCTCCTGCAGTGCAACGACTGCCACAATCCGCACGGCGCCTACCGCCCCAAGCAGTTACGCACGAATGCTGCCGGCGACGAAGTTTGCTACAAGTGCCACTCCGAAAAGCAGGGACCCTTCGTCTATCAGCACGAGGCCAAGATCGAGGGCTGCATGATCTGCCACTCGCCCCACGGTTCCACGAACCAGCGCATGCTGGTGCAGAATCAGGTCAATCTCCTCTGCCTCAGCTGCCATTCGCTCAATGCCGACGCCGGACCGGCCGCTATCCCGACTTTCCATAACCAGTCCCAGAAATACCAGTCCTGCACTCTGTGTCACGTGGCCATCCACGGTTCGAACACCAGCTCCGTGTTCTTCACGCCATGAGGGAATCGACGATGAAGGCTGCACACAACCATCGCTCCCGGATTGGGTTTTATGGACTGACGGCCCTGTTCGCGCCCTTCGCTCTGGCCCTGGCGCTTTCGCCCATGGCTCGCGCGCAATGGGCCGACGAGGAAAAGGGCATTAATCAGGGGAATTACAACATCAAGCAATCTATCGAATTCGGCGGGCGTTTTACCGACATCGTTGGCGACCAGCAAGCCTACGACACGATGGTGAACCTACAGCAGGGCCCACGCCTGCTGGATTTCACCACGGAAATGCGCTCCCTCGATCAGCGCGGCACCTTCTTCGACCGTCTCTATTTCAGCAATTTCGGCTACGGCGGCGATCCCAACGTCGTCTCGGTTCTTCGCATCAGCAAAAACAAGTGGTACGCCTTCGACTCCATGTTCCGCCACGACGAAAACTTCTGGGACTACTCCCTCTTGGCCAACCCTTATAACCCCGCCGCTCCCCCCGCCAATGCCCCGGCCGGATTTAACCCCGTGGTCAACGCCTCTTCCACTTTGCTTAATACCCAGATCGTCGGCGTGACTCCGCACTACTTCAACACCCGGCGCAACATGCAGAATTACGGCCTTACCCTCCTCCCGGATTCCAAAATCCGCGTGCGCCTTGGCTACAACCACAACACCAATTCCGGTCCCTACTACTCGACCATTCACGAAGGCACCGAACAGTTCCTCTACCAGAACCTCTCGACGACCATGACTCAGTATCGGCTCGGCGTCGATTTCCGCTTCCTGCCCCACACCAACATCAGTTACGACCAGATCTGGAGCTACTACAAGACCGATCCCGGCGGCACCGATCTGAACCAGCAATTCAGCGTCGGCACAGGTTTCCCTCCCGTCGATCTCGGCGTCTCTTTCAACGGTCCCCCCTGCAACCCTACCTTCCAACCCGGCGGACTCGTGACCGCAACCTGCAACGCTTTCTACGGCTATCAGTCCCACTGGCGGTCGCGGATCGATGCCCCCACGGAACAGATCAGCCTGCAATCCAATCCCATCTCCTCCCTCCAGATCGCAGGAAAGTTCAGTTACACCGGCAGCGACTTCACCAACGATTTCAATCAAGCCTTCTCTGGACGCGTTTCCCGCTCCAACCTCTCCAATTACGCCGAATCCGGCCCTATGCAAGGCCGCCACGTCGCCTCCTACGGTGACCTTGGCGCGACCTGGCAGATCACCCACGATTTCAGCCTCGTCGACTCCTTCCATTACGGCAATTGGAATGAGCCCGCGCAGTACATCTCCACGCAATGCTCATTTTTCTCTACGAGCCTGATCGTGCCCGCCAACGTGTTCGTTCCAGCGGCCCCGCTCCCCTCCACTTCCTGCAGTGCCCCTGCCGGCCTTCCGAACGGCACTCCGGCACACAGCACCAGTTCCGGCCCCGATATCCTCGTCAATCTCGACAGCAACTTCCTCAAGCAGCAGACCATCACCAACCTGATCGAAGGCCAGGTGCAGATGTCCCCCAAGGCTGGCGCCTATTTCGGTTATCGCTACACGCACCGCGTCATTGCGGATGATTTCTACAACGTGCAAAACGCCATCTATTTCCCCAACAACGCGGCTCGCGGCAGTTGCGCTCTCGTCGGCGGCGTCTTGCCCGCCGGTTGCACCCAGAACCCCGACGGTTCCATTTCTTTCCTTACTCCGGATGCGATTTTCTCTCCCGCCAGCACCACCGATATCAATTCCAATTCCGCAGTGCTCGGATTGTGGTGGAAACCCATTCAGCATCTCACCGTCAATCTCGACGCCGACCTCGGTTCCGCCGATGCCACCTTCACCAACCTCAGCCCACGGAACTACCAGCAATTCCGCGCCAAAGTTCAGTACCGGGCTTCTGCCTGGCTCAATTTCACTGCGTATTTCACCACGTCCGACGGCCAGAACCCCGTCACCGACGTCAGCCTCACCGAACACAACCGCAATGCGGGCCTTTCTTTTTCCGTGACTCCGTCACAGAAGTTTTCCGCCCAACTGGGCTACAATTTCAATGCGATCGCGTCTCAACTGCTGATCTGCTTCACCAGCAGCCTCGCTCAGCCGAATCTTCCGGCTTGCCCGGATGTCACCGGCCTGGTGCAGCAATCTTCACCGTACAGCAGCCATATCAACACGGGTTTTCTGGACTTCCTCTGGACCCCACTGAATCCATTGTCCATCGAAGTCGGCGCGAATCTCTCCGGCGTCACCGGGAGTGAGTTGAACTTGAATCCGCAAAGTGCCATCGCCACCGCTCCGGCTGGGCCTCTGAACTCCAGCTGGTACCAGCCCTATGGCGCGGTCGCCTATCACTTTGCAAAACACTGGACAGGACGCGCCCGCTGGGATTATTACGGTTATCACGAAGATTCGAACGGGTCGTATCAAGATCTGTTTGCGCCGCGCAGTTTCCACGGCAACTTGATTACACTGTCGGTTCGCTTCGGTTTTTGATGGACGGCGAGGGAAGCTTGAGGGGTCTCCGCCGAAATTAGTCAGGAGAGTCATATGGAGAACAAAGTAAAGCAACTGGGTGGGCTGACGCTGGCTGCAGCGCTGCTCGCGGGCGTTTGCCTGCTGAGCGCTCCGGCCAAGGCCGACGTTGCCGCTGGGGAAGCCACCTTCAAGGCCAAGTGCGCCGGCTGTCACGGTGCCGATGGCAAGGGCAAGGAAGCCATGAAGACTCGCGACCTCGCTTCTGCCGATGTTCAGAAGCAGAGTGATGCTGATCTCACCGGCATCATCACCAACGGCAAGGGCAAAATGCCGCCGTACAAGACCTTGAGCGCCGACCAGGTCAAAGACCTGGTTTCGTACATTCGCTCCCTCAAGAAGTAAGCTCTCTCTCGTTTCTGGCACGTGGCGCGGGCGCTCCTACGCGCCTCGTGCAAGGGAAAAAAACCAAGGAGGCAGTAAATGAAGAAGGTTCTATCTGTTCTCGCAGTGGCAGCGATGCTTTGCCTGGTTGGATCCGTCTCGCGCGCTCAGGATTCCGCGAACGGTGAAAAGCTCTTCAAGGCCAAGTGCGCTGCGTGTCATGGTGCCGATGCCGCTGGCAAGCCGGCTATGAAATCGCCCGCGATCAAGGGCAAGAGCGCCGATGACATCCAGAAAGCCATCTCCACTTCGCCCAAGCACGCCAATCTCAAGAGCCTGACCCCGGCCGAAGTGAAGGATCTCGCTGCTTATCTGGCGACCCTGAAGTAGGTCTCATCTTTTCGCCGGTGGGCCTGCTTCCGCAGGCGCACGATCTGTAGTGCCGTACACAGGCCCTGGCGTATCCTTCGCTGGGGCCTTTTCTACCCGTGCGCTCGCGACTCGCTCGCGGCCGGAATCGAGGAACAGGACTCATGAGTCCACAAAATACCGTCAGAGATTGGGTCAGGCTGCTTTACTACCTCAGCCAGAACACCTTGAGCTTGATCGGCGTCGTGCTCACCACCAGCAGCGCCGTCACTCTCATCGGTTTCTGGATCTATGATTTCATGCTCGCTGGGCCTCCCCATCCTTATGTCGGCATCCTGATCTTCCTCATCCTTCCCGGCGTCTTCGTCTTCGGATTGCTGCTTATCCCCCTTGGCATCTTCCTGCGCCGCAAAAAACTGCGCGATGCCGGGGAACTTCCCGCCATCTACCCCGCGGTCGACCTCAGGACCGACATGGTTCGCAACAGCCTCCTCTTCATCGGTTGCGCCACCATTCTCAATATCATGATCTTCGGTTTTGCTTCCTACCGTGGCGTCAGTTACATGGACTCCACCACCTTCTGCGGCCTCACCTGTCACACTGTCATGGCGCCCGAATACAGCGCCTATCAGGGCTCGCCGCACGCCCGCGTCGAATGCGTGCAATGTCACATCGGCCCCGGCGCCGGCTGGTTCGTGAAATCCAAGCTCTCCGGATTGCGCCAGGTTTTCGCCGTCACTTTCAAGACTTATTCGCGGCCCATCCCTTCTCCTGTGAAGTACCTGCGCCCCGCGCGCGAAACCTGCGAGCAATGCCACTGGCCGCAGCGCTTCTCCGGCGACAAGATTCTCGTGAAGACCAACTACAAGGAAGACGAAAAGAACACCTCGCTGACCACCGCCCTCATTCTGAAAATCGGTGGATTTACACGCGCCGGTTCCGTGGGCATTCACGGCCGTCATCTCGATGAAGGCTCCCGCATTCACTACATCTCCATCGATGACAAGCGCCAGGTCATTCCCGTCGTCTACTACACCGACGACAAGGGCAAGACCATCGAGTTCGACTCCACTGATATCAAGGTCACCAAGGAACAGCTCGCCAAAGGCGAACGCCGCGCCATGGATTGCATCGACTGCCACAACCGGCCTACTCACGCCTTCGAACTACCGGAAAATGCCGTCGATCTCCGCATCTCCCGCGGCGTCATCAGCACGGATCTTCCCTACATCCGCAAAAAGGCCGTCGAGCTGCTGAAGGCCGACTATCCCGATCGCGACACCGCAAAATCTCGCATCGAAGAAGGTATTACCAGCTATTACCGCTCCACTTATCCTGACGTCTACAACGGCAAGCGTGCGCTTGTCGAACAGGCGGCCGACGCCGTCTCCGCTATTTATCTCCGCAACATTTTTCCGGATATGAAAGTCGGATGGGGCGTTCACCCCAATAACCTCGGCCACAACGATTTCCCAGGCTGCTTCCGCTGCCACGACGGTTCGCACACCAGCGCTGACGGCCAGACGATTTCCAACGACTGCTCCGCTTGCCACAACTTGCTCGCGGTTCAGGAGGAAAACCCGAAGGTCCTCAAGGATCTCGGTCTGTAGTAACGACAACATGTAGGACTCTCGATTCGAGAGTCCGGAAGGTAGCGCTTTATGAGCTCCAATCGAGCCGGGGAGCGAAGCCGCTTCATCATCGGCTTCCTCTTCGCGCTGGCGTGGGTGCTCGCTCCCACCTGCGCTGCCGCAAATCCACCGAAGGCCCATGCGCCTAAGCCGGACGAGGCCTGCCTCGCCTGTCATGGCAGCCCGGGTATGAAGTCCGATAAGGGTAGGAACATTTCAATCAATGCCGCGAAACATGCGGCCAGTGCTCACGCCGTTCTCGCTTGTCAGGACTGCCACACGTCGATCAAGGACTTCCCGCACCCCGCCAAGGTCGCCAAAGTCGAGTGCGCCACTTGCCACGACGCCGAAGCCAAGGGCTTCGCCACCAGCGCCCACTCTGTCTTGAGCGAAACCGGCTGTGCCACGTGCCACGGCAATGTTCATGAACTCACCGCTGCCACCAATCTCATGCCCGGCAAATGTGCGGAATGCCACGAGCCCGAGCTGAAAGAGTTTGCCGACAGCATTCATGGTCAGGCCGCCAAGCGTGGTGATCCCGACGCACCGAAATGCGTTTCTTGCCACGGTGAGATTCATTCGGTAAAGCCTGCCAGCGAGCCTGACTCCGCCGTCGCACGCAAGAACCTCGCGGATTCCTGCGCTAAGTGCCACAGTGATGCTGGCTTCCTCTCGCGGCACAAAATCCCCGTCGCCCATCCCGTCGAGTCTTACAAGCAAAGCGTTCACGGACGCGCCATCGCCGCCGGCAATGAAAAGGCCGCCGATTGTAACAACTGCCACGGCAACCACAACATCTACCCCGCCCGCGACGAACGCTCCCGCGTCAATCATTGGAAGGTTTCACAGACCTGTGGCGAGTGCCATTCGGAGATCGCCAAGGTCTACAACGAAAGCGTTCATGGCGATGCTCTCAAGGCCGGCGTCAAAGATGCCCCTGCTTGTGTCGATTGTCACGGCGAACACTTGATCCTGGATCCCAACAATCCTGCCTCACCTGTCTACGCCGCCAACATTTCCGCGCAGACCTGCGGCCGTTGCCATTCCAGCTCGCGCTTAGCGCAGCTCTATGATCTGCCGGCCGACCGCGTTCCTTCTTACGCCGACAGCTATCACGGTCTCGCGCTCAAGGGCGGCAAGCTCACCGCTGCCAACTGCGCGTCCTGCCACGGCGTCCACAATATTTTCAGATCGGCGGACGCCCGCTCCACCGTCAATGCCGCCAACCTGCCCAAGACCTGCGGCCAGTGCCACGCGGGTGCCGATCAGGCTCACTATTCCATCGGCCCCGTTCATGTGCAGACTGGTGTCGGCCCGAATCATCCCGTCGTGAAGTGGATCCGCTGGACGTACTGGGTGCTGATCCCCGCCACGCTTGGCTTCATGCTGCTCCACAATCTCATCGATCTGCTCAGTAAGTTGATTCGCCGCCGGCCTCGTCATGAAGGTGGCGAAGTGGTTCTTCGCATGAATCTCCGCTTCCGCATCGCTCATTGGGGCATCATGGCCAGCTTCCCAACGCTCGTCGTCACGGGCTTCGCTCTCAAATTCCCCGACGCCTGGTGGGCCAAGCCGCTTCTCCTCTGGGAAGCCGGCGTTGGCGTTCGCGGTGGGTTGCATCGCACCGCCGCCGTTGTCATGATCCTCGCCACGCTCTATCACGTCTTCCATCTCGCTACACAGAAGCGCGACCGCGTCTTCATTTGGGCCATGCTCCCAACCCTCAAAGACGCCACCGACATCCTCGACGTCTTCCGCTACAACCTCGGCCTCTCCAAGACCGCGCCCAAATTCTCCAAGTTTAACTACGCGGAAAAAATGGAGTATTTGGCCTTCATGTGGGGCACGCTCGTCATGGCCGGCTCCGGCTTCCTGCTCTGGTTCAACAATTTCACGCTACGTCATTTCCCCAAGTGGATTACCGACGCCGCCACCGCCGTGCACTGGTACGAGGCCGTGCTTGCTACCTTTGCCATTCTCATCTGGCACTTCTATCTGGTGATTTTCGATCCTAATGTCTATCCGATGGACACTGCCTGGCTCGACGGCAAAGTTTCCGCCGACCATTACCGCCACGCGCGCCCCGGCTACTTCCGTCAACTCGAACGCGAAGGCCTGGTCAGCAACCCTGAGCTCGACGATCAGCCCGATTCCGCCGAGCCTGTCCCCGGCGACGACT
>DATJXG010000375.1:0-10917 GCA_035500455.1 Terriglobales bacterium | reverse complement strand
CGCAGCACCAGAACGATGCGATACTCCGGGGGCAGCCTCTGCACCGCTTCCCGCAAGCGTTGCGCCTCTTCACTTCGCATCGCCAGAGACTCGGGATTGATCGGGCCTGAGGCCTGGAACCGCTCCAGGTCGCGGCGATCTGGCATCAGTTCATCCAGCGAAAGATTGTGGTTCGGGGCAAACTTGCTCTTGCGGCGGCTCATCAGGCAGCGGTTTTTCGCAACTTTGTACAGCCACACTAACAGCGCGCGCGGGCTGTCGAACTTCTTGAGGTAGGGGAGAGACTTGACCAGGACCTCCTGCATCGTGTCCTCTGCATCTTCACGCTGGTTACACACCCGCATGCTGAAAGAGAAGACAGAGTCCTGTAGTAGCGCCAGAGCTTTCTCCATCGCATCCGGCTGGCCTGCCTGCAGCAGGCGCACGGCTTCCTGGATCTCCTGCCTCATAAGGCAATCATAGTTGTCGAGAACTGGCCAATAGGCACCCGCCTAAAGATTAGGCCGTTCGGGGAGCCACTATGTTATAGAGCCACGCGAGAACCACTCCACCCGCGCCGCCATCCAGCACTGCATAGCCCGTACCGACCAGTACATCCGTGAAGGTACGAGAAGCATGGAATCCCGGGTAAATCGAGCTGGCCAATTTCAGAAACTCCGCTGCGTAGGGAGGCCAAAGCAGGTTGGCAATCCCACTCAACAGGATCGCGCCGCCCCAAAGGACTGCGCTGGCTATTCCCAGGGCTTTCGGTGACAGTTTCATGGCAATTCTCCTTTCCAGCCTTTTTCGCCAGCACAAGCTTACTCCATCAATTGCGTCTGGACTTGCGATGGGTAACCCGCCGGCCTCGGAATCGGCTTTCCAGTCTGTGCTCTATTACTCTCTGTTCTATTGGGAAGGTTCGGTGACCTTGACGATCTGATCGGCGGTCAGGTCGCGCAGCGTCTGCACAATCCCCGAAGGCCAGTGAATCTCGAGCGAATCCACTTTTGCGTCCGCAGCCAGGCCGAAATGGACTGGCCCATCGCTCGATGACGCGTAGCCGACACTCGTAGTCATGTGGTTGTATTGCGTGCCGCTCTTACTCACTAGCTTGATGCGCGCGCCGATGCCGTCGCGGTTGCTCTTCGTGCCCTGCAGCGCCACATCCAGCCAATGGCCTGAGTTCGGGCTGCGGTTCATCCAGATTTCAGCATCCGCATCGAGAGCGGTCACCACTGCATCAACGCGCCCATCGCCATCGAGGTCGCCAAAGGCGCAGCCGCGATGGCGAGCCGCGGGAGCGGCATTCAGTCCTGCTGCTTCGGTGAGAGCCGTCCATTTTCCACTCGTCCCGAGATTGCGGAATACGGTGTTGAACTGGTTCACCGGCTGTCCCGGCTGGTCATTGGCTTCTACGTGGCCGCGGCTTACGAACAAATCTTTCCAGCCGTCGTTGTCGAAGTCATAAAGAGCTGCGCCGAATCCGCCCATGAACCGGCTCTGTTCGCGCATTCCGCTGGGAGTGGTGACCTCACGAAATTCGCCCTTGCGCGTGTTGAGAAAAAGAGGAAATGTCTGATAGTTCAGGGCGACGAAGGCAATATCCGGATAGCCGTCGTTGTTGAAATCGCGAAAGTCCAAGCCCATGCCCGAGATGAACCCTCCATCCTCCACCAGCGCCACGCCGGTCTGGAAGGCGACTTCTTCAAACTTGTTTCCCTGATTGTGAAATAGGAAATTGTACGAAGCGTCGTTGGTGACGAATAGATCGGGACGGCCATCTAGGTCGTAGTCCGCCACGCCCACGCCCATACCTTTGCCCACATTGCCGCGCAGGCCCCACTGCTGGGAGACATCCTGAAAGGTGCCGTCTCCTTTGTTCAAGAAGAGCTGGTCGGGCTGGCCCTTATAGAACTTGGGCGTGCAATACTCGGCCGCGCCGCGGAACATACAGAGCGGCTTGGTTGAATAGCGCCACTGCATGTAATTCACCACGAAAAGATCGAGCAGGCCGTCGTTGTTCACATCCACCCAGGCGGCGGTAATGGCCCACAGCGGGCCGAATTCGGGATCATCGGATTTATTCAGCCCGGCTTTGGCGGTAACGTCGGTGAAAGTTCCATCGCCGTTGTTGTGGTAGAGAGTGTTTCCGTGCAGGCCGGCGACGAATATATCGGGATGTCCATCGTTGTCATAATCGCCCACCGCAACGCCCATATCGTAGCCCGTCCCTCCCAGTCCGGCTGCATCGGTTACGTCGGTGAACACGCCGTTGCCATCGTTGCGGAAGAGGCGGTTGCGATACTTGGGCGAGTCTTTCTTGAGGGTTTCGATGTTGGCGCCGTTGGTGAAGAAAATGTCGGGGCGGCCGTCGCCGTTATAGTCGAAGACGGCCACTCCGCCGGGCATGCTCTCCGGGGCATTGCGGGCCGGGGACTCGGAGTTCTCCAGGCGAAAGGGGATCTTCTTCAACTCGAAAAAAATCGGGCTGGGTGGGGACGCCGCCCGCATGAGCAGAGCGGTCGCGATGAGCAGAATGGTGCAGGCTGCGGCTCCAGGCTTGGGAGAAAGAATCATCCGGAGGGAAGGTGTGGCGTGAAAGCCACCCTCAATTCTACTGCACCGCCGCCCGGAACGACGCCCGCGAGACTGGTTCACCCCTAGTTTTCTTTGAACACCACCGGATGCGCGAGAACCGCGTGTATCGAAAACTCTGGTACTACGTCAGGGTTGGCCATTGCCGGGCAGCCGGTTGACGCGAATGTTCGTGCGTCGCGGGGCCTGCATCTGGGCTCGCTTCGCTCGCTCGACGGGGCAAGCCCCGTCTCTACCCGGGTCGTGCCGCTCGCCGGGCGATGCGATATCCTGTGGGCGATGCGGGTTGTGTTCCTAGTGCTTGCCCTGCTTTGCGGGACGGCTGCTGCTCAGCAGCCGGATGCCGATCGGCTCCTGAAGACCGCGATGGAGGCCCAGCAGCGAGGCGACTTCCAGGCCGCGATCCACGACTACCGCGCGGTGCTGAAGTTGCGCCCGAATATGGTTGAGGCCGAAGTCAATCTCGGGGCAGCTTTGGCGCACGTGGGGCAGTACGACGAGGCCATCGCCATGTATCGCCGGGCTCTGCCATCGGTGACACCCAAGATGCCCGTGCTTATGAACCTCGCTCTGGCGTATTACAAAAAAGGAGACTTCGCGCACGCGCGTGAGCAGTTTGAGAGTCTGCACAAAGCTGCGCCCGATGATGTCCGCATTGCCATTCTGCTGGGAGAAAGCTACACCCATTCGGGAAATCCGGCCGACGCGGTAAAGCTGCTGGCGCCGATGGAGGGCACCAACTCTTCGAACCTGGATTTCGAATACGCCCTGGGATCGGCGCTGATCGGCAGTGGGGATCGCCGCCAGGGGGCGGCGCGCATGGAAAAAGTGGGAGCGGCAGGGAAGAGCGCCGACGCTTACATGGTGGCGGGAACAGCGCTTCTGCAAGTGAATGAATTCGAGCAGGCGCGGCACGATCTGGATGCCGCCTTGCAGATCGAGCCCAATCTGCCCGGACTCTACACACTGGCCGGAACGGCGCGAGATAAGTGTGACGATCCAAAAACTGCCGAGCCCGCCTTTCGCGAGGCCTTAAAGCTTAATCCCAATGACTTTCAGGCGAACTTGTACCTGGGCACGATCCTGTACAAGCGGCGCGAAATGGACGAGGCAAAAATTTATCTTGACCGCGCCTTGAAACTGAAGCCCCGCGACCCGCTGGCCCGCTACGAAGCAGCGATGCTGAAGAGCACCTCAGGCGACTACGAAGCTGCGGCGGCGGAGTTGGAAAGCCTGGCAAAAGACGACCCCGACTGGCTGGAACCGCACGTGGAGTTGGCATCGCTTTACTACCGCCTGCACCGTCCACAGGATGGAGCGCGGGAGCGGCAGATCGTCGGTCGCCTCACCGCTGAGCAGGCAGCCAAAAAGCCGCCGACGCAGCCATCGAAATAGTTCCTGAAGCCGACGACAAGACCAGTGCAGTTGAACACATTGTGACATATATAGTTAGGGTTATTTTCTGAAGTAGTGATTTAGATTTGCCCTTCTCTTTCCAGCCGCTCCCAGGCCACATCCCTGGAGCAGGCTCCCCATTTTGTTCCAGGCTCCCAAAAGGAACTCCCTGACCCTATCCTCCCGGCCAAAGTGATTCACAAACCTAAAGAAAGGCATGTTTTGGCCGATACCGGGAGAAAGCGTTGGGGGCGTGTGTCCGCCTGAACCTGATACGTGCCTAAGCGGCAAAGCAGCGACTCAAACTTACGCGGTAATCGGGCCGGACCTTCGACGGGCTGGCCAGGGGTGAATCATGGCCGAGAAGATTCTCTTTGTTGACGACGAGGTTGCGGTGCTGGAGGGCTGTGTGCGGTTGCTGCGCCAGGATTTCAAAATCGAGATCGCTTCCAGCGGCGCACAGGCCCTTTCCATGCTCTCCGCCAATGGCCCCTACGCGGTGGTGGTGGCGGACATGCGCATGCCCGAGATGGATGGGGCGCAACTGCTGTCAAAGATCGCGGTTAAGTTTCCGCAGGTCCTGCGGATCATGTTGACCGGCAATCAGGACATGGAAACCGCCAAGCGCGCAGTGAATGAGGGCGGAATCTTCCGTCTGTTAACCAAGCCGTGCGAGAAGGAGCAACTGGCGAGCGCGCTCAATGCCGCGCTGGTTCAGTACCGGCTGGCGCTCATCAAGAGCAGCTCCGCCCCTGGAGGGCCAACGCTCTTGCCGCGCCTGCGCGGGAAGGTTGATAGCGAGATCGCGCAGGCCACAACCCTGGCGTGCGAGATCATGAAGACCTCCGCTACCGTCCGGCGGCCGGCGACGGAGGCCGGCGTCTACGTGGGCAGGGTCGTTTGGGAGGGCCAGGAAACGATGTTGCAGGCCATCTCGGCGACTGTGGTAATCCTGCACCCAAAAGGCACCCTCGCCAGCGCGCCGCAAGTCGGAGACATGGTGAGGATCGAATACACCAGCGGCAAGGCAATCGTGCAGTTGAACCAGTAGGGAAGCAAGCGGACCCACCGCACGCCACCATCCGGCTTGACTCTCAGCCGCCGCCTCAGGTAGTCTCGCGCGACTGCAAACACTGCCTTCTTCTGTATCTCCCGGGAGGCACAGCCCCACGCCGTCAAAACCATTCCAAAGTGACCGAGGAGGTCAACCATGAAAAAATCTGTTGGGCTCCTGACCATAGGCGTTTTCTTGCTCACTGCGTTGGGCACGGTTGCCGCGCAAACCATGGATACCACTCCGCCCCCAAAGGTGCTGGTGATCTTCCGTGAATTTGAGAAACCCGGCAAAACTGGTTCGACGCACGAGAAGTCGGAAAGCGCGTTCGTGCAGGCCCTGACCCGTGCCAAATGGCCCACGCACTATCTGGCGGTAGATTCTCTCACCGGTAAAACCCGCTCCCTGTTCCTCACCGGCTACGACTCCTTCGAAGCCTGGGAGAAGGATTACATGGCTATGCAAAAGAATCCTGCCCTGGCGGCGGCATTCGATCGCGCCGCGGCGGCGGACGGGGAACTGCTCAGCGAGACCGACGGCGCCGTATTGACCTATCGCGAAGACCAAAGCCTGCGGGCCAACGTCGATATCGCGCACATGAGGTACTTCGAGATCGCCTTGTTCCAGGTAAAGCCGGGGCACCGGCATGAATGGGACGAACTGGTGAAGCTGGTCACAGCCGCTTACGAGAAGATTCCCGAAGCACATTGGGCGACCTACGAGATTGACTATGGACAGCAGCCCAGCGGAACCTACGCCGTCTTTACCGCCCTGAAGTCGACGTCGGAGATCGACCAGGAGTTCACCCACGACAAAGACTTCGTCGCTGCCATGGGCGAAGACGGCATGAAGAAGCTGGCTGAACTGGAAGCCTCGGCGATCGAGACCAGCCAGACCAACCTGTTTTCATTCAATCCCAAGATGAGTTACCCGTCGGAGGATTGGGTGAAAGCTGATCCAGATTTCTGGAAACCGAAGGCAGCCGCTCCCATGGCTCCCAAGAAGCCAGCCGAGAAACCGGCGGCGCAGTAGAAACCAAAAATGATTCAGCAGGCTGCAGGCGCGGACGACCTCCGCGCCTGTGCTTATATGGCGCGGAAACTGCTATCCCCGAGACTCCCGCCAGCAGAGCCCAAGCGGCAAGCCCTACACGATCTTAGTGGACATCAGGTACACCAGCGGGAAGATGAACATCCAAACCAGATCGACGAAATGCCAGTAAAGCCCGGCCACTTCGACGTCGGAGGAGTCATAGACCTTGGGTTTCAGGAAGAGAATCACCGTCAGCACGATTGCGCCCAGCAGCAGCACGTGCGCGCCGTAATGGAACGGGCTGTAGTCGGGCGTGGCCAGCCATGCGACCAGCCAAAGTCCCAGAAGGATGGGAATGAACTTTTTGCGAAACGCGACGGCACCGAGGTAGATCACGCCGATGGTGACGTGCAGCATGTGCATTCCGGTCAAGCCGAAGAAGGTCGCAGCGAACTGGGGCACTGACCTGGAAACCTCGGCGAACTCTGCGCTCCCGTGATGGCCGGGGGGCACGGGAAACATCGGCAGACTTAGGCCTTCTGCAATGAGGTTGGTCCATTCGCGGCCGTGCAGGATCACGAAACCGATTCCGCAAGCCATGGTCGCCAGCAGCCACCAGAACTGCGCCTTGGCGTTCTTGTACACCGATGCGCGCACCGCCCAAACCATAGTCAGCGAGCTGGTAAGGAGAAAGGCCGTCATCAACGTGGCGTTGCGGATGCTCGCAGAGTGAAATGGCGTGGGCCAGTCGGGCGTCGAGACCCGGCCATAGGTATAGGCGAACAGCAACGCTCCGAAGGTGAGCGAATCGGAGAGCAGAAACAGCCACATCCCAATTTTCTTCGAATAGGTGCCAAACAGCGACGGCTCAAAAGCATCCGCCGGCGCGCCGTGATGCACCGCAATGTCAGACATGGGCTCGGTCTCCTTGTTTCGTGTGGCGCGGGCGCCCTCGCCCGCGAAACGCTCTATCGCATTACTACCAGCAAGGCAAAAACGTAAACCCACAGGAAAGCCATAAAATGCCAGTACCAGGCGGTCACGTCGAGCACGATGCAGCGCGCCTCCAGCGGCTTGCGAAGCAGGGAAGTGCCCGCGGCGTAAAGCATCGCCACCAGTCCCCCGCACAAATGCACCGCATGGGCCGCGGTCAGCAAATACACGAACGAACTGCTGGGATTGGTGGCCATGTAGAAGCCACGGTCAGCCAGTTCCCGCCAGGCCATCCACTGCCCCACCAGAAATGTCGCACCCAGCACTACGGTGGCTCCCAGCCATGGGAAGCTCCGGCCGCCTGTCACGCTCACTCCCGGAATTCTGCCTACTCCCGCCAACGCCACCTGCCGGATAATCTGCCGCCGTGCCATCTCGATGGTCACGCTGCTCAGCAGCAACACGATCGTATTTACCAGCAACAACTGGATCGGAAGATTTACCGGAATCCAGTCGCGTACATAGGAGTGGGTCTGATCGTCGAAAGTAGGAAGCCCCTTGCGGAAAACGTAAGCGCTGGTGAAGGCCACAAACAGCATGACGATGGCCACCATCAGAATCACGATGGCCAGCCGTGCCCGCCGCAGGCGATGGTGGTAGTCGGCGTAGCCGTTCCCGCCGCCGCCATTGCCGCCGCCATCGCGCACCGGCGGCTCGCCGCCTCTGCCGCCGATTCGAGGATCTTGTACTGGTGCTGTGGGAGTCAAAGCTGCCATGGTTCGGTCGCTAGTCGTTGGCCGGTAGTCGTTAGCCGGTAGTCGTTAGCCGGTAGTCGTTGGCCAACGACCAATGACCAAGAGCTAACGACTGGGTCTTAGTGTGTCGTTACCGTCACCGGATCAGTCTGCATCACGTAATCCTTGGGCGCTCCCGGGACGCTGTACTCGTACGGCCCGTGGTTCACCACCGGGGTCACACCGCCAAAATTGTCGTGCGGGGGCGGCGTGGCTGTCGTCCATTCCAGCGTAGTTGCTTCCCATGGATTGTCGCTCGCCTTCGGTCCCTTGAACATGCTCCAGAACAGATTAATGACAAAAATGACCTGCGCGGAAATGGTAATGATGGCCGCAAAGGTAATAAACGTCTGCAGCGGGATCAGCTTGGTCTGGTAGGCCACCTCGGTGAACTGCGAGTAGCGCCGCGTCTGCCCCGCCATGCCCAGATAGTGCATGGGCATGAAGATGGCATAGGTCCCGGCCAGCGTAATGAAGAAGTGGACCCGTCCCCAGGTTTCGTTCATCATGCGCCCGAACATTTTGGGGAACCAGTAGTAGGTGCCGGCAAACATGCCGAAGATCGCCGCCACGCCCATGATCAGGTGGAAGTGGCCGACCACGAAGTAAGTGTCGTGGAGCGGGATGTCCAGCACCGGCTGTGCCAGGAACGGGCCGCTCAGGCCGCCGGAGACGAAGAGCGAAACAAAGCCGATGGCGTAAAGCATCGGCGTCTGGAAGCGCACTCGGCCTTTATAGATCGTACCCAGCCAATTGAATGTCTTGATCGCCGATGGCACCCCGATGCACATGGTCATGATGGAGAAGGCGAAAGCCGAGTACGGGCTCATGCCACTCATGAACATGTGGTGGCCCCAAACTACAAAGCCCAATATGCCAATCGACATGATGGCGTACACCATCGCCTTGTAACCGAAGATCGGCTTACGAGAGAACGTGGAAAGCAGCTGCGACGCCACGCCCATACCGGGCAGAATCGCGATGTAAACCTCAGGATGCCCGAAGAACCAGAACAGGTGCTGCCACAGCAGCGGCGAGCCGCCTTTGTGGCCCATCACCTGGCCGTTCACAACTACCAGAGGGATATAGAAACTGGTGCCGAGGTTGCGATCCAGCAGCAGAAGAATTCCGGCGGAGAGCAGAACTCCAAAGGCAAGCAATCCCAGGATTGCAGTGACAAACCAGGCCCAGCAGGTGAGCGGCATGCGCATCAGCGTCATGCCCTTGGCCCGCAGATCAAGAATCGTGGTAATGAAATTCAGCGCCCCCATCAGCGAAGCCAGGCAGAAGATGGCGATGCTGGTGATCCACAGGTCCGCGCCTAGTTGCTCGCCCGGCCCTGAGTTCTTCAGAGCGCTGAGCGGCGCGTAGCCCGTCCAGCCGTGCAGTGGCGCTCCCCCGGTGACGAAGAAGGCGGCGATAATCACAATGAACGCCACAAACGTCGTCCAGAACGAGAGCATATTCAGGACGGGAAACGCCATATCCGGCGCGCCGATCTGAATCGGCAGAAAATAGTTCCCGAACCCGCTCTGCGGCGCCGTGGTCAGCACGAAGAACACCATGATGGTGCCGTGCATGGTCAGCAGGCTGAGGTAGGTCTCGGGCTTGATGTCGCCCACCAAGGGCAACACCGCCGTGGGCCAGATAAGGTGAATGCGCATCAGCAACGAAAGAAACATGCCGACAAACACCGCCGTCAGCGCCAAAAAGTAGTACTGCAGGCCGATGACTTTGTGGTCCAGGCTGAAGACGTATTTCCGGATGAATCCCTGCGGGGCCCCATGCCCCGAACTGCCGTGAGCTTCCTGGGCGACCATTATTGTTTCTCCGCCTCCCGCGCTGCCAGCCATTTGTCGAAATCTTCCTGGCTGACGACGTGAACCACGCCGTGCATTTTGTAGTGGCCGAGCCCGCACAACTCGGCGCAAGCCAGTTCGTACTCGCCTATCTCCGTAGGCGTGAAGTGCATCTTGATCGCCAACCCCGGCACCGCGTCCTGCTTGAAGCGGAATGACGGTACAAAGAAGGAATGGATTACATCTTCGGCTTTCAGTGTGAGGTCCACCTGGCGATTTACCGGCAGATACATGGTGCCGGTGACCACATCATCTTTCGAAGCCGGATCGGAGGGTTCCAGGCCAATGGCCGCTTCATTGCCCGACGAGGGATCCACCAGCTTGGGACTAGTCGGGCCGTACTTCCCATCCGCGCCCGGATAGCGGAAGTACCAGGCAAACTGCATGGCCGTGACCTCCACCGGAACGGCATTGGGCTGGGCCGGCGCGAATCGTTCCGCCGCCCACACTCGACCGCCCATCAGGTTCAGCCCGATAAACAGCACCGCGGTCAGCGCCGTCCAGATGATCTCCAGCCTGGTGTTGCCGTGGGAGTATTCCACCGGCTTCGCCCCCGGACGATCCCGGTACTTCCATACCAGGTAGCCAAGCGAAAGCTGCGCCGCCAGAAAAACGACTCCCATCAGCGCATACGTAAGGGCGAATTGCCCATCAATCCAGGGCGCCGACGCTGACGCGCCATGCGGCAGCCACCAGGTTTTGGCGGCGAAAAAGTATGTGCTGACAAGGGTGATGACCCAGATAATCGCCAGAAGAGCGAGGCCCATCTACGAGCCCTCCAGGGAGCGCTTTGGATTTTGATCCACAACCCACATCGCAAAGCTTTCAGGATGAAAGGTACGGCTGGGCAGGAAGTCTATCACAACTTTGGATTAGAGGATTTACGATTGACGATTGAGCAACGATGCTTACCCAGCACAAATCCCGCCAGGGCCAAATTTCTCCCCTCCGCTCGTTATGATTCTTTGCATCCTCGGCGATTTTTGCGGCTAATCTCCGGCTTCCTTCGTGAACCTTCGTGTAACCTTGGTGTCCTTTGTGGTTCGCTTTTGCTGTGCACTGCAAAAAAGCCAACCACGAGGGACACGAAGGTTGCTCGAAGGTTCACGAAGGAGACCCCGGGGATGCGAAGGGGCGGCTTTTTACTGCGTGTATGTTGCAGTCCTTTATGGTTAAACTCTTCCGATGGGAACCAGCCGAAAATCCGGCGGCGCCAAAGCTGGCTCGCCGAATCACTGCTTCGGCTGCGGCAAGAATAACCCGCAGAGCATGC
>DATJXG010000374.1:0-2389 GCA_035500455.1 Terriglobales bacterium | reverse complement strand
GAGCAGGCCATCGTCGCCCACGGAAATTTCGTGAACCTGGCGGACGAGGAGAAGCGGGACTACGAGAATCGCGTGGTGTCGTTCTTCCTGGCGCGGCTACCGGTGGCTTCCACGGCTGTCGCCGCTCCGGCTCCCAAGGCTGCCCCTCCTGCCAAGGCCGCTCACTGAACGCTGCGCTGAATTTTGTAGACGAACCATCCGCTCACGAGAAGCTCCGACGGATTTTCCGCACACGTCCACGGCGCTCTCACCCACGACTGGCAATGCCGCGAGTTCAGCAGCAGATAGCCCTCCCGCGGATGATCCGGATCCCAGGCCGGAACTTCGCGGTGCAGGTAAAAATTCAAACTGAATTGCTGGCCGCGGCGCATCGGCTGTGTGAAGAGTTGCTCCAGCGGGACGCGATCCATCTGAAGCTCCCGGGCAAGCGTCTTGCCGGACATGTCGTAGCGTAGCCACGGCGCGGCGACCAACTGAAACGTGCAAAGCAGAATCAAGATGGGCGCAACACAAAGCGGCGCGGCCAACCGGAGTGGTGTATCCCGATGCTCCTTGTTCGCCAGAAGCAGATTGGCCAACCCGAACAGCAGCAAGACGCAGGCGAAAGAGATCATTGCGAACCCCAGCGGATTGGTGATGTGCGGAGGACGCGCCAGCGCCAGCAGCACCGGCGCGGCGATGGCGCAAATGCCGCTGAAGGATACCAGCAGCCAGCGAAGCGCTTTTTCTTGCCCCTCCGCCAATTGCGCGACGCTCCGCGCCAGCAGCAGTCCGATCGCCGGGATAGCCGGAAGGATGTAGCCGGGCAGCTTGGATTTCGAAATGCTGAAGAACAAAATGCAGAAACAGGACCAGGAGAGAAGAAGGAGCGTTGCCGGCGAAACGCGCCGCGTGGATGCCGCGCGGGAAAATCCATGGAAAGCCGACCAGAGCACAGCCGGTGTCCAAGGCAGAAACGCAATCAGCAGAATCGGCGCGTAATACCAGAAGGGCTGGACGTGCTGGAATTCGGGAGTGAGGAAGCGTTTGAAGTTGTGCTCGATGATGAAGACGCGAAAGAAATCGGGATTGCGGCGGGCGCAGAGGATGTACCAGGGAAGGGCGGTGAGGCAGAAACTGGCGATGGCCAGAGGGTGAAGGCAACGGAAGGCATCGCGCCAACGTTTCGCAATCGCAGCCCAAAGAAAGACGGCGCCGCCGGAGAGAATGATCGCTGCGGGGCCCTTGGCGAGAGTCGCAAGGCCGAGGAAGAAGCCGAACAAGACGCAGGTAATGGAGGTCGAGGAGGTTAACGTGAAGAGGGGCGCGGGGGAATCGGGTGCGGGCGAGGTCGGAACGAGTTTTAGCAGGATTGCGGCAAAGACCATGGCGATGGTGAGCATGCCCGCGAAGGGCATGTCTGTGGCGGCAGCGTGGGAAAAGCCGATCATGCCGACGGTGGTTGGCAGGAGGACGAGCAGCCAGCGCGCGGTTTCGGCGCCGCTGAGGCGCAAGGCGAGCCACGCAAGAGCGAGCGTCGCCAGCAAAGCGGAAATAGCGCTGGGCAGCCTCGCAGTAGCTTCGCTCACGCCAAACAGTTTGAAGCTAGCGGCCGCTCCCCAATAATAGAGCACCGGCTTTTCAAACCAGGGTTGGCCATAGAGGCGCGGTGTGACCCAATCGCCGGTTTCCGCCATGTCGCGGGCGATCCAGGCATAGCGCGGCTC
The DNA here is from genome assembly GCA_035500455.1 of Terriglobales bacterium. Lineage (GTDB taxonomy): Bacteria > Acidobacteriota > Terriglobia > Terriglobales > Acidobacteriaceae > DATJXG01. Next base: position 683 of record DATJXG010000374.1, on the reverse strand, counting down.
GTCGGGGCCGACGAGGCAGATGGCCCCCAGATTGTGGAAGTAACAGAGATAGAGTGTGACGAGAATCAGCGCGGCCCAGGCCAGGCGTGAGGCAGGGGAGAGTGGCGATGCGTTGGGGAGTTCAGTGTCAGTTGGTGCCACGGAAAGAGGAGTTTAGCATTGGCAGGAGCCAGTTCTAAGTTCTAAGTTTTAAGTGCGGGTAAACTCTCAGGCACGGATACGGAAGTCGTGGAATCTTGGCTGTAGACTGAAACCTTAGAACTTAAGACTTAGGGCTAAGAACTTCTGATGGGGGATCGACCGTAAAAACGGGAGCCGGGTTCCCGCACTCCAAAATGATCGAGCGGCTGCAATACGCGGTGGCGTGGGCGTTTGTGAAGACGCTGGGGGTGTTGCCGCGGCCGGTCGCGCGTGGGCTCGCGGCCCGGACCGCGAGGTTGCTGCTCTGGTTTCTACCCCAGCTGCGCAAGACCGCCGAGTTGAATCTGCGCCTGGCTTTTCCCGATTGGACGGAGGCGCAGCGGCGGGGAGCGCTCAAAGGCATGGCGCGAAATCTCGGCTGGATGGCGGCGGAATTCGCGCGCTTGCCCGGATACACGCGGGACAACATTGAGGATGTTGTCATCCTGGACGGCCACGAAAATTTCCTGGAAGGGAAGAACCGCGGCAAGGGCGTGATCTAT
>DATJXG010000373.1:0-13263 GCA_035500455.1 Terriglobales bacterium | reverse complement strand
GCCTCGTTGACCATGGTGAAGCCATCGATCCCAGGATGAATGAGAAAGCACTTAAAGCCCAGCACACCCGCAGTCGCAAGCGCCTCAATATCCTCCTGGTTGTCGCTGACCACTCCGCCCCAGGCTCCCCAATCCACATGGCACTGGCCCTGCGCCGCCGCTCGCTTCGTTTCCAGGGCTGCGACATTCGTTGTGGCCGGCAGACAGTTCAGCGGCATATCGACAAGCATGGTGTATCCCCCGGCAGCCGCTGCCCGGGTGGCGGTGGCGAATCCCTCCCACTCGGTGCGTCCGGGTTCGTTGATGTGCACGTGCGAATCGACCAAGCCGGGGAGTATCGCTGCATCGCCGAAATCGTAGGTCTGCGCTCCAACTGGGACGTGGTCGCGGGGAACAATGTCCAGAATTCGCTCGCCCTGAACCAGAACCGCCGCGGGGCGGATTCCTTCGGGCATCACCACGCGCTGCGAAACAAAGGCCCGTGGCTTAGTGGATTCGTCCATGGATCGTCCCAATCGCGCTTCCGGCTATAATGGCGCTCACTCACGGCAGCCCAAGAGTCCATGTTGACTGGTTTGGAGCGCACAGCCAGGATGTTGGCTCCAGCATACCGTTGACTGCTTTAATAGAGCAAAACATGGACACTGCTTTCATGGCGCGCGCCATTCAACTATCCATCGAAAACGTCGGCTCCGGCGGTGGTCCGTTCGGGGCGGTCGTGGTGCAGAACGGCAAGGCAATCGCCGAGGGTGTGAATCAAGTCACTGCGCGAAACGACCCCACCGCGCACGCTGAGGTTCTGGCCATCCGCGTGGCCTGCCAAAAACTCGGCCTTTTCGAACTGAGGGGTTGCGAGTTGTACACCTCCTGCGAGCCCTGCCCCATGTGCCTGGGGGCGATCTACTGGGCGCGGCTGGCGCGCGTTTATTTCGGCAACCTCGCCTCCGACGCGGCCATGATCGGCTTCGACGACTCGGTGATCTATGACGAAATCGCCCGGCCGCACGCCCAACGCGGAATTCCCATGATGCAGATGATGCGGGACGAGGCTCTGGCGGCATTTCGCGCCTGGAAAGAAAAACCCGACAAGATAGCCTACTGAGCACTTCTCCGCGCCCTCGGCGGAAGTTCTTTGCGATCTCCGCGTTTCAAGGTGTTTGCCGGCGGAGGCAAAAATCTAGAACGCAGACGCCGCGAAGAAATACCCGGCGCGGAGGTTTCGCACCATTCATGATTCGACGCTATTTCAAGCTCGCGGAAAATCAGACCACCGTCAAGCAGGAGATGCTTGGCGGCCTGACCACATTCGTCACCATGGCTTACGTCGTGGTGGTGAATCCGCAGATTCTCTCGCAGGCGGGAATTCCGCCTGAGGGCGCCCTGTTTGCCACCTGCCTTTCCGCCGCGGTCGCCACCATCGTGATGGGTCTTTACGCGAACTATCCCATCGCGCTGGCGCCGGGAATGTCGCTCAACGCCTACTTCACATATTCCGTCTGCCTGAACATGCACGTTCCCTGGCAGACCGCGCTGGGGGTGGTTTTCTTCTCCGGAGCGGTATTTCTGCTGCTCACTGTCACGCGCGTGCGCGAACAGATCGTTAACGGCATGCCCGATTGCCTGAAGCATTCGACCGCAACCGGCATCGGCATGTTTATCGCCTTCATCGGATTGCGCAACGCGAAGCTGGTGATTGCGAATCCGGCTACGTTCGTCGGAATCGGCAGTTTCGCCGGCCGCGAGGTGCAGACCGCCTGCTTTGGAATCGCGCTCACTCTCGTTCTGATGACGCGGCGATTCAAGGCAGCGATCCTGCTAGGCATCGTCGGGACGGCCGTGCTGGGAATTTTTCGCGGCCTGGGCACTTGGCCGCACTCGCTGGTCGCCATGCCGCATCCCTCGTCCACGTGGCTGAAGCTGGACTTCCGCGGTGCCACTCATCTTGGCCTGCTGGAAATCCTGTTTGCATTTCTCTTCGTCGATCTGTTCGACAATGTGGGCACGCTGGTCGGCGTCTGCGAGCAGGCCGGCTTCGTAAAGGACGGGAAAATTCCACGCGTGGGCCGCGCTCTGATGGCAGATGCGATCGGAACCATCTTCGGATCCCTGACCGGGACTTCGACGGTTACCAGCTACATCGAGAGTGCGGCTGGGGTCGCGGCAGGGGCGCGCACTGGGCTGAGCAATCTGGCCGTGGCCGCATTTTTTCTGGCGGCAATGTTCTTCTCGCCGCTGGCGGCGTCCATTCCGGGGTACGCCACGGCCCCGGCGCTAATTCTTGTAGGCGCATTGATGACGCAATCCATCGCGCACGTTCAGTGGAGGGATTTCACTGAAGCCGCCCCGGCCTTCATCACGATGCTGGCGACTCCACTGACTTTCAGCATAGCTACCGGCCTTAGCTTGGGGCTAATATGCTACACGGTAGTCAAGGTGGCCGCCGGCAAAATGCGGGAAATCAACCTTCTGGTGTGGATCCTCACCGCGCTTTTCCTGCTGCGGTATGTGTATCTCGCGATGCGGTGATTGGCCTTCAACTGACGATGCCTTTACCTTCCACGACTTTCACATAGCGGTTTATGGGTAAAGCTTTAAGCTTATCGATCTGCTTACTCGGGGCAGGCCAGCGGATCTCTACCTCATCCACCTTCGGCGCGTCGCCGATGCCTAATACTTCGCGCGGATCGTGCGACGATAAATAGCTGCCTCCATTATTCTTCAAGCGGCTTCTCTGCTTTCCGCCGGCCGTCCAGACGATCCGGGCGCCGATGGCGTCTCGATTACACTGCACGCCTTCCAGTTTAAGGCCCACCCAATTGTTGCCCTTCGCCGCATTGTTCTTGAGCAGCAGTGGAGCGGCGCCGTTATTGCCCACCAATACATCGAGGGCGCCATCGTTGTCGTAATCTCCCACCGCCAATCCGCGGGCCGGAAAATGCTTCTGAAATACCGGCCCGGCCTGCTCACTGACGTCATGAAACGTGTGATCCTGGCCTTGATGAAACAAGACCAACGGCTCTTTGTAATGAACCTGCATGGAATAGGCGTCGATCATGTCGTCGGGATGTCCATTCGCGAGAATCAAGTCCACGGCGCCATCGTTGTCGTAGTCGAAATATTTCAATCCCCAGCCACTGAGCAGGCGGGTGGCGCGAGCCACGCCTTCTACGTGGGCTATATCCTGAAAAGTCTCGTCTTTATTATTCTGGTACATAGAGAACATCTCGTGGTCCACATTGGCCACGAACAGATCCTGCCAGCCGTTGTCCGAAAGATCGGCGGCATCTACCCCCATTCCCGAGCGGGCCTGGCCGCTTTCGCTGTATCCCACGCCGGCTTGCAGAGCGATTTCCTCCCACTTCCAACTTCCGTTAGGGCCCGCTCCGCGATTTACGAAAAGGAAGTTCTGCACCGTGTCATTGGCGACGAATAGGTCCGTCCGTCCATCGTTATTGATATCTGTCGCGACGACGCCCAGGCCTTTGCCTAAGGCCTTGGCGATGGCGGTGCCTTTGCTCACTTCGGTGAACGTGCCATCGCCATTGTTGTGATAGAGAAAATTGGCTGTAGGCCGGAAAACGCGCGGAATGCAATAGTAAGCCTTGCCTATCTTGTTATCGCCGCACTCGAACTTATGCTTGCCGCCGTAGTCTACGAAGCTGCAAACGAACAAATCCAGCTTGCTGTCATTGTCATAGTCGAACCAAACCGCACTGGTGGTCCAACCGGGAGTAGTGAGACCTGCCTTCGCCGTAACGTCAGAAAACGTGCCGTCGTGGTTGTTCTTGTAGAGAGTGCATTGGCCGTAAGCGGTAACGAAGATATCAGGCCAGCCGTCGTTGTCGTAATCCCCGACGGCAACTCCCATTCCGAAATACGAGCCGCCAACCCCGGCATGCTCTGTAACATCGGTAAAAGTGCCGTTGCGATTGTTCTTATAAAGAGCGTTGCGGATGGGCTTGGCGGGCTTCCAGAAATCGCTGGGACCGCTGTTGACCAGGAAGATGTCCATCCACCCGTCATTGTCGTAATCGAGGAAGGCACATCCGGGACCGAGGGTCTCGGGCAAGTAATGTTCAGGTGACATCGCGTTTTCGTGGACCCAGGTAATGCCGCTCGCAGCTGGCGGGACTTCCGTGAACAGCGGCGCCTGCTGAGCCCTGGCATCCGGACCACGCAACAGGCAGGAGGCACCGCAGGCGGAAGCGAGCCGGATCCATTGTCGCCGCGATATCTTCATCGTTGCCTGAAAAGTTTGTGGGTGTTGATCCGGTGCGTTGGACGTGTGCTGGTCCCAGTTCTGGGTTCGAAGGTCACTGCGCCTTAGCTCCGGGCTGCTTGGCCTGCGCTTCGGCGGTGAGTTTCTGAACGATCTCGCGCTCCCGGGCTCCGTCAGCCGGACGCTTAAGGCGGTAGTACACCAGCGAGAGCGAAACGTGCGCTTCGGTAAACTGCGGCGTTTCCTTCACGATGGATTCAAGGTCTCGCCTGGCCTCGTCAAGTTTGCCTTCCGTCAATGCGATGGTGGCGAGCTGATAGCGCACGGCGATATCCCGCGGCCGAGTAGCCAGAGCGCGCGCGAAATACTGCCTGGCTTCATCAAAACTCTGGCTCTGGCGAAGCATCGCGCCGACCTGGAGGTTCGACTGGTAGTTGTAAGGATCATTGACCAATTCGGCTTTGAACTCTTTCAAGGCCTGGTCAGGATCGCCGGTGACCTGCAAAGCCTCAGCGTAGAGGACGTGCACTTCCGGAAGCTTGGGGTCCAGGGCGATCGCCTTGGCAAACTCGTCACGCGCGCCGGCGAAATCGGAGGCGTTCATTTTGGCGCTGCCCAGCATCAAGTGCGCCTCGGCAGAGTCTCCGTTGCGCAGAATGCGGTCCACCAGCACTTCGCCTTGCTCGGTCTGGTGGTCGCGGATCAACGCGGTTCCCAGCATGTAGGCGATGGCGAGATCATCCGGATGTTTCTTCTCCTCGGGCTGCAGCACGCGGATCACATCTTTGTTTTGCCCCATGCGCAAATAGCAGTCCCCCAGCAGCAGGGTGGCCTGGCCGTTCTCCGGCGCCTCTTTATGCACTCTCACCAGTTCAGGAACCGCATCCGACAAGCGCCCCATTTTGTAGTAGGCGAGCGCCAGGTTGAGGGAAACGCTTGGGAGATTTGGCGCCTGCTTGCGGGCAATTTCGTACTCCACGATCGCTTCCTGCAGACGCCCCAGGCCGGCCAGCGCGGCGCCCAGGTTGGAATGGATGGCGGTCGCTTCGGGATGAAGCTTCAGAAATTCCCTGTACTCTTTGACCGCCCCTTCGAGATCGCCGGACTGCTGCTTGCTCATCGCATCCTGCACCAGCGCCTGTGGGGTCAGGGTTTGCCCATGGAGCAGGCTGGCCAGAAACAGAATCAGAAGGGGGGCAGGTTTCCGCATTTTTACTGGGGCCGGCGTGGCGAACCCGGCGCCTCCGCCGCGGTAACGCTGTTTGCCTTGCGCAACGCGGCTTCAAACTGTGCGGGCTTGAAATCCTGCTCGCTGAGGCCGGTACTGAAGACGATACGTCCGCGTCCGTCTATCAAAAACGCCTTGCTGGGCCAGGCTGAGCAGGCCTTTTCCGCCGCGCCATTCATGCTATCAAGAAGCGCGGGAAACTCAATATGCAATTTGCGCAGGCTGATGCGGGCGCGGTCCTGGCGTTCGCTCATATTCACCGGCTGCGGCAGGACGATGTTCTCCCGCTGATTCCATGTGCTGGCCCAGTCGGATGTGGAGTGGGCCTCGCGAATATAAATTAAGATAAAACGCAATCTGGTTCTTATACTGCGGGTATAGACGATTGAGCATGTCTGCGGGGGCGCGAAGGTTTGGGCAAGTGTAGCTGCCAAAGACCAGCAGGATGGGCCCGCCGTGCCGCAGGCTGGCTAATGTGACGGCATCGCTCGAACTTGCTCGCGTGACCCTGAATTCAGGTGCTGGCGCTCCCGCGCTCGGCCCCTGAATGTCGCTTTCCTGCCTTTCACCGCCCCTTCCATATCCCCGTGCTGTTGCCGTTCCACGGCATGCCGCAATGCGGCCTCCGGCGGTGGAGTCTGCGCGACAAGCGCGGCCGCCAGAAAGAGTCCGGCTATGGTCGGGCTATACATGTACGTGAGGATAGGATACCGGACACCCTTGCGGTTCCGCTAACACTTCCCCTTGCCGGGTGTGTAGAGGACTTTCACCTCCAAGTGAGTGCGCTCTGCCGGGCGCACCAAAACAAAGGGATGGCCGAAGCCATCCCTTTTCTCTGGGTTGAATGTAGTCTCGAGTTTAGAAGTAGTATTTCACTGCCATCTCGATGATGCGATGCCCCTGTTTCTGCGTCGTGTAGCCGAACGTCGAATTGCTCTGAGTGAAAGCACCCGTACTATCTTGCTGGAAGGTGAGGCCGAGATTGTTTCCGTTAAACGACCACAACGGATGGTTCAAAAAGTTGTAGAAGTTGAACCGGAATTGCAACTTCTGGCTCTCGGTGATGGCGAAGTTCTTGAACAACGCCATATCCCAATTGAAATAGGCCGGGCCGTAGATGGCCGGCAAGACAAACGGGCCGTTCTCCCCAACCTGCGACGGGGCCGCGAAGCAACTCCCATTGATGTACTGGTGCGCTTTCAGCCCGCTTGCCGGATTGCAGGTCACAATGGGGTTGAGTTGGATCTCCGTCGTGCCCAGCAGGGACTTATTGTTGAGCGCGAAGTTGGTGCCCGGAACCACCGCAATGCCATTGTTCGCAGCCGTGCCTACGTAGCTCATGCCGAAGTTTTGGTTCTGGAAAGCGCTAAGGTTGGGCCCGCTCTGGAGTTGCAGGATTCCGCTGACCTGCCAGCCGTTTACGAAGCGGCCCGCATACTTGTTGAGGTTTCTCATGGTGGGCAGCTCCACGGAATAAGCCGCATTGAACAAGTGTTTTCGGCTATTGGGCAGCACACCGATGCTTTTATTTATGTCGAAAATATCTACGGCGCGGCCCGAGCCGTCATTCACCACACCCTCGGCCTTGCTGTACGTGTAGTTCAGGTCGAGCGTGTACCGCCCGCGCGTGCGAGCCCAGGTCGCCTGCAGGGCGTTGTAGTTCGCGCGCCCGTTATTCGTGGTCACATTCAGATCTGAATAACCCTGAATGGGATAGAAGTTGGCGGTATTCAGCGTGTTCGGATCAACTCCCCCATGTGACGCCGCGTACGCGGTCATCGCACCCACCGGTATCAGGTTGATGTTGTAGGTGGCGAAGCCTCCGCCCCCAGAGCCCAGACTTCCACCATTGCCTCCGCTGGAGAGATCTCTCGACCGATTGCCGATATAGGCGACCTCAAACAGGCTCGACCACGGCAATTGGCGCGAAATGGTGAAGTTCCAGTTATCCGTATAGCCCATCTTGTCATCTTTGCCGTCTACGGCCGCAGGACCTGACGGGTTAGCGCTGAAATTGACCGTGTCCAGGCCGGCATTCCCTGCGGCTGAGCTCCATGGAGCTTGTGAGGCCAAGGATGCGGGTAGTGGATTGACCAGAATGGGCTGACTGGTGGTCCCGCTCAACGCGATCTGGTTGGAGAAACCGGTCGTCTCAACTCCGGCGGACGCATCCAGGCCGCTTGTAAACTGTCCTGTATGGAAGTAGTAACGGCCCCATCCTCCGCGGAGAACGGTCTTGCCGTCACCCATGAGATCGTATGCGCCGCCCAGGCGTGGCTGGTAGTACAACGTACGCGTCGGGTAGCCGCTATTAGGAACAGAGGGGTTCTGAGCGTGCCATTCGTATCCACAGAAGGTCGGCGCACCGGTACATGTTGCGCCCCCTCCTTGGGTGTAGGCGTCGAGATTGAAGATCGCAAAGCCATCGCCTAACCGGTCATACCACGGCTGTAAGTGACTGAAGCGTAGACCGAAGTTTACGGTCAGCCGCTTGGTCGCTTTCCAGTCATCTTGTGCGAAGAAGTCAACGGTGTTGTAGGCTTCATCGTTGAGCCGATTCTTCGTGGCTTCGTTGTAGTTGCTGGCGATACCCAAGACTTCGTCAGCATAGGAGTCGCCAGTCGTATACAGGGGGTTACTTCCGGATACGAACTGCAGGTACCCGTTGGTATTGTTATTCGCGGGCTGGACGTTGCGAATCCATTCCCAGAAGAAGCCGCCTTTGAGTGTATGCGTGCCGATCACTTTGGTGATCGTGTCACTCACGCTGGGCATGTACTTGTTGGCGTATAGGCCGGCTGATGCTCCGCCGGCTTCGAAGCCGCCCGGATTGAATACCAAAGCGGTTTCGCCGTTGCCGCCCGTACCTCCGAACGACGGAATCTGCGCGACTCCGGTCTTGAACAATCCCTGAACGTTATAGCCCACAGTCGAACGGTCTACTGCATCAGGACTGGCGAAGACGTTCGGGAACTTGACTAACGTGTACGCCACGACCGTTTCATTGGTCATGCTCGGGCTGAACACGTGCGTGAGCGATCCCGATATGGAGGAAGACCGGTTCCTGCCCTCGATCGGTGTCGGATACGGAACCTGGTCCGACTGGCGCCACCACAGGCCAACCGGGAACTGTTGCGTCTCCTTCTGATAGTTGTAGCGCACGAACAGCTTGGTGCGGTCGCTGATGTTGTAGTCTTCGCGCGTCACGAACTGAGTGTTGTTCTGGTTGAAGACTTCGGACTGCACATAATTGTAGCCCCCGGTCGCATTGGGATCGGCATTCGGCGCCGGATATAGATTCATCAGGGCAAGCATGTTTGTGTTCAGGTCCGCCGTCGGAATCTGGACGTTATATCCCCCGTTACCGTCGGGCGTCGCCCCGAAAGCATTCAGAGCGTTCTGGTTCAGGCAGGGAAGATAAGGCCCGGTGCTGGAGCAGGCCGTTCCCACCGGCGTTCCTCCACCACCCGTATTGTAGCCGTGGGTTGCGTCGCCGATCTTCTCCAACTCGGACGTCGAGAAATTCCCGGTGAGCATATTCGCCGTGGGAACCGTGGAACGTAGCAAGCCGGTATCCAGCACCTGGTAGTAGTACTCGAAGCCGGCGAAGAAGAACAGTTTGCCCTTCGTCTTGGGAACCATGCCACCGATCGTGCCGCCTGGGTAGTAGTACTTATTGGCAGGTTTGGGAGCTCCGCTGTTGTTGTTGAGCCAGTCGTTGGCATTGAGTGCGGCATTTCGGGCAGAGAAATAGCCGCTGCCGTGCAGATGCTGGCCACCCGACCGGGTCACCGAGGTAATGAGGATCGGCCCCTTTTGGTTCTCGGCGCTGAAGTTTGATGCCAGCACCCGGAACTCCTGCAAGAAATCAGAGTTGGGATTGACCGGCGTGTCACAATCGCAACCCGGGTCAGCGACATGCGCTCCGTCCAGGGTGATGTCGAGCGAGTTGCCGGGCAGCCCGTTATAGCTAGAGGCGTTGTTCAGCGGGCTCTGGCTGCCGGCGTCGCCGTTGGCGTTGATGCCGATCACCTCGCCGCTGTAGTTCGCCTTGTTGGAACTGCCGTTCTGCACGGCAAATCCGGGCATAATCTTGATGTACTCGGCCGCGTCGCTGCCGATTTGAACCAAGTTCTGCAACTCCTTGGCTTCCAGCGTATACGACTTCTCGGCTGAGTCGGTGGTCACAATTTGTGCGGCTTCAGCGCTGACCTCGACCGTCTCGCTTGTCGCGCCTACTGTGAGAGTGACGTTTAAGTTGCGCTTTTCAGCACCGCCCAAACTGATGTCGTTCGCTTTGTAAGTCCGGAAGCCCTCCGCTTCAACTGAAATGCTGTACCTTCCCACGGGAACGGCGGCGAAGGTGAAGTAGCCCTCGTTATTTGTTACGGTGTCGCGCAGTGACCCGGATACCGCATCCTTCAGAGTCACCTTGGCGCCGCCGACAACCGATTGGGAGGGGTCGGTAACCACTCCGGTGAGAGTTGCGAAAATTCCCTGCGCCCAAACGTTCGCGGTCAGCAGGACAAAGAGCCCCAGGCAAAGCAGCAGCTTGACCATCTTTAACATAATTGGCAGCCCCCACGCGATTGACACAAACAAGCAGTATGCGTTTAGCAGCAAGCGTCATGACTTATCAACCTTCTAATGGTTATGCTGGAGTTAACGACATGTTAACTTATGTAAGTTACTGATGAGATTAGCTTTTTATTTAATAATCACAGCCCTCCTGGATGGAGCTGTAAACGTTAACCGAGGCCCTAAAATTGTCTTGAAAGTCGGTTAAGCATTGGGTTAGCCTCCCGGCGTGCTGGAAATCGCCGAGTATCGCGACGAGCGGGCAGAGCTTCAGGCTCTGCTGGATTCCGGCATCTTTCACCGCGCCCCCCATTTGCACAGCTTCCTGAAGTACGTCTGTGAGCGTTACTTCCAGGGAGAAGCGGACCAGATCAAGGAGTACACGATCGGCGTCGAGGCTCTGCGCCGCGCGCCGGACTTCGATCCCAAGAGAGACTCGATCGTGCGGGTGGAAGCGCACCGCCTGCGCAAACGCCTTGACGAGTACTACCTGCGCGAAGGGGCTTCGCGACGTATACAAATCGTCATTCCCAACGGCCAATATATTCCGCACTTCCTTTTTCGCAACGCCCCCGCGCACACCGACGTACCTAGCCAGGTTGTTACCGCGGCGCCGCTCGATCTCCTGCCTGGCTCTGAGGGTTCCGCCCCGGAGATTGCGGAAATGGACGAGGGGCTGGCACCCTCCGGAACGAAGTACGCTCTATGGATATCGCTTGCACCGTTGGCGCTGTGCATAGCAGGCCTCACGTTTCTCGCCCTTCGCCAGCACGTGAAAGTTCCCCCCCGGCAAGAAGAGTTCTGGAGCGGGTCGGCGGCGCAGCCCGTACCCGCGGAGTACCGCATGCTGGCCGGATATTACGGGCCCGCTTTCACGGACCGGCAAGGCCACGTCTGGAATGCGGACGCCTACTTCAAAGGCGGTTTCTCTACAGCAGTCCCGGGCGATCACCGCATCGAAGGCCAACCGGACGACGAATTGATCAAGAGTCAGCGGAGTGGCCAGTTCCAGTACGACATTCCGTTGGCCATGGGCACTTACGAATTGCACTTGTACTTCGCCGAGAGTGACTACGGCCCCGGCAACGCGCTCGGGGGCGGCGAGACCTCCCGGTTGTTCGATGCCTGGATTAACGGAAAGCAGGTGCTGCAGCGGTTCGATCCACTGGCTGAATCCGGCGGGCCCAATCGCTTGCTGGTAAGAGTGTTCAAAGATATCTCGCCGGGCGCCGACGGCAAACTGCATTTGGCCTTCAGACCCTTCGCCGCTCCCGGCCGAGTGGCGCCTTCACCCGCCTTCTTGAACGGCCTGGAGATTCTGCAAGGCATCCCTGGACGGGTCCACTGCGTGCGGATCGTGACCCAGGACCATCCCATCACTGATGTCGATGGTCACATATGGTCGTCCGACGAGTACTTCTTTGGTGGCATGCTGGCCTCGCGCGACGACTCGGTGGTCAGCGCACGTGACAAGACACTCTATCGCGGTGAGCGCTACGGCAACTTCTCATATCACATACCGCTGGCGCCCGGAAAATATCGCCTAACCCTGCATTTTGCCGAAACCTGGTTCGGGACGCCGGAGTCCAAGCAATCAGGCTCAGAAACTCGCCGCTTCAGCGTGATCGCGAACGGCACACCTCTTCTGCAGAATTTTGAGATCGCCAAAGAGGCGGGCCTCGACCACGAAATCACCAAGGTGTTCGGCAATCTTCAGCCCAACGAACGCGGCGCCCTCTGGCTGGAGTTCGTTCCGTTGGAAAATTATGCGGAAGTAAACGCCATTGAGGTGGAACAGACCGAGTAGCCGCTGTGCCCACACGAAACTCAACGGGTTCACTTCCCTTATAGTTTGCCTGTCATAATTTGACCGTCATAGTTTGACCATCTTCCCGGATCGCGCCGCCTCGTAAATTCCCATCATGATCGTCAGGTCGCGCAGGCCTTCCTCGCCGGGAGTCAGGGGTTCCCTGTTCTCCATCACGCAAGCGGACATGTGGTCCATCTCCATCTGGAAGTGGTCGCGCACCGGAAGTTCGATCTCCTCGGTGATGTTTTTCCGGTGGACGTGCATGCGCAGCCCCGAATAGGACGTCGCCGGCTCCATATCCAGCCAGCCTTCAGTGCCCACCACCCGGTAATGGTTCTGCCCCGCGTAGCCATAGCTCGAGGTGCAGTTGGCCAGAATCCCGCTCGGGAAGCGCAACTGGAAGTTGATGGTCTCCTCCACTTCTTTGAAGCGCGGATCGTTGGGATCGCTGTAGGTCATGGCGTTGATCTCGACTGGCTCCTCTCCGGAAAGGTAGCGGGCCGCCTGCAAGGCATAAATTCCGATGTCCATCAGGCATCCTCCCCCCGCCAGTTTCTTGTTGAGCCGCCATTGGGTGGGATCGCCGATGTTGAAGCCGTGGTCGGAAACGATCACCTGCGTTTTGCCTAGCTCGCTCGAGCGTGCAATGCGGATCGCTTCCTGGTTATAGGGTTCGTAGCGGCAGCGGTAGGCCACCATGAGCTTGCGGTCGGCCTTCCGCGCCGCGTCGATCATCTGCTGGCACTCTGCGGGAGTGTTGGCCATGGGCTTTTCCGACAGCACATGTTTTCCCGCCTGCAGCCCGCGGACGGTGTATTCGGCATGCATGCCATTGGGCAGCACGATGTAGATCACATCCACTTCGGGATTGTCTTTGATGGAATCGTAGTTCTGATAATTGTAGATATTCTTGGGGTTCACACCATAGCGCAGCGCCAGTTTATTTGCCTTGTCAGGATGGCCGCTGACGAAAGCCACTACCTTGGATTTCTCGCATTTCGCGAAAGCTGGAAGGATCTGGTTGATGGAAAGGCTGCCGAGACCAACAATCGCCCAACCCAGTTTTTTGCCGGGAGGGTCCGGCACTACCAATTCCGCCGCCGCATCTTTGAGGAACGCGCCAGCGACATTCGCTGCGAGCAGTCCGCCGCCCATGCGAGTGATGAAGCCGCGGCGGCTGATTCCGCTTCCGCCTGCCGCGTTGCTGATGTTCTTTGTCGAATTCCCGGTCAGTGTATCTTGCGAACCAGCCATCATCCGTCTCCCTAATTCGAATTTCGTTGCTTGTGGATTTCTTCCAACCGGCGCTTCAAATATTCTTCGTATTCCTGCTTCAGTTTGGGATCGCTGGGCGAGCCATAAATTTCACTGGATTTGTATTTTCCCTCGGCAAATTTCTTCTTGGTCCACTCATCGTGAATGTGGGTC
>DATJXG010000372.1:0-8359 GCA_035500455.1 Terriglobales bacterium | reverse complement strand
TACAACAACGACGGCCGTCTCGATCTCTTCTTCGTCAACGGGGCAAAGATTCTCGACCCCATGCCCAAAGGCAAAATGCCCGACAAATCCGATGCCCGGTTCTGGAACCGGCTGTACCGCAACAATGGCGACGGAACGTTTACCGACGTGACCGAGGCCGCGGGCGTGCGCGGCCACTCCTACGGCATGGGAGTCGCCACCGGCGACTACGACAACGATGGCAACGTGGATCTCCTGGTCACCAACCTCGGCGGAAACATTCTGTACCACAACAACGGCGACGGCACATTCACCGACGTAACCGCCCGGGCCGGCGTGGCGGGCAACGGATGGTGCACCGGCGCCTGCTTTGTGGACTACGACCGCGACGGCCGGCTGGATCTGATCGTCACTCGTTACTTGCAGTGGGAGTTCTCTTCCAACATCTATTGTGGGTTATATCGTCCGGGCTACCGCGCGTACTGCCATCCCGACCAGTTCGAGCCGACAACTTATCTCGTCTATCACAACAACGGCGACGGCACGTTCACCGATGTCTCAAAGGAGTGCGGGCTTGCCGCATCGCCGGGCAAGGGCCTGGGAATCGCGGTTAACGATTTCGACCGCGACGGCTGGCCCGATATCTTTGTGGCCAACGATTCGTTTCCCGAACAGCTTTTTCGCAACCGGCGTGATGGCACGTTCAAGGAGGAAGGACTGACCGCCGGACTGGCATACAACGAAAATGGCAAAGTCTTCGCCGGCATGGGGGTGGATTTCGCCGACTACGATAACGACGGATGGCCCGACGTCTTCGTGAACGCGCTCGCCAACCAGAAATACGCGCTCTTCCACAACAACAAGGGAACATTCGAAGACGCAACCGACCCCAGCGGCGTTGGCGGATTCACCATTCAGCACTCGGGCTGGGGCGCGAAGCTGTTCGATTATGACAACGACGGGTGGCGCGATCTCTTCGTGGCGCAGGGACACGTGATGGACAACATCGATCTGACCGACCCCGGGCTTCATTATCGCGAGCCACCGCTGCTGCTCAAAAATACCGGCGGCAAGTTCCATGACGTGTCACGGCAAAGCGGCGAGATATTCACCATTCCGAACACAGCCCGGGGCGCGGCGTTCGGGGACATCGACAACGATGGATTCATCGATATCGCCATCAACTGCCACGATGCCGGCCCCATCATCCTGCGCAATCAGGGACGGAACGGCAACCACTGGCTCCTGGTTCAACTGGTGGGCAAGAGCAGCAATCGCGATGGAATTGGCGCGACCCTCCACGTAATTCCGGATGGCGGGCCTGAACAATATGGGTTTGTAAGTACGGCCGGAAGTTATCTCTCAGCCAGCGACAAGCGGGCGCATTTTGGCTTGGGCGCGTCGAAGAAGGTCCGACTGCTGGAGATTGCCTGGCCCAGCGGCATCGTGCAGCGGCTGGAATCTGTGGCTGCGGATCAAATTCTTAAAGTTAAGGAAGCGTCCAGTCCGGAAAAGTCGAAGTCTTCGACGCCTTAATAGGCGTCCTTAAAGCTCTCACTACCGTTTAGAGTAAGGCTGCTTGCGAACAATTCCCTTCCCTTCTTCGATGGTGACGATCTGGCCGGCGGCAACCCCGGCAATATTCTCCACCTTGCCATCTATCCACCGCACGGATAAGTCCGCGGACTTTGCGCTGCCCAGCCCGAAGTGCAGACGGAAATCGCTCTGCGAAATGAATGAGCCGCCGCTACGCACCTCATCAATCTGTTTGCGGCCGTTGGCGGTTAGCGTCACTCGAGCACCGATAGCATCGCGGTTGGAAGTGATCGCGCGCACCAGCAGGGACTTCCCGGTGGGAGGACCAAAATTTTTCAGCAGCGACGGCGCTTCCCCCATGTTCACGATCACGATCTCCATGTCGCCATCGTTGTCCAGGTCGCCGATCGCCAGGCCACGCGATGAATGCGTATCGGAAATACCTGGCCCGCCCTGTGCGGAGAGGTCAAAGAACTGATGATCTCCGCGGTTCCAATACAGTAGCCGCGGCTGTTTGAATTTCTCCCCGGTACGCGCGTTATCCACCTCGGGATAGACGTGCCCGTTAGCGACGATCAAGTCCTTCCAGCCGTCATTATCGATATCGATGAACGCCGTCCCCCAGCCCAGATACTTGGTGTTCACCGCTAGTCCCGAGGCGATTGTGGCGTCTTCGAAGTTGTTCTTGCCGGTGTTGCGGTAAAGGGTGTGCGTGTCGTCGGCGAAATTGGTTTTGAAGATATCCAGCAGGCCGTCGCCATCATAGTCGCCGGCGGTCACGCCCATGCCGGCCTGTTCGCGGCCGTCTTCGTTGTACGCCACGCCCGCCAGCAGGCCCATCTCCTCAAATGTCTTTCCGCCCAAGTTGTGGTAATACACATTCGCCGTGGAGTCGCAGGCGATGTAGATATCGGGGAATCCGTCGTTGTCAAAATCAGCGGTGAGCACCGTGAAGCCGTAATAATTCTTCGGCCCCGCAACATGCACTGTGGTGGAGACGTCGGTGAAGTGGCCGTGCCCATCGTTCTCGTAGAAAGACATAGTCTCGGCGGGCAAGCCGCGCGGCCCGCATAGAACCGGCATTCCCTTCCACTGGCATTGCGCATTGTCGCCCGGCTTCGGCGTTTTGCTCAGATCCAGCACCAGGTAATGCGCGACCACAAGATCGAGATAACCGTCGCGGTTGAAATCAACGAAGGCGCAGCCTGTGCTCCAGCGCTCTTCCGGCGTCGCCAGTCCGCGGGCGCTGGTTTCATCGCGAAATGTCCCGTTACCCTGGTTCTTGTAGAGGACGTTATGTCCCCATTGCGTGACGAACAGGTCGGTATTGCCGTCATTGCCGACGTCGCCCGCGCACACGCCTTGCCCCCAACCGGTGTGGGTCAAGCCGGCTTTCTCGGTAACGTCCTCGAACTTCAGGCCGCCGAGATTGTGATACAGAAAGTGAGTGGGTTGTTGCGCGTCTTTGCCCAGCCGGCCGCCATTGACTAGAAAAATGTCAGGCAGTCCGTCGTTGTCGTAGTCGAAAACCGCCACGCCCGTGCCGGTGGACTCAATGATGTATTGCTTTCCAGTCTCCGCGCCGGAGACCTCCACACCCGTCAGCCCCGCTTTGGCTGCAATATCTTCGTAGCGAACGATCGGCGGTTTCATCCCAGGCGGCAGTGGCCTGGCCGGGACTGCGGTTCCGCCAGTTGCTACCCCCTGGGAAAAGGCCCGGCAGCACACTGTTACGCTGATGAGAACGAAAACGAACCAAATGAAAACCGATGAAAGTTCCGCTCTGCCACTCCCGCGAACCACGTCCCTCCTCATGTCTCGCCGATCATAACATCGCGAGCAGCCCGAAGTCGGACTGCGGGCGCTCAGACAACCCGAACGGCGCTGTTTGCCGCCACCACCCACGTTGACAACCGCTCATCCATCTGTTGCACTTGACCACCGGGGAGTCCTGTTGGCCTTGTATCCAATCGATATGGGTTTTCGGTTTGAAAAGACAATCCAATCACCACTGCAGCCAGTAGTTTTCGGGATCGTTCGATTCTGCTTTACCCTTTGCGTCTGCTGTCTGGCGGCAGCCGCACAGAACCCCGGATGTAAAGGACCGGCAGAGCTGGAACAGGCCATCACATCGCATCCCTCCGCGGCCGCTTATGACGCCTTAGGAGCTTACTTCGGACAGCACAACCAGTTCCCCTGCGCGTTCACAGCCTTCGAGTCCGCGCTTCGTCTCGAACCCAACTCCTGGGAGGCTCACTACAACCTGGGGCTGGCGCTGCTCGGCGGCGGCAATCCGCAGCGCGCGGTTCGCGAGTTTCGCGCGGCGCTGCGGCTGAAACCAGGGCCGCAAACTTACATTGCGCTGGGAACGGCGCTGAACCAAACCAACCAGAACGACGCTGCCATCGAAGAATTCAAAACCGCGCTTAAGGCAGACCCCAATTCGATTCCGGCGCTTGACGGGTTAGCCAACGCCTACATCGCGCAGAAGCGATATCTGCCCGCCATCGCAGCTTTGAAAGACGCCCCTTCAGACGAAGGCCTGCAACTTGATCTCGCCATTGCCTACTCAAAGAACGGAAATACGGCTGAGGCGATCGGAATACTTTCGCGCCTGGTGAAACAGGATCCCGACTCGGCCCAGGCGCATTCGAACCTGGGAATCGCGTATGTGCAGCAGGATCGTTACCGTGAAGCGGCGGGCGAATTCCGGGAAGCGCTGCGGCTCGATCCCTCGGACGACGGCGTTCGCGTGTCGTACGTGAAGGCGCTGAGTGTGCTCGCCGAATTCAGCACCGCTTTGCCTATCATTCAAGATTATGTTCGCCGCAAGCCGGACGATTTTGACGCTCTCTATCTCACCGGCATCGTGGATCGAGGCCTGGGCAATTACGCCGACGCGGAGCCCATGCTCGTCCGCGCCGCCGCCAAGAAGCCAGACTCCTACGATGCCCGCTATAACCTCGGCTTTGTGCTGGCCAAGCTGGGCAAGCCCGCGGAAGCACGCGTGCAGCTCGAGAAAGCTGTGCAACTGAATCCAACCTCGGGGGAGGCGCATTTCCAGCTGGCTGGAGTCCTCCGCGCTCTAGGTCAGGAAGAGAAAGCGCGCCAGGAGTTGCAGATCGTCGGGCAAAAGCGGGAAGAAACCGTCAAGGAAGACATTGCCGGCACCAAGGCAAACCAGGCCAATCAATATTTACAGTCGGGAGACCCGCAGCGCGCGGTGAGTGTTTACCGTGAAGCGATTGCGCAGGACCCGAAGAACGCCCGCACCTACTACGACCTCTCGCTGGCGCTGGACCGCTTGCGGGAATATGACAACGAACGCGAAGCCCTGGAGAAGTCCACCGCCTTGGATGCCAACTTTGCGCCGGCACACAATCAATTGGGATTGCTGAGTCTTCGGGCAGGCCGCGCCGCCGAGGCGGAAACGCAGTTCAAGAGCGCCATCTCTCTCAACCCGCAATATGCCGAAGCCCAGAACAACCTTGGCGTGCTCTACGGACAACAAGGCAAAGCAAAGGAAGCCGAAGAGTTGTTCCGCCTGGCGACGGAGAATGATCCTCACTATGGGCAGGCGTTCGCTAATCTCGGCCTCATCCTGGCAGGTGAGTCGCGCCTCACGGAGGCCGAATCGGCGCTCGAGAGCGCGCTGAACATCGAGCCGAACAATACCAAGGCGCTTACCGGCCGTGCCATGGTGCTTTCCCGCCTGAATCGCCCTAAGGAAGCGATCGAAAGCTTCCGCAAGGTGGTGGAACTCGACCCCAAATCCCCTGGGGCGCACCTGAATTTGGGCATTGCGTTGGCGGATCAGTTCGACTTGGCGGGGGCGCTGGTGGAATTCTCCGAGGCGGTGCGGCTTGATCCCGAGTCGTCGCCCGCACATTACAACAAGGGCCGGGTCTTGCTCGACCTGCAGCGCAACGCCGAAGCGCAGCCGGAACTGGAGACCGCGGTCAAGCTCGATCCCAAGTCCGCCGACTCCTGGTACCTGCTGGGCTTGATCCAGAAGCAACTTGGCAATAACGACGAATCGGTCAAACTATTCAACAAAACCGCGACCCTGGACCCCGGCAACCCCGACGCTCTCTACATGCTGGGGCAGGGCCTGCTGCGGCAAGGCGATCAAGCGGGAGCAATTGCCCAGTGGCGGCGCGTGATTCTGCTCAATCCTGACCACGCTGAGGCGCTCTACAACCTTTCGCGCCTGCTTGCCAAGTCCAACCCCGACGAGGCCAAGCGACTGCAGGCACGATTCGAAGACTTGCAGCAGAAGAAGCACATCATGGATCGGGCGCAGACCCTGGGCAACTTTGCTCTGGCATCGGCCGCCGCCCACGATTGGCCCAAGGCCATCTCGCAGTTGAAAGAAGGCCTGCAAGAGTGCGGAAACTGCAGCGCCCTGCCGCTGCTTCATAAGGATCTTGGCCTGATCTACTGCCACTCCGGGGACCTGAAAAATGGGTTGGCCGAACTGCAGGCAGCGCGCAAGCTCTCTCCCAATGACCCAGACGTCCAAAAGGCGATCAGCATGGTTGAGAGCAGCGCCAGATAAGCGAGACGGACCGCGATCACACAACCCAAGGCCAGCGGCCAATTTGACACGCGAGCGCCTTCCGGCATACAAACACCCCAATGGGCTGGGCCAACTGCCTGGCGCGAGCGTGGGGGAGGTCGTTTGAAGGCGGACAGCGAAATACTGGGCACCTCTGAGCCCGGGCGCGGCGTTCCCCGCAACGGGTTCCACGAGCCGCGCGGCCTGCTGAAAGAAAATCTCGCCGCGCAACTGCGGGAAGAAATTCTTGCCGGCAAACTTCTTCCCGGCCAGAAGATCATCGAAGGCCGATGGGCTCGCCACTTCGGGGTGGCCCAAGTGTCAGTCCGCGAAGCCATCAACATCCTCACTACCGAAGGCTTCGTGACCAAAGGGCACGGACGCAGCGCACGTGTGCTCAACCTGCGAGAATCAGACATCATTCACATCTACCAGATTCGGGGCGCGCTGGAAGGGCTGGCGGCGCGCCTTGTCACTGAACGCAAGCCGCCATTGCAGGATCTGGAAACGGCTCTCACGGCGTTGCGCGCGGCTGTACTCGAAAACGACATTCGCAAGACCATCGATCGCGTCCAGCATTTTCACCTTCGTTTGCTGGAGAAGCCGGGCAATCCTTTTCTGCTCGAGCACGGCCGCCGACTCGTCGTCCCGCTCTACGCCTTTACCTTGATGTGCGCCCTCGCGAAGGGACTGGACTGCAGCCCCTGGGCGGAGGGACTCCCCAACCACGAGCGGATTGTTGAAGCTATCCGGCTGGGCGATCCCGGCCTGGCGGAACAAACGGTGATCCACATCACCGGCCTGTTCTTGCAGTCGGCATTGAAGGTGTGGGCGCCCTGAGGGCCGCCGGCACTACAATCGGACGACTGCTGAATTCCAACCCTATTTTGCCGTGCCCCCCTCGAACTCCACCCGGAAGGTATATGCGTACTTACAGGGCGCCTGCGATGGCACCTGAACGTGCAAGCCGTCCGCCTGCTGCTTGAATTTCAGCTCCCCGTCAGAGCCGAGCAGGCTTACGCCGCTGACCTTCCGCTCGCCCACCGTGGTGCCAAGGGCATGAATGATGGCTTCTCCTGTGGGCCACCCGAGTTCGATCGCGTACAGCGCGTTTCCTTTGGTGGTGAAGCGGAAATCCTCCGGCGTGTACGCCATTGTGTCGGTGTCATGGAATGAGCCGGCAGCGACCCTGGTGGGGCCCTCGCCGTAAACCTTCCAGGGCCGCGTCCCGTAAATAGCGTCGCCATTCACCTTCAGCCACTCTCCCACGTCGAGCAGCACGTGCTGCACTTCTTCCGGGATGGTGCCGTCGGACCGCGGGCCTATGTTCATCAACAGATTGCCGTTCTTGCTGACGATATCCACCAACTGCTGAACGATGAACTGCGGCGACTTGAACGTATCGTCCTTGATGTAGCCCCATGACTTGTTGCTGACCGAAGTGTCGGTCTGCCAGTAGAGCGGGCGCAGGTCTCCGAGTTGGCCGCGCTCGATGTCAAGCACCGCCGAGTGCTCCTGCATGGCGTAGTCCTTGTAGTTGATGACCCCCACGTGGTCACCATACTTGAGCGACTCGTTGTAGTAGAACGCGGCAAAGCGCGTGAGGTTCGGGCGAACATACGGCTGTCCGATCCACCAGTCGAAGTACATGATGTCGGGATGATATTTCTCCACGATCTCAGTCGCGCGCGCCAGCCAGTCATTGGCCCACGCGGGAGAGACGTAAGTGAAGTCATTCGATAGCGGTGTGCCTTGCTTGTTCTCCAGCCAGTTGTGCGCCGGACCATAGAAGGCGGCGTACTGCGGATCGTTGATGTCAGAGGGAATCGCCCGGCCGACGCCGAGGAAGAAGTTGTGTTCCACGCGGTGCGACGAAGCGCCAAAGTGCAGGCCTTCCGCGCGCACAGCTTTCGCCAACTCGCCGACCACGTCGCGGTGCGGTCCCATTTTCGCGGCCGTCCAGTCACTCAGGCCGCTGTCGTACATGGCGAAGCCGTCGTGATGCTCCGCCACCGGAACCACATACTTTGCGCCCGCCGCCTTGAACAGGCGCGCCCACGCGGCCGGATCAAAGTGCTCGGCTTTGAACATGGGGATGAAATCCTTGTAGCCGAACTTGGTTTGTGGCCCGTAAGTAGCGATGTGGTGCTTGTATTCCTCCGATTCCGGCCGGTACATGTTGCGCGGATACCATTCGTTGCCGAACGCCGGAACCGAATACACTCCCCAGTGGATGAAGATGCCGAATTTCGCGTCCTTGTACCACTCCGGCGGCTGGTATTTCTC
>DATJXG010000371.1:0-3489 GCA_035500455.1 Terriglobales bacterium | reverse complement strand
AAACTGCGCGGTGCTGGTGCACGGCGACGCCGACCTGGCCTACGCCGCCGACCGCTGCGTGGCGGGGGCCTTCAGCTACGCTGGGCAGGCGGGCACTTCGGTGCAGCGGATTCTGGTGCAGCGCGACGCTTGCGGAAAGTTTATCGATCTGCTGCTGGGGGGAGTGAAGACGCTGCAGTTGGGCGACCCGCTGGAGGAGTCCACCGATCTGGGGCCGATGATTCGCGAGAGTGAGGCGGTGCGGGCCCTGGAGTGGGTTCAGGAGGCGGTGAGGACCGGGGCGCGCCTGCTTTGCGGCGGCCGCCGCCACGGTTCGCTGCTCGAGGCGACCGTCCTGACGGGAACGCGTCCGGATATGAAGGTCAATAAAGAGGAGATTTTTGCGCCGGTGGTCACGGTGGAGCCTTACGACGACTTCAACGAGGTGCTGCGGCAGGTGAACAACTCAGCCTACGGCCTGCACGCGGGGATTTTTACCCGCGATGTAAAGCTGCTGTTCAATGCGTACGAGGAACTCGAAGTGGGAGCGGTAGTCGCGGGAGACGTGCCTACGTTTCGCATTGATCACATGCCTTATGGGGGAGTGAAGGATTCCGGCATCGGGCGGGAGGGGCTGCGTTATGCGATCGAGGAGATGACGGAGCCGCGGTTGCTGGTGATGAACTTGAGATAGTGTGGGGTGGGCGCGCGCACCGACGAGATGGCGGCTGCGAAGACCAGGGCATCGGTCCGTCAGGAAAACATCAGCACAGAAGATTTCCACATGCGAGGCGGGGATGCCCGCGCAGACTTTTTGGGAATGGACCGTTTCTGATACTGCGAAAATGATTTTTGCCGTCATCGAGAAGAAAGGCGACTGCTATAATCAAAAGTCTTTTCACTACAACTGCCGCTGTGGGGTGGCTGTCTCCGCAAGCGCGCGCATGAAAACCGGGACCTGTGGATGGGGGTCTCACTGCACCTGAAAGCTCTCGATGCAGATTTTTCATCGCAGCACGAACACAATTTCACGGGCTACCATTTATGGGGCCATATTTGTGATTGCTGCCCTGTTCTGGGCGGCGGCGGAGATTCAGCGCTCGCCGTACGTTACCTATGCCAAAGTGGCGCGGCCGCAGCCGGCGCCGTTCAGCCATCAGCACCACGTCGCCGCGCTGGGGATTGACTGCCGCTATTGCCACACCTCGGTGGAAAACTCAGATTTCGCCGGCATTCCTCCTACCAAGACGTGCATGAACTGCCATTCGCAGATCTGGACGGGGGCTCCCATGCTGGAGCCGGTGCGGGAGAGCTTCCGTACCGGGAAGTCGCTGGTGTGGAACCGGGTGAACGACTTGCCGGATTTCGTTTATTTTGACCACAGCATTCACGTCACCAAGGGCGTAGGCTGCAACACCTGCCACGGGCCGGTGGACCGCATGCCGCTGATGTACAACTACGCCTCCTTGCAGATGGAGTGGTGTCTGGAGTGCCATCGCAATCCGGAGAAAAATCTGCGGCCGCGGGACCAGGTTTTCAATATGCGCTACGAGCAGCCTTCGAGCGATGAGCCGGTGGTGTTTGATGGCAAGGCTTATACCGACCAGCTTTCGCTGGGGAGTGAGTTAGTGAAGAAGTACCGGCTGCGGACAGTGGCGGATATTACGAGTTGTTCGACGTGCCATCGATGAAGACGCTAAAGCCAAATTGTCATCCTGAGCGAAGCGAAGGACCGATGCACTTTGCCGTCGGCGAGAGAATGCATAGGTTCTTCGCTTCGCTCAGAATGACAATGCTGATGAGTTAAGCATAACGAGAAAAATGGCAGAGCAGAAAGCACATCGCGAGGAAGTTTGCCCCAGCAAGCGGGGGAAACTGGACCTGGAGACGGCGCGGGCGCGCGTGGCTGAGACCAAGGGTCCGGAATTCTGGCGCAGCCTGGAGGAACTGGCAGGCAGCGAAGAGTTCCAGGAGATGATGCACCGGGAGTTTCCCAAGGGCGCGTCGGAGTGGATCGATACGGTTTCGCGGCGCGGGTTCCTGAAGCTGATGGGAGCTTCGCTGGCCATGGCGGGCATGACGGCGTGCACCAAGCAGCCGCTGGAACCGATTGTGCCTTACGTGCGGCAGCCGGAGGACACGATCCCAGGGCGGCCGATGTTCTACGCTACCGCGTTTACGCTGGGCGGTTATGCCAGCCCGATCCTGGTGGAGAGCCATCTTTACCGGCCCACGAAGATCGAGGGCAATGACAAACACCCCGCGAGCCTGGGCGGCACCGACATCTTTGCGCAGGCTTCGATTCTGGGGATGTACGATCCCGACCGCTCGCAGACCATCAGCTACATGGGCGATGTACGCACCTGGGGCGATTTTGTGGGCGCGATGCGCGGGCCCCTGAATGTGCAGAAGGGTTTGAAGGGTGCGGGGATTCGGGTGCTGTCGCGGTCGTTCTCTTCGCCTACGCTGGCGGACCAGCAGAAGGCGTTTCTGGCGATGTATCCCGAGGCCAAGTGGCATGTGTATGAGCCGGTGAACCGCGACAACGTGTATGAGGGCGCGAAGCTGGCATTCGGCCAGCCGGTGGAGACGCGCTATGACTTTTCCAAAGCCGACGTGATTCTTTCGCTGGACGCGGATTTTCTGTATGCGGGATATCCGGGAAACACACGCTACATTCGAGACTTCGCCGCTCGCCGCAATCCGGAAGCCGGTGAAATGAGCCGGCTATATGTGGTGGAGAGCGGGATGAGTTCGACGGGGGCGAAGGCGGACCACAGACTGCCGCTGACTGCGACTGCAATCGAAGAGTTTACTCGCAATCTGAGCGGGGCCGACGGCGTAGGGGCTAAGGTTCAAACTCTGAGCGGTGAGCCTGGAAAGTTTCTTGATTTGGTTGCCACGGATATGCAGTCGAATCGTGGCGCGAGTTTGGTCGTCGCCGGCGACCACCAGTCTCCCACCGTGATTGCGTTTGCTCACCTGGTGAATCAAGCGTTAGGCAACGTCGGCAAAACGGTCTTCTACACTGAGCCGGTAAATGCCAACCCCATCAACCAGACCGACTCACTCAAAGACCTCGTGGCCGACATGCGCGGCGGCAAGGTGGACATGCTGGTGATCCTGGGCGGCAATCCGGCTTACGATGCGCCTGCCGATCTTGGTTTCGCCGAGGCGCTCAAGAGCACCAACATTCCCATCCGAATTCATCACGGCCTCTACCAGGACGAAACTGCTGAACTCTGCCAGTGGCATGTGAATGAAGCGCACTATCTCGAAGCCTGGAGCGATGGGCGGGCTTACGACGGGACGGTGAGCATTGTGCAGCCGCTGATTGCGCCGCTATATGACGGCAAGAGCGCGCACGAGATCCTGAGCGTGCTGCTTGTGCAACCGGGAATCAGCGGGCACGATGCTGTGCAGGCGTACTGGAAGAAGCAGCATCCCGCCGCCGATTTTGATTTCTTCTGGCGCCAGTCGCTGAACGATGGCTGGGTGGAAGGCACGGCT
>DATJXG010000370.1:0-20557 GCA_035500455.1 Terriglobales bacterium | reverse complement strand
TGATGTACGTTCCCTCCTGATGGTAATAAAATGTTGCCCCGGCCAGTCACGTGGGGGTGAACTGCGTTGAAAAAGCATCAGGCGGCACTTCAGGGGGCGCTCAAGCAGGAATTCCAGAAAGACCTTGAGCTTTTCAAGCATTTCCTGCTGTTGATTAATAACGCTGGTCCCATCCGCAATGTCGAGCTTATGTGGAATGAAGAGCTCGATCCCATGAAGCCCAAGTTCAAGAACCGCGTGGGCACCGAAGACGCCCTGGTGCAGCTGCAGCCCGCCGGCAGCGGGACCAATCGCAACTCGCCAAGCACTCTGTTTTGCGATCTCGTGCATGGATTCGGAGCGCACGAAGAAGAAACCTGCGCGAAATCCGATGTTCCCGCGCAGAAACGCTGCAAGGCCACGGGATGTGCGCAGGTATATGCCTGCCACGTCGGGCTCACCGACATAGCGGTTCCAGTAAGTTGCGATGGACAGTACCTGGGCACGCTCTTCTCGGGCCAGGTGTTGACACATCCTCCTACCAAAGAGAGTTTCGAACTTGTGCGGCGGACGCTGGCCGGGCAGCCGCATATCGACCTGGACAAGCTCGAGTCCGCTTACTATCGCGTCCCCGTGGTCGAGCAGGCTCAAGTGGCGGAGATGGTGCGCATGCTGGAATTGTTTTCCCGTTACATCTCGAATTCCTGGAAGCGCCTGCAGATCATGGCCGAATTCCAGCGGACGCACGACCGCGAGCTGGCGATGGACCGCAAGGAGTTGGCGGCCATCTTGCTCTCCGGCGAGTTGGGGGATCAGCAGGAGCTGAATGCGCTGGCGCGCCGCGCCGGATTACAACGCCTTCCTGACCGGGTGATGGTGTTGCAGATAAAGGATCTGGGATTGGGCCACGATTCGCGGCAGCAGATCGCCAACCAACTCACATTGAACCGGTTGTCGCATGTAGTGGAAGACTTCTGCCAAACCCGGCCCAACACCCTGGCCACGGTCGTGCGCCCCGGTGAACTGTGCATTTTTTCCAGCCGGGAAGCTCGCAACAACGGGCACGAACGCATTTCCCTGCAGCAGATGGCGGAGGCGATTCTCGAAGCGGTTTGCTCGCATTGCGGGTCCAGCGCGCGCATCGGCATCAGCGCGGCCCACCGGCAGCCGGGAGAGTTGGTGCAGGCGTATCAGGAGGCTTGCGCCGCCATGGATGCGGGCTCCGGAGCGGTTTCGTTCTTCGGTGACGCGGCCCCGCGCGGCAGCCGTCCGGTAGGAGCCCTGGAGCGGTTGGTGCATGCCATTCGGCAGGGCACGGACGTGCCGGCTGCAAGCCGTGAATTCCTGGCGCACGCCATGCCCTCCGACCATTCCTCGGCCAGGCTGCAGCAGTCCTGCGCCTTTCTCACATGGGGGATTGAGCATCTGGCGCTGGAAATCATCAGCGTGGGCGCGGACAAGCGACAAATTGACACTGCCAAAGAACATGCGATGAATGGAGTGCTGCACGCCCCCAGCCCGTTCAGCGCCTGCGAAGCCTTCCGCCGGTTTGCGGAACTCCTGGCGCGGCAGGTGGCTACGACCTTCAGCCAGCGTGAGCACAAGATCGTGCTGGCCGTGGCTCAATTAGTGGAAGAGCGAGGGGCGGCACAGATTACCATTCAGGAGATCGCTTCGGCGATTCATCTCTCACCGGGGCATCTGAGCCGCGTTTTCCGCCATACTACCGGCATGACGCTGGAGGTTTTTCTCATCCGCCAGCGCGTGGAACTGGCGAAGCGGACGCTGCTTGATCCGCGGCTGAACGTGGCCGAGGTGGCGGAGCGCTGCGGGTTCTGCAATCCCGCATACTTCGCCTCGGTGTTCAAGAAATATGTGAACTGCACTCCCCGCGAGTTTGCCCGGCAACCGCAGTCCTGGACGCCGCTCGCGCCCGCGTCGTTCGGCGTGCCGCTGATGGCACCGGGAAATTCCTAGCGATCTTCGCTGGAGGCATTGCAGCAAGATGGCAATTGCTCAGTCTTTATCTTTGCGTTCTTCGCGGTTAATTAACCGCAAAGGTCGCAAAGGACGCAAAGAATACAAGGCGCAGAGAAGCGAAGCTGCAGGCTTTGGTGTACTTTCCGTTATCTCCTGTTTTTCTTCCACCGCATAGGACACGGAGGTTCCAGCCTTTCGCCACTGGTGATACGATCTTTGCTGATCCGTGATCTCTGCGCACGCCAATTTCGAAGATGACTAGAGCCGCTCACTCCGTTGCATCTCCCCATGTTGTCTGCATCGAGGATCTCAGGTTGAAGGCACGCCGCCGCATACCGAAGTCGGTTTTTGATTATCTCGATGGCGGCGCCGAAGCCGAGATTACACTGCGCGAGAATTGCCGCGTCTTCGAGGACGTTACCTTCCGCCCGCGCCATGCGGTGGCCTTCCCGGAGTGTGACCTGCGCACCCGCGTGCTGGGCTTCGGTCTGGCTTTGCCTTTTCTACTGGCGCCCATCGGTTACAGCCGCCTGATGCACCCCGGCGGCGAGGTGGCGGCCGCGCGGGCCGCGGGCAAGGCCGGGACTGCCTATATTCTCTCCACAATTTCGGGACACAAATTGGAAGACGTCCGCGCGGCATCGCAAGGCCCCGTCTTCTACCAGCTCTATCTGATGGGCGGACGCGAGGCCGCCGAAGCGGCCATCACACGCGCACGCGCTGCTGGTTTCGGGGCTCTGGTAGTGACGATTGACACAGCGGTCTCCGGCATTCGCGAGCGTGATCACCGCAATGGCATGAAGGAGTTGATCAGCGGCGGCTTGCTGGAGAAGCTGCCCTACGTGTGGCAGATTCTTTCCCGTCCCGGCTGGCTCATGAGTTTCCTCAACGACGGTGGTTTGCGTCCGCTGCCGAATGTGGTGATTCCGGGCAAAGGGCCGATGACTCTGGTGGATGTTGCCGCCGCACTAGCTAAATCGACTGTAACCTGGGCCGACCTGAAGTGGATTCGCGAACTGTGGCAGGGGCCGCTGGTGATCAAGGGCGTGCTGACTGGAGACGACGCGCGCCGCTCCGTCGATGCCGGGGCGGCAGCCCTTTCGGTGTCGAACCATGGCGGACGCCAACTGGACTGTGTTTCGCCTTCGCTGCGTGCCCTGCCGGAAATCGTGGAGGCGGTGAAGGGACAGATCGAGATCTGGATGGACGGCGGCGTTCGGCGTGGCTCTGATGTGGTGAAAGCCTTGTGCCTGGGGGCGCATGCCGTTCTGTGCGGGCGCGGCTACGCCTATGGCATGGCGGCCGCAGGGGAAGCGGGCGTGGACCGCGCCATCGAGATTCTGCGTACAGACTTGGAGCGCACCCTGCGGCTGCTTGGCTGCCCCTCGGTGGCACAACTGGATCGGTCTTACCTGAACATTCCCAAGAATTGGTAGCAGGCGAGCCAGCGGTATTGCACGACCCTGATTGCCTTCGTGTGTTTTTCACTTCGTGACCTTCGTGTTGTCTTTTGGGTTTGGTTGCGCCGCCCGCAAGACGCGACATGAAGGGCGCGCACCAAGCGTTCACGAAGGTTTTGCATGAAGGAAGGCCTGCCCGCAGCGTGGACGGTTTGACGGGAGGACGCGATGTGGACCCAGGTTTACGACCCTTTCGGCCACTGGTGGCTCTCCACCCTGGTTGCCGCGCTTCCCATCGTGGTTCTGCTCGGGCTGCTTGCAGGTTTTCGGGTCAAGCCGCATTGGTGCGCGATTGCCGGTGCATTGACCGCCATCGCAGTGGCGGTTCTATTTTTCAGGATGCCGGTGATGCTCGCCGCCGTAAGCTTCGGATACGGCGTCGCGTTCGGCCTGCTGAAGATCGCCTGGATCGTTCTGGCAGCGGTTTTTCTCTACGACATCTCGGTTGAGACCGGCCAGTTTGAAATCATGAAAGAATCGGTCGCCGGAATTACCCCCGACCGGCGCTTGCAGGTCCTGCTGGTGGCCTTCTGTTTTGGCGCATTCATAGAAGGTGCGGCAGGTTTCGGCGCCCCCGTAGCGATTGCCGGGGCCTTTATGATCGGCCTGGGATTCCGGCCGTTCCATGCTGCGGCGCTGAACCTGATTGCAAATACTGCTCCGGTGGCGTTCGGGGCCATTGGAACTCCCGTACATACACTGGCTGCTGTCTCCGGGCTGCCGGAGGGCGATCTCAACGCCATGATCGGCCGCATTCTGCCTTTCACGGCCGCCTTGATTCCTTTCTGGCTGGTCAAAACCATGGCCAGCTGGGAGGACACATTTGAGGTGCTGCCTGCCATTCTGGTGGTTGGTATTTCTTTTTCTCTCACTCAATTCTTCTGGTCGAACTACGTGGACGGCAACCTGGTGGACATCATGGGCGCCGTATTTTCGATTGTGGCCATGGTTGGGTTTCTGCGCTTCTGGAAGCCGAGGAATATCTGGCGGTTCGACTACGACGAGAAACCGGCGGAACTTCCGCCGCCCGCGGCGGAGATCGATGACCAATTCGGCGGCGAATGGCCCACGGACAAGTTCGACGGATATGTGAAAATCCGCTCCTACTCAGCCGCACAGATATTGAAAGCCTGGATGCCGTTCGCGATTTTGTCGATCATCGTCCTGATGTGGGGCCTGCCTCCGATTAAGTCAGTGCTGAACCTGGCGACTCCCGCCTTTAAGGTGGTCTTGCCCGATGGGAAAGTCCGGCCTGGGCCACCCGGCTGGGATGTGCCTTATCTACACAATGCTGTGTACCGCGCCGCTCCGGTAGTAGCCAAACCCGCTCCGGAAGCCGCCCGATTCGATTTCAACTGGCTTTCAGCGACCGGGACGGCGTGCTTCATCGCCGCGCTGATTGCGGGATTGCTGCTGGGCCTGGGCCCGGTTCGCCTGATGAAAATCTTCTGGCGCACCCTGGTGCGCATGCGGCTGGCGATGGTGGCGATTTCTTTCATGCTGGGCCTCGGCTACGTGACCCGCTACTCCGGCCTGGACGCCGTGCTGGGCCTGGCCTTTACCCGCACCGGCTGGCTTTATCCCTTCTTCGGAACATTCCTGGGCTGGCTGGGAGTTGCGCTTACCGGCAGCGATACTTCTTCCAACGCGCTGTTCGGCAGCCTGCAGCGAATTACCTCTCAGCAACTCGGGATCGATCCCGTGCTGATGTGTGCGGCCAACAGCGCCGGCGGCGTGATGGGCAAGATGGTGGATGCACAGTCCATTACTATCGCGACCGCCGCCACCGAGCAGGTCGGCAATGAAGGCGTGATCTTCCGCTTTGTGGCATGGCACTCGGTAGCTCTGGGCGCGATCGTAGGCATCATTGTGATGCTTTACGCGTATTTGTTTCTCGGGGCCATTCCCCATGCAGGGATTGGAGTGCCGTAAGAGTTCAGACGGCTGTGCCTTCTCACTGCTCGTAGGCGCCGATATCGATGTTCCCGCCGGCTACCCGCGGATTGCCCGCGAAATCGAGCGTGCCTTCCAGCGATGGGCCTAGATTCGTGCCCGCGTTCACCGCCGGTGAGGTTGGTTGCACGTGCAGATCGGGGGTAGTCAGACTGAGATACTGCGGATTCACATATTGCGAGTGCGCATCCAGCCCGGTAGCTGATTGATAGGTGGCGAATCCGGTGCGGGTTGTGCCGCTCCAGACGAATTTCGCGGCGGTGGAAGCCAGCGGCGAGAAATAGATGTTGTAGTCCAGCACGTTGGCGCTGTTCCCCGAGCCGGTGTAATTGTTGACGAGCAGGCCCTGCGAGCCGCCGTACACGATGTTGTTCTCGAAGATATTGTTTGTGGATTTGTACTGGATCTGGAACTCGCCGCTCCCCGTGCTCTTGGTGTCGTTGTTGTAGAGCGTATTGTTGACGATAGTGCAGTGATCGGTTCCGCCGACGCCGCTGGCGTATCCGCCAATCGTGATTCCCACTGAGTTGGAGTTGTAAACCAGGTTGTTGCGCGTGATGACGTAGCTGGACACATGGCCGGAGTGCTCACTCGCCATCTCGATGCCGATATCGACGTTGTAAATCAGGTTCTGCTCGATCAGGATCTGCGAGCCGCCATCCACGTAAATTCCGTCGGCATCGTAATCTTTGCCTTCTCCCGCATTAGCGATGGCGCTGATGTTGTAAATGGTGTTACCCGTAATCACTCCGTTGCGGGCGTAATCCACGCTCCCGCTCGGAGCGACTCCTTCGAAGCCGATGGCGTCGATGCCGATATTGTCGTTGTCGTGGATGATGTTGTTGGTGATGGCAAAGTTGGTGACGTTGCCATCCACGTTGACCGATTCGCTCTGGCCGGTCTTGAGGTTGTAAACCTGGTTGCCGCTGATGGTGATGCTGTCAATGGAAGCGGTCCCGGAAGTGCCGTACACCGCGATGCCGTAAGCGCTGCCGTTCTTTTCCGAACTGGTGGTGATGTTGTGTACCAGGTTGTTGAGAATCTGGATATTGCTTCCCGCGCCCGTGATCCAGATTCCGGCGGGATAAGCGCCGGAACTCGACGTGGCGTAGTTGCGAATTTCAAATCCTTGAATGGTGACGTAGCTCAGGTTCGTGATATTGAACAAGCCGTGGACGTTCGACGGAGGCGTGAGGCCGGTTCCGTCCACGATCGCAGTTTCGCCCGGATAGCTCTGGAAAATGATCGGGCCTAAACCGGCCGAACCGGAAGCGCCGAGGGTAACCGACTCGGAGTAAGTTCCAGCCCGCACATAGACCGTGCTGCCCGCCTGGACTGAGCTTGCGGCGTGCTGGATGGTCCGCCAGGGCAACGAAATGGTTCCGGGATTGGTGTCATTGCCTGTGGTGGCAACGTAGTAGGCCGCGGCGATGGTGACCGAGGCGGAAGCGGACTTTGTCAGGTCGGCCTGGGAGATCGCGGTGACGGTGACGGTATGGGGATTCGGCACCGTTGCCGGCGCGGTATAAAGGCCGTCGGCGGAGATCGTGCCAGTCGAAGGACTTCCGCCGGGGATTCCATTCACCTGCCAGTTGATACCGAGGTTGCCGGTGTTCTGCACCGTCGCATTGAACGGTTGGGTTGCGGTTGTGTTGACGGCCACGGTGAGCGGCGACAACGTAATGCTCACCGGAAGCGAGTTCAGCGTCACCGAGGCCGAGGACGATTGTGCCGGGTCGGCGTGTGATACCGCGGTGACCGTCACGATAGTTT
This sequence comes from Terriglobales bacterium, assembly GCA_035500455.1. Taxonomy (GTDB): domain Bacteria; phylum Acidobacteriota; class Terriglobia; order Terriglobales; family Acidobacteriaceae; genus DATJXG01. Next base: position 13,412 of record DATJXG010000370.1, on the reverse strand, counting down.
GTGTGGGGACTGTGGCCGGCGCGGTATATAGACCTAAGCTCGAGATCGTGCCGGTATCGGGGCTGCCTCCGGTCACCCCGTTCACTTGCCAGACGACAGCCGTATCGGCTGTGTTCTGCACCATCGCCCCAAATTGCGCGGTACCTCCTGCTGCGAGATTTGCAGAGGTTGGCGAGATCTGGACCACCACCGGATTAATCGTGACCTGTGCTGACGCCGATTTTGTCGGATCGGCCTGGGAGACTGCGGTTACCGAGACAGTCGTCAGGCTCGGCACTGTCGCCGGCGCCGTGTAATACCCGGTCATGGAGACCATTCCGGTCGAAGGAGTTCCGCCCGCGGCTCCATTTACTTCCCAGGTGATGGCCGTGTTGGTTGTGTTTAGCACGGTGGCGAGGAATTGCTGTGAATCCCCGCCATCGAGGGTTTTCGACTGCGGTGAAATGCTGACGCTCACCGGAATTACCGGCATGATCGTGGCCTGAACCGAGGCAGGCAGAGAGGGGTTCGCAGCAGATACGGCGGTGATGCTTACGGTTGCCGGGATCGGCACCAACAGGGGAGCGATGTACCAGCCGGAGGAGGTGATCGTGCCCACTGTAGAATTTCCGCCGGGGATTCCGTTTACCGACCAAGCCACCGTCTGGCTGATGTCCTTTGCGGTTCCGCCGGAGAAGGTTCCCGTCGCCGTGAATTGCACGCCCGTGCCCACCGTGACAGATGGAGTGGGGGGCGAGACCACCAACGACACCAGCGACGCCACACTGAGGGAAGCTGCGCCGCCGACGTTGCCGGCATTCGCCCAAACCGTGGCCGTGCCGGGGCTGCCGCCGCTCGCGATTCCAACGCTGCCTGTGGAATTGCTCACGCCTGCGATCGCGGGGTTGGAAGATGTCCAGATCACGGACTGAAGCATTTGCTGGCTGCCATCGCTGAACGTGCCGAGTGCCGCAAGTTGCTGGCTCTGCCCGGGAACCAGTGCGACTGTGGCGGGAGTGACAGAGATCGACACCAGGCCGGGAGGCGCCAACGCGACGGGCTGATACCATTCGTCGTTCGCCAAGGTGATGCCGCCATTGATCCCGCCAATCAGCAGCACATTGCCATTGGAAAGCAGCGTCGCGGTGTGGGCGGCGAGAGCGTTGGTCAGGGAGGAGCCCGAAGTGAAGGTTCCGGAGGCCGGGTCGAACAGTTCGGTGGTTGACTCTGACGTACAGGAGGTCGTACACGAACTATAGCCCCCGGCTATAAGCACCTGGCCATTGGTCAGCAGCGTCGCGGTGTGGTTGAAGCGCGGGATAGTCAAGCTGTTATCCGCATCGGCGCCGACGTAGTTGAACTGGTTGGACGCCGGATCGTAGAGTTCGGCGAAATTGCCTGGGCAGCCCGGCGAGACGCAGGTTGAGCCTCCGGCCACCAGAACCTGCCCATTGTTAAGGAGAGTGGCTGTTGCTTCGAAGCGCGCGGCATTCAGGGCTAGCCCGCCGGCCGCAAACGTGCCGGCAACCGGATCGTAAAGTTCCGCGGCGGTGGGGAAGTTAGCGCCATCCGAGCCGCCGGCAATCAGCACTTTGCCCTGGGCCAGCGCGACCGCACTGGCGCCAAATCGCGCAGCGCTCATCTGGCTGGAGAGCGTGGAGAACGTTCCTGCGTCCGGGTCATAGAGTTCCGCTGTGCTCAGGGCGCTGCACGTTGACGCGTCAGTGCAGGAGAGCCCGCCGGCGATCAGGACCTTGCCGTTGTTGAGCAGTGTCATCGTGTGTCCGCTGCGCGGCGTCGCCATGCTTCCGGTGCCCGAGAAACTACTCGAAGCGGGATCGTAGACTTCGGCGCTGCTGAGGGAAGAGCAATTGCCGGAAGCATCACAGGTGTAACCACCCGCGACCAAAACCTTCCCATTTGCCAGAAGAACGGCGGGCGCCGAGCGGGGCGTGGCGAGGCTCCCGGTGTTCGTGAAGGTGCCTGCGACCGGGTCGTATAGCTCTGCGCTAGGCAGGTAGCTGCACGAATCGGAGGTTGGACAACTTACGCCGCCTGCGACCAGAATCTGCCCGTTGTTCAGAATAGTCGCGCTGTGCAGGTAGCGGCCGGTGATCAGGCTGGCGGCCGTGGCGGCGGGGGCAGTAATCAAACTCGCAGTACCAGTCACCGTTCCCGAACTCGCCGTGATCGTGGCATTGCCCGGACTAACGCCGGTCGCCAGACCAGGCGGGCCGACCGCGGCAGATCCCCCGGAGGATGCCCATGCGCTCGTCTGCGTAATGTCCTGCGTGCTGCCGTCGGAATAGATTCCTGCCGCGGTGAACTGCAGCGTGCCTCCTACCGCGATGCTGGAGACACTGGGCGAAACCGTCATCGACACCAGTGCGGGTGGCCCAACATTTAGCGCAGCCGTGCCGGGGATGGAAGAAAATGTGGCGGTGACGGTGCCGGGTCCCTGGGCTGCGCTGATCACCAGTCCTGGCGTGCCGATACTGCCGAGATTGCTGGGCGTTACGCTCCAGGATGCGGATGCTGTGATGTCCGACGAACTGCCATCGGTGAAGACGGCGCTGGCATGGAACTGTTGGCTGGTTCCCAGAGGGATATCGGCGGTCGTCGGATCGACTGTTACCGAAACCAGCGCCGCCGGCCCTACGGTGAGCGTCGTGCTGGCACTCACACCGCTCAAGCTTGCCTGAATGGCTGCGGCACCCTGATGCCCGCTGGTCGCCATACCGGTGGCGTTGATGGTGGCGACGTTCGTGGCGAGAGAACTCCAGGAAACACCACCCGTGACGTCCTGACCGCTGCCGTCGCTGTAGGTTCCGGTCGCGGTGAATTGTAGTGAGGTTCCAAGCGCGATCGTGGGATTTTGCGGCGCCAGCGCGAGGGAAACCAGAATTGGAGCGCTGACCGTGCCCGTGGCGGAACCGCTGATGCCGGCAGCGCTCGCGCTGATGCTTGCGCCTCCCATTCCGGCGCCGGTGGCAAAGCCCGCGCCAGTCGCATCATTGTTGATGCTCAGAGATGCGGTTCCCGAACTCCACAGGACTGACGACAGAACTTGCGTGCCGCCCCCGGCAAACGTGCCAGTGGCAGTAAATAACTGTTGAGTTCCCAGGGGAACCGAAAAACCCGACGGCGAGATCGTGATTGACGACAGCCCAGTCAGCAAGCTGGTTACGTACAACTCGGCGCTCCCAAAATTGTTCTGTCCATCGGTTCCTCCCGTTTCCAGAACGGTTCCGTCGTCGAGCAAAGTGGCGGTCTGGTTTTCCCGGGCGCTGGTCATCCGGCCCGTTGCCTGGAAGCTGGGGACGGTAGGGTCGTAAATCTCCGCCGTGTTGAGCGCGGCGCCGGTCCCGCCGGAATCGGTTGCGCCGCCACTGATCAGCACCACGCCCCCGTTCAGCAGCAGAGCACTATGGCCGGCGCGGGGTGTGGTCAACGTGATGGACAAAGCCGCGAACTGGCCGGTAGAGGGGTTGTATAGCTCAGCGCTATTCAGCGAGCCAGTTCCGGGAAGGTCGCCGCCGGTGATCAGCACCTGGCCGGAGTTCAAAAGGGTGGCGGCATGGCCTTCGCGCCGCGAGGTCATCGCGGAGGCAAGAGCGGTGAATTTCCGGGTTGCCGGATCGAAAAGCTCCGCTGAATTGTAGGCGCCACTGGGAGTGAGGTCGGTTTCGCCTCCGGCGATGAGCACCTGGCCGTTTTGCAGGAGGGTGGCGCTGTGCCGATAGCGCGGCGCATTCGTGCTTCCAAGGGATGTAAAGCTCTGCGTCGACGGATCATAAAGCTCGGCGGAGGGGATGATACCGGTGGCCGGATCGAACCCGCCAACGATCAGCACTTGTCCATTGCCCAGCAGAGTGGCCGTGTGGCCGGCGCGGGCCGTGTGCAAGGCCGCAGTGAGCGGGGTGAAGATTTGCGCCACGGGGTCGTAAAGTTCGGCCGATTCTAATGCAGTTTGAGTGGTGTCCAAGCCCCCGACGATGAGCACCTGACCGTTCGCCAGCAAAGTGGCGGTATGTTGCCAGCGCGCGGAATTCATCCCTCCCACTGACGCAGGTGCGAACGCTTGGCTGGCTGGTTCGTAGAGTTCCGCGCTGGTTAGTACACCGCTGTCACCGGTTCCGCCTGTGAGCAGCACTTTTCCGTTGGTCAACCGGGTCCCGGCGTGACCGTAGCGCGGGGATCCCAGTGTGCCTGTCGTGAGCGCAAAACTTGCAGGACGGACGGTGAAGCTGACGCCGTTGCTGGACACACCGTTGACCGTGACTACGACATTTCCGCTGGATGCACCCACGGGAACAACGGCACTGATCGAACCTGCACTCCAGCCAGTGATCGTTGTTGCCGGTGTGTTGTTGAACGTGACTGTGCTTGAACTCTGGCTGGAGCCGAAGTTAGCACCGGAGATCGTCACCACGTCGCCTACCCAGCCTGAACTGGGCGAAAGGCCTGTAATCCCCGGCGTCGGGAGCACTGTAAAGCCGAGGCCATTGCTGGCAACGCCGTTCACAGTCACGATTACATTTCCCGTGGTCGCGTTAGCCGGCACATTTGCGACGATGGACGTTGCGCTCCAACCGGCAATCGTAATTGCCGCAACGCCGTTGAAGGTGACGGAACTCGCGTCCTGGCTCGATCCGAAGTTTGTACCCATGATCGTCACCGGCGTGCCAACTGCCCCTGAGCCCGGGGAAAGGCCGGTAATGCTCGGCGTCGGCAGCACGGTGAAGCCGGCCCCATTGCTGGCCACACCGTTGACGGTCACCACCACATTCCCCGTGGTCGCCAACGCTGGAACCGGAACGTTGATCGAAGTGGCGGTCCAATTCGTGGGAGCACCCACAACACCGTTGAAGGTTACGGTGCTTCCGCCCTGAGTGGCTCCAAAGTTCGCGCCGGTAATGGTCACGGAAGTGCCTACGGGGGCCGAGGGGGGAGCAAGGTTGGTGATCCCTGGCGTGAGCAGCACAGTGAAGCTGGATCCGTTGCTGGGGACGCCGTTGACGGTCACCACGACATTTCCAGTGGTTGCCCCCGCAGGCACGGCCGCCGTAATCGAAGCGGCGCTCCAGTTTGTGATGGCCGTTGCCGCAATGCCATTGAAACTCACTGTGCTGCCACCCTGGCTGGCGCCGAAGTTTGTGCCCATGATCGTCACCGCAGTGCCAACCGGCCCGGAATTCGGAGACAGGCCCGTGATGCCTGGGGTCGGCAGAACCGTGAAGCTGATCCCATTGCTGGCCAAGCCGCTCACCGTAACCACGACGTTTCCCGTGGTGGCTCCAGCAGGGACGGGCGCTTTGATTGAGGTCGCGCTCCAACTGGTTGGGGTTGACGCCATGCCGTTGAAAGTTACTGTGCTCGATCCCTGGGTGGACCCAAAGTTTGTGCCCGCAATCGTCACCGACGTGCCTACCGCGCCAGACGTGGGTAAGAGGCTGGTAACTGTGGGCGGCACCAGAACGGTGAATGCCACGCCGTTGCTGGCCGATCCCCCGACTGTGACGACGATATTTCCCGAGGTCGCGCCTGCCGGGACCGGAACCTGAATCGCGGTGGCGCTCCAACTGGTGGGAGATCCCGCTGTGCCATTGAAGGTGACGGTGCTGTTTCCCCGCGTCGCACCGAAGTTGGCGCCGCTAATGGTCACCGAAGTACCCGCTGTGGCGGAAGTCGGGGTGACGCTGCTGATTACAGGCGCGGGAGTAGGCACGGTGAAGTTGACGCCGTTACTGGCAACGCCGCTGACGGTCACCACGACGGGGCCCGTGGTTGCCCCAGCCGGAACGGGAACTGTGATCGAGGATCCTTTCCAGTTTGTGGGTGCGCCCGCGACACCGTTGAATGTGATGGTGCTCGACCCCTGGCTTGATCCGAATTTCGATCCGGAGACGGTCACCGATGTCCCAGGCGCGCCCGAAGTCGGCGACAAACTGGAGATGCTGGGCGTCGCGAGCACGGTAAAGCTCACGCCGTTGCTGGCCACTCCGCCGACCGTCACCACCACATTACCCGTGCTTGCGCCGGAGGGAACCGGCGTCTGGATGGAGGTTGCGCTCCAACTGGTCGGGGTTGCCGTGGCGCCGCTGAACTTTACGGTGCTGGAGCCTTTGGTGGCGCCGAAATTCGCTCCGGAAATAGTCACGACAGCGCCCACCGGTCCTGAGGCTGGCGACAAGCCGCTGATGGTCGGGGAGACAGGCACAGTAAACGCCACGCCATTGCTGGCTGCGCCGCCCACTTTAACTACTACGTTGCCGGTGGTGGCTCCTGCCGGGACGGGCGCTTTGATCGTGCCGGCGCGCCAGGCGGTGGGGCTCGCGGCCACGCCGTTGAAGGTCACCGTGCTGCTGCCTTGACTAGAGCCGAAGTTCGAGCCGGAGATCGTCACCGAAGTTCCCACGGCTCCGGAGGTGGGCGAAACGCTGGAGATGCTGGGCGTTGCTGTAACGGTGAAACTGACGCCGTTGCTGGCTACTCCGTTGACGGTCACGACCACATTCCCCGTGCTCGCGCCCGTCGGAACCGCGGCCTTGACGGAGGTCGCACTCCAACTGCTGGGAGTCGCCGCAGTGCCGTTGAAAGTTACTTTGCTCGATCCCTGAGTCGCTCCGAAATTTGTGCCCGTGATTGTCACCACCGCGCCTACTCCGCCCGAGGTCGGCGAAAGGCTGGTGATGTTTGGCTTCGCGACTACGGTAAACGCCACTCCATTGCTGGCATTGCCGTTCACCGTGACCACTACATTCCCTGTGGTGGCGCCCGATGGAACCGGCACGGTGATGGAGGAAGACTTCCACTGCGTGGGACTTGCCGTGGTGCCGTTGAACTTTACGGTGCTGGAACCCTGGCTGGAACCGAAGCCCGATCCGGAAATCGTAACGGAGGTGCCTACCGGTCCAGAGGTTGGAGACAGACTGCTGATGCTGGGAGCAGCGTTTGCCGTGGAACTGAAGGCTAACAGTGCGAGAACGAGGGACGAGAAAGCGGCAGTGCGGCTGGGTAGCAGGCATCGCATCAGCCACAGCCGCATGCGGTACTCCTTACATCTCCTCGAGTACGAGGTGGGAGAGTTTACTCAACGCGCGTATCTACGATTTCAGGGTCGGGGAGCTAAAGCTCATTCATCCAGAGAGAAGACGGCACGGAATTACGAGGAGATACTTTCGCTAGGCTGGGGTCGCGGGCCGACTTTCCCCTTGGATTGATGACAAACTATAGTGGGCGGGGCTTGCGTGTCAACCACTAGATTTTACGGGGTGTTTGGCCAGATACCGGCCTCTGCCGCCCGCAGCGGGCGGCAGAGGCGGTCGCGGTGCGAGCGGAACTCGTCAGCTCCAGAGCCGGTCCCAGGAGCGCTCATGATCCCACTCCGGCGTCGGCTCGAAGTATCCGGTGCCGGGAGCGAGATGCTGCCGCAGGACGTCGTCGTTCAGGGTGACGCCGAGGCCCGGCCGGTCGGGCACGTCGATCCAGCCATGGTTCACAATGGGAGTTCTTACGCCTTCTTCCACCATCGATGACCACCAGGGCACATCCAGAGAATGGTTTTCCAAAGCCAGAAAATTCAGGGTGGCCGCTGCGCAATGCACGTTCGCCAGGCAACTAACAGGCGTACCGGCAAAGTGCATGGCCATGGGCACGCCGTACTCCTCGGCCATGTCGCCGATCTTGTGGGTTTCGAGAATGCCTCCCGAGGTGGCGAGGTCGGGGTGGATTTTGCTGACGGCGTGCTTCTCGCAGAGCACCTGGAACGGTTCTTTCAGATAAATATCTTCGCCGGTCAGAATCGGCGTCGGACTCTGGTCGGAAATCTGTTTGAGCAGATCGGTGTAGGTCCAGGGAATAACATCTTCAATCCACGACAGGTTGTACTTCTCGTAGGCCTTTCCCAGCCGGATGATCGATTTCACGCCAAGATGGCCGAGGTGGTCCATGGAGAGCGGAATCTCCATACCTACGGCATCGCGCACCGCAGCTACGTATTCTTCCAGCATGGAGATGCCTTTGTCGGTGACTTCGATCGCCAGAAGGGGATGCGGGAGCTGGCTCATCTCCCACTCGCTCAAGTCAGAGCGCATCGTGACCGTGCCGGGCGTGTCGGACACCATTTCGACGCCAAGATCCATCTTCAGCCAGGTGATGCCCATGCCTTCTTTTCGCTCTTTCATGCGCTGTGCATAGACCTTGGGATCTTTCGACTCGGTGGTATCGGCGTATACGCGGATTTTGTCGCGAAACTTTCCTCCTCCCACCATGGCATAAACCGGCGCGTTGAAGACTTTGCCGGCGATGTCCCAGAGCGCCATTTCGACGGCGCACACTCCGCCACCCTGGCGGGCATGGCCGCCGAATTGCTTGATCTTGCGGAAGAGCTTGTCCAGTTGCAGGGGATTCTCGCCGAGCAGACGGCTCTTCAGGAAAAGCGCATAGGTCGCGCTGGCGCCGTCGCGCACTTCTCCCAGCCCATACACGCCCTGGTTGGTGTCCAGACGAATGATCGGACATGGACTGGGGCCGGGCTTCACGATCGTGGCCACCCGCATGTCTGTGATCTTGAGCGTGGAAGGGCTGGAGTTGGTGTTTACGCTCTTCGGGTAGGCCGGCTCAGCTGATAACAGAGCTCCGCCAAGAGCCATGGCTGAGGTTTTGAGAACGTCGCGGCGGTCAAGCATGTTCGGATCCTCGCTTCTCCGGTATTGCCGGCGGCAGCTCCTTCGAAACTCTCTTGTGGTTGCCGGCGGGACGCCGGCGCTGCGTTTATGCTGCTACAGCCTGCCAAACTTTTTGACGGCTTCTTCGATCGACTTCAGCTTTTCGATGTAGCCATACATCGAATGCTCCTTGAAATCCATCTCCTGGGCGACGGGCAGCACTTCGGCGGCTCGAGCACGCGGAACCACCACGACGCCGTCGCCGTCGGCAACGACGATATCACCCGCGCTGACGGCTACGCCATCGCAAACCACAGGAACGTTTACCCCGGCGAAGCGGTAATGCCCCACCGATGTCGATGGTACGGTGCCCAGGGCGAAAACCGGGAAGCCGATTTTCTGGAGATAGGCAACATCGCGTACGCCACCGTCGATGACAGCGCCGGAAAAATCGCGCGCCTGCATGGCCGTCCCCATCAGGCCGCCCATGCCGGCAATGTCAACGCCATCGTCCAGCACCATCACATAGACCGAATTTGGCCCACCCTGATCGATCGCGGCCAGCATGCCCTGCAGCGCGTCCGGATCATGGTTTTCTTCCTTCTTCAATTTCACAGTGAGCGCCACTCCCACGAACCTGGCTGGAAAGATCGGCCGCATCCGGTGCGACATGTACATTCGCTGGCCGGAGACTTTCTCCAGGGCGTCTGAAACGGAAGCAACCTCGACATGGCGATAGCCGGCCAGCAGGGACGCGTCACTGCTGGTCTCTGCCGGTTTCGAGAACGCGTGCGGGATCAGCAGAATGACGATCACCAGGGAAGCGGCGAGCAACGCGACCGCTTTCGTTGCAACTCGCAGGTACGCGCGGCTGCGTAGATCAGGTGCTTGGTTCATCAGGACTTCCTCCAGAATCGGGGTTCCATACTTGCCCTTTTCGCCCTAGCCCTTGCGGGAATTACCGCAAAGCGCGCAAAGAACGCAAAAGGATCATTCTTTAAATGGGGCGCACTGGGTCCACGCGCAACCACAACGCCGCACCTGCCGCGCAGAGGGCTGCCGCCACCATGAAGGACGTTTCCCATCCGAAGTGCGCCGCCAGCAGGGGAGTCAGGGAGGCAGTGACGGCGCCGCCGATTTGGCCACCCATGTTCATCACTCCCGAGATGGTGCCGGCGGAGTGGCCACCGATATTGGAACTCACCGCCCAAAATGCACTCTGCGAAATGTACAACGCCCCCGCCCCCCCCGCCAGAACGACGCTGGCCACGCGCGCATCGTGAACTCGAGGGCCGAGCGCAACAAACACCGCACAGAATCCCATTCCCAGACACGCGATACCACAACGTCCCACGCGTTGCCCGAAGAGCTTGGCCACACGGTCACTGACCCAGCCACCCAGCAGCGAACATGCCGCCATGGCCAGAAACGGAAGCATCGCATAGTAGGCGCTCGATTTCAGGTCCAGCCCGCGCACACTGCTGAGGTAGATGAAGAACCAGGTAAAGAATATGTACGCTACGTAGCCGTAGGTGAAGTAACTAAACGTGACCATCCATACATTTCCGCAGGTGAGAATGGTCCTCCAGGCCAGCGGCTTGGAAGCCTCAATCGTCCTGGGAAGCCCGGCGCGGATGTAAGCGGTTTCCGCGGGGTCGATCCAGGGGTGCTCCTGAGGTTTATTCCGCGCCAGCCAGACCCAGACCACACCCGTGGCCAGCCCGATCAGGGCGCTGATCCAGAATGACCAGCGCCAGCCATGCCGCACGAGAATGTAGGTGATCAACGGAGGCGCAACGCCGGCCCCAGCGCCCACTCCGGCGAAAATCCATCCGTTGGCAACGCCCCGTTCGGCGGAGGGGATCCAGCCGGCTACCAATCGGTTGCTCGCGGGATAGACGACTGCTTCGCCGACGCCGAGCAGAAAGCGCACCGCCAACAACGCTCCCAGAGCGCCGTACCAACTTGCGGGTACCAGCGCCGTTAAGGTTGTGAACACAGCCCACCACACTGCGCCCAGCGCGAGGACTTTGCGTGGCCCGAAGCGATCGGCCAGCCGTCCTCCCGGCGCCTGAAAAAGCGCGTAGCCGATGACGAAGGCGCTGAATACCCATCCCAGGCGCGTATGCGGCAGGTGGAATTCCCGCTCGATCGATGGGCCGGCAATCGAAATGTTGACCCGGTCGAGATATGCAACGGCGCTGATGACGAACATCCAGGCGATGAGGAGCCAGCGCAAGCGGCCGCGTAGAAAATTCATGAGGAAGCCGACGGCATTGTAACCGCCGCGAGCTTTTTGCGATATGCGGCTCCCGCAAGTTTTTCGATAGTTCCGCTTCTCTCCGCAGATTATGGCTCCGCGACGCGGCAAGAAGGAAGATAGTGGAGAGGCAAATTGTCTATTTGACAACCGCGTGTGGATTTGAGAGTTTTCAGGGCTCGCCAGATTCCTGCGATTCCGAACGCGCAGTATGTTTGGTGAGGGAGCGCCAATCATTGCCGGATTCTGATCTCTCCCGCCGAAAGTTGCTGCAAGTCATGGGCGGCGCTGTGCTGTCGGCATCTGCATCCGGAGCCGTTCTGCCGGAAGTCTTCGCCGAGAGCGGAAACACCGCCAGTCCTTCGGGCTTGCCCAAAATCGCGCTGGAACTCTCCCGAGTCGGGCCTTACTTCGCCACTGGGTCCATCGATGACGCCGGCATGCGGCGGCTGAAGCAGATCGGGGTGAATGACGTTCTGATGGGCGGCCCGCCGATTCCCTGGCAGGAAGCCGATCTCCGCTCAATCATGGACCGTCTCAAGACCGGCGGATTGTCGCTCGGCAACATGATGATTTCAGGCTTTCCCAACACGCTGTATGGGAAACCCGGCCGCGACGAGGAAATTGATAAAGTGCGCCAGTCCATTCGCGCCGCCGGCCGTGCCGGGCTGCCGGTTGTGGAGTACAACTTCTACGCGCACCGTCTCGTTGAAGGGTATTACGCGCAGACGGGGCGTGGCGGAGTGGGTCTCACCACCTTTGACTACGACCGCGTGAAAGATCTCCCTCCTCTGGCCGACGAAGGCGCACACACTCTGGAAGAAATGTGGGCGAACATTGCGTATTTCCTGAAGGCGGTGATTCCGGTGGCCGAGGAATCCGGGGTGCGGCTGGCGTTGCATCCCAACGACCCCCCGGCACCTCTCAGCCGCGGCTCCCAGCAGATCATGGGAAGCGTGCAAGGCTGGAAGCGCCTGATAGAGATCGTGCCCAGCAAGGCAAACGGAATCACATTTGACTGCGGCGTGACCCGTGAAATGGGGCACGATCCGGTTGAGGTCTGCCGCTACTTCGGCAGCCGCGACGTCATCAACCATGTGCACTATCGCAACGTCACGGTAGAAAGGCCGAACGAGAAATACACCGAGGTTTTCATCGACGAAGGCCTGAATGACATGTTCGCGGTTATGAAGGAACTGCTGCGGCAGAAGTACTCGCGCCAGATTTATCCCGAGCATCCGCGCGCGCTGGATTATGACCGGGAGCGTCCGGACTTCAAGCCGTACTATCCGGGCGGAGGAGGTTATGCCGCCTTGGCGTATAACGTGGGCTACACCCGGGCCATGCTGCAGGCGGCCGTGGACTCAGTGTGACGGAGCATACACTCAGTTTCCTCCGCGTCCTCCGCGGCAGTACTTTGCGTCCTCGGCGTTTTATGGTTTTGACTTCCACAGACCCTAACCTTAAATGGCTGAGTTCGCTGAGAACATCCGCCGAGAACGCAGAAGTAGGCTGGCTGAAGAAATTGAAATAACGATTGACCGGAGAAATCACGTGACCCTAATCCGCAAACCTAGTTTTCTTGAAGGACTGTTGTGCAAAACCTTGTGGCGTACCATGATGACTATCCCTGCATTGGCGACTTGCGCTTGGGCTCTTCTGGTAACGCCGGCCGCCCGGGCACAGCTGCTCACCTTCTCGAAGCAGGATCTGATCGACTACACCGCTCAGAACCCATTTGACCGGCTACCTGATGGCCGCCCCAAAGTGCCGGATGATTTAATCGACCGCGCCCGCGGCCTCTCTTCGGAAGAAGTCTGGGCGGTCTTGCAGGCGAAGGGATACAACAACCAATACGCTGACGGATTTCAGGTGCTCCATCCCGGCAAGACTATGGTCGGCCGTGCTTTCACAGTCCAGTTCATGCCCCTGCGTTCCGATGTCGCGGACCTGGCAACCGCCAAGGCCAAGGAGAAGGGAATCCCGCGGCTCACCAATCAAACTGCAATCGACATGCTGCAACCCGGCGACGTGCTCGTTGTCGATATGTTCGGTAAGAAAGTAAACGGCACCATCGTGGGCGACAATCTCTTCTACTACGTGAAGGAGGCCACTCACGGCGGCGGCCTGGTGGTGGACGGCAGCATTCGCGATCTGGATGGCATCTCAGAAATCGACATGCCCGCCTACTTCAAAGCCGTCGATCCCACACCCATCGGAAGCGTAATGCTCACAGGCATCAACGTGCCGGTACGAATCGGAGATGTGACGGTGATGCCCGGTGATCTCGTCGTGGGCGACCGTGAAGGGGTATATTTTGTTCCGCCGCAGTTCGTCAAGGAAGTGCTCGACCGGGCGGATGAGACCCACATTCACGATGAGTGGACCAAGAAGAAATTTGCCGAGGGAAAATACAAATCCAGTGAAATTTATGGCTCGCCCAGCGATCCCAAACTGAAGCAGGAATACGAAGAATATTTGAAGCGCCGGTTGGAAGAAATCCA
>DATJXG010000369.1:0-4846 GCA_035500455.1 Terriglobales bacterium | reverse complement strand
CGGATTTGCACTCGTCCGATTCCAAAGGGTTTTAGCTCGAACACGTTCTGCCGAACTTGCCCTCTACCAGAATGAAGTGGAGCAGCGCTTCAAGTTCACGCACTGTCCCAACGACCGATGGCTGGAAGTGAGCGAACGAGGCTTTTGCCTCGTGTGTCGCTGCCGGAGGGTCGATCACCTGTGGTCAGAACTGGTGAGTCTGGCCGAAAATGACCTGGTCTTCTTCCTGAGAACCCGCAGTGACGTTCACGTGATTTCCAAGCGTACCGTTCGTGAGTGCCGCAGGCTGGATGAACTCCGGGCGCTCCTTGATGATCGGATCAAGGCGGCGGAGAATATCGCGAAACCCACGGCGGCGCCAGCCGCTCTCGAACGTGACCTGGCACATGCCTGAAGCGTGCAGGCTCGCCTGGCAGTAGAGATCCTATCGGGAAGCCGGCGCGAGGGCCGGATCATACATTCCAGCCACGGCGTGCACAATCTTGGCCGGCTTGGAGTGGTCCGAGTCGAGGTTGGTGAGCGCCACCACGGTGAGCTTGTCATCCAGGTAGCGCGCGATGAAACAAGTAAATCCCTGCCACGCTCCCCCGTGCTCCAAGACGCGATGGCCGTTGACCTCGTCAATATCCCAGCCAAACCCGTAATGCCCCGGGTTCGGCTTGCCGTCATTCAGCTTGAACACGGTCCACATTTGATCGAGGCTTGACTTCTTTACCAGCTTCTCGGTGTAAAGAGCGGCGTCCCACTTGGCGAGGTCCAGCACGTTGAAGTAAAGCGCTCCGTCCGCCGTAGAATTATAGGTGGGCGATACCCAGTCTTGATTCTTCAGCTCCCCCTTTTCGATCTGGTAGCCCGCCGCGCGGTTCGGAATGATGTCAGCTTCGCTGATGAGGCGGGTGGAGTTCATGCCGAGGGGTTTGAAGATTCGTTGGGTGAGAAAGTCAGCGTAGAACTCGCCCGTAACCTTGTGAATGAGCATTCCGAGCAGAACGTAATTGGTGTTCCGATAAGCCCACTTGTCCCCCGGTGCGTTTTCGATGGGCATGGCCTCGATCATTTTCAAGAGTTCGGGCTCAGTGTGATCGAGCCGCAGGTAGAAGGGAGCCCCTGGCTTGGTCCGCTCGTCAGACTCGTACTCTGCCAACCCCGAGGTGTGTGATAGCAGGTTTTTCACCCTGATCGGCTTCCAGGTTGCTGGTGCATCAGGGAAGTAATTTGTGATGCTGTCCTCGAGATTCACCTTCCCTTCCTCCACGAGCATCATGATCGCCATCGACACGAACTGCTTTCCGACGGACCCCGACTGGAACAGGGTCTCAGGCTTCACCGGCACGTTGAGCTCGATGTTGGCGAGGCCGTAGCCCTGGACCCTCACGATCTGTCCATCGCGATACACTCCGAGCGCAAGGCCGGGGATGCGTTGCTGCTTCATTTCGGCGAGGACGGCCTTGTCCACGACGACACCGGTAGGACCCGCGGTGGCTTGTGCGCGAGCCGAGGCGTGCCCCGCCAAAGGAGTTTCAGCCGCCAAGGCGACAATCAGTGCGAGCAGCAGAGGTATCCCATGCGAGCGTTTCATGTCTGTCCCTGTGCCTTCGGAGCTCTCGATCATAAGCGACTCGCACGGCAGAGTGCAGTCTAACAGGCTGCGGAAAAACGCCCGGGACCATGTCATCCTGAGCAAAGCGAAGGATCTGCTTTGTTTACTTTCAATAAGACACAGCAGATGCTTCGCTGCGCTCAGCATGACAGATTTCCTTCTTCCGCAGCCTGCTAAAGTCTAATGTCGGCGGGCCGACAATATCTCAAGTACCACTTTAGCTGCAATGCCTATGCAGGACATCCTAAACAGACCCGCAAGGGTCTCGAATGTAAGTGAAAATACCGGGATTCCAGTGTGAAGTTTATGCACGCAAGGTCGGTTAGAAGGGTAGCCGTAAGCCATGTCGCGAAAACCTACGATTCGGATTGCGAACGGAAAAACTGTGGTGTTGGAGACGCCTCCAAAAGAGATAACCACTTTTGTTTTCTATAACATTCCAGGGTAGTTTTGACAAGTCATTTGTTTTCATAAACATTCCAGGGTATTCTCATCTGTCCCATTCTTCTCATTTTCGATCCTTTATTATCAACAACATTCCAGGATAGGTCAAAAAAAAATTCTTTTTTTTCGGAAGCTCGACCTTGAAAAGAGGCTGCCCCAGTTCCTTCCGGGAGGCCGTTCGCTGATTCTGCTTACGGCCATTACCCCGTCCCACTTTTCTCACACCCCCCACTCTCTTTCTTGGGGCTCGCTCCAGGCAGTTCCCGGTTGGCCGGCGTTGCGCATCGTCGCTTCAAGCCCCGCCCTATTCGGGTCCTGTTGAGAAATGCAGGCCACAGGACGCTGCCACTCCGCGGCGGGAGGCCGTCAAACCGGTCTTACGTTGACGCTTCTGGGCAAGCCCCGGCCTTGCAGTAGCCGTCATTTCTTGTCCGCGCGAAGCCAAGCGGAAGTCCACATGGCGCCGCCATCACCATTTGCTGGTATACTCCTGCC
The DNA here is from genome assembly GCA_035500455.1 of Terriglobales bacterium. Classification (GTDB taxonomy): domain Bacteria; phylum Acidobacteriota; class Terriglobia; order Terriglobales; family Acidobacteriaceae; genus DATJXG01. The sequence goes on along the minus strand of DATJXG010000369.1, from coordinate 2,307 downwards.
AATAAAACGTGCGTTAGAGGTGGTCGGGGAGTATGGAGCAGGTCAGCATCAGAATATTGCGTGTGGTGGTCGCCTCGCCCGGGGATGTCGCGGCAGAGCGTGAAGCCGTGGTGCGCGCGGCTGATGAGGTGAACCGCAACCAGGGCCGCGACCGCGGTGTGCGGCTTGAAGTTTATCGCTGGGAAACCGACGCCCATCCCGGCCTTCACGCCAAAGGACCGCAGGGGCTCATCGATCCGATTCTTAAGATTGAAGACTGCGACCTGCTGATCGGAATCTTCTGGAAGCATTTCGGCACGCCCACAACGGACGCCCAATCAGGCACCGAGCACGAATTCAGGGTGGCCTACAACGCCTGGAAGCAGAACGGTCGCCCGCAGGTGATGGTGTACTTCAGCGAGGCGCCTTCCTCGCCCAAATCGAGAAAGGAGATTGACCAATGGGGACGCGTGCTCGATTTCAAGGAGAACTTTCCGAAAGAAGGCTTGTGGTGGCCGTACGAGGGGCCGGAGGCGTTCGAGGGAGTCGTACGCAATCACCTGGCGCAGTTCGTTCGTGAGGTGGCAGGGACGGTTTCAGCCTCTGCCGCGACAGCTTCGAGCGCGGGAGCTTCGGCGGCGGGGATGGCTGCCGCGCCACTCAACGCCCTTCACAGCCTTCCACCGCCGCCCCCCGATTTCACCGGACGGGAAGCCGAACTGGCTGAGCTTCGAGCCGCCATGGAACAAGGCGGCGCTCACATCTCAGGCCTGCAAGGGCAGGGCGGCGTAGGCAAGACGGCGCTGGCGCTGAAGCTGGCGGAGGCGCTGAGGGCGGCCTATCCTGAGGCCCAGATCTACCTGGACCTGCGCGGGGCGAGCGACAAGCCCGTGCCACCGGCGGAGGCCCTGGCTCACGTGATTCGAGCGTTTCATCCCGATGCCAGGCTGCCGGATGCCGAAACCGCGCTGGCAGCAATATACCGATCGGTGCTGGACGGCAAGCGGGCCCTGCTGCTGATGGACAATGCCCGCGATGCGGCGCAGATGAAGGTGCTGGTGCCGCCCCGGTCTTGCTGGCTGCTGGTGACCTCGCGCCTGCACTTCACGTTTTCCGGGCTCCACCCTAAGGACCTGAATGCGCTTCCGGCCAGGGACGCTGAAGCGCTGCTGCTGGCCATCGAGCCGCGCATCGACGGGCAGGCGGCCGCCATCGCCCGGCTTTGCGGTCATCTGCCGCAGGCGCTGCGCCTCGCGGCGGGGGCGCTGGCGGAGCGCAGCAATCTCGACCCGGCGGACTATGCCGGGCGCCTTGCTGACGAAAAGAGGCGGCTGAAGGAACTCGGCGGCGGCGAAGACAGCGTAGAGGCGTCCATTAACCTCAGCTACGGCCTGCTTTCGCCTGAAGCGCAGAAACGCTGGAGGATGCTAGGGATATTCCCGGACACGTTTGACGCCCGCGCCGCCGCTGCGCTGTGGAAGCGCTGGATTCCCGCCTTCGCGGGAATGACGGCGAAGGGCGTTTTTCGAGAGAGCGGAGCGGAGGATCTCAGCATTTCCGGTCAGACCAATACTGAGATTCTTCGTCGGTCGCCGGCGCAACCTCCTCAGAATGACAGGCTGGAGAATGAAGCGCCGGAGAGCGGCACGCCGGACGAGGTGCTAATGGCGGCCGACGACGCGCTCGGCGAGTTGCTGAAGTACTCCATGCTGGAATTTAACGAAACCGCCAGGCGGTACCGGCTGCATGACCTGATGCGCGACTTTGCCCGCGCCCGCCTGCAAGAGGCAGGCGAGGAGAACGAGACCGCGCGGCGGCAGGCAAAGCACTACGTGGACGTGCTGGCGCAAGCAAACGGCCTTTACAAGAAAGGCGGAGATTCGATCAAGCCGGGCCTGGCGTTGTTCGATCTCGAGTGGGGAAACATCCAGGCCGGGCAGGCGTGGGCTGCCGCGCACGCCGGCGAGGACGATGAGGCCGCGCGGCTCTGCAGCCGCTACGCCTATGCCGGCATTAACTGCGTGTTGCTTCGCCAGCACTCGCGCGACCAGATTGTGTGGATGGAAGCTGGACTCCAGGCCGCTCGCCGAATTGCGGATAAGGGTGGGGAGGGAGCCCACCTCGGCAACCTGGGCCTTGCCTACTACAGCCTGGGCGAGTACCGCCGCGCCATCGAGTATCACGAGCGGCACTTGGCGATTGCCCGCGAGATCGGCGACCGGCAGGGCGAAGGCAACTCGCTCGGCAACCTGGGCAATGCCTACGACAGCCTCGGCGAGTACCGCCGCGCCATCGAGTACCTCGAACAGGTACTCGAGATTATGCGCG
>DATJXG010000368.1:0-7516 GCA_035500455.1 Terriglobales bacterium | reverse complement strand
GCGATCTCGCGGGCGTTGCCTTCGCGGCTGCGCCCCAGAGCGTTGCGCGCGGTCACTGACTGGGCCAGCCTGACGTTGAGCTTTTCGAACAGGTCGGTGGTGACGCTGCCGTTGCGGTCGAGTTCGGAGAGCATGAAGGCGTGGAAGGTGTCGTGCACTGAGGAGGCGATCTTCGCCGCCACGATGCCGTGGCCCTGGGCATCCACCAGCAGCACCCCGGCGGTGGTGTAGAGTTCGTGCAGGTTTTCGGCGACCCTCGCCTGCTCGGAGCTTTTGGCTTTGCGGTAGTTGATGATGTCGGTTTCCGTGTATGCCGGCTTGGAACGCATCCACTGAACGTGCACATCCACTTCATTGCGCGCATCGGTGGCTCCGGCGAGCGGCACCAGATATTCCCGGGACAGCTCTTCGGCCCGGGCGATGCGGGCATCGATGTCATAGCGCTGCTGAAAATTGATGTACTCGAAGACATCTCCGCCCACGCTTTCCGCGGGGATAGAGTTGCCGTACATATCGATGCCCTCCAGTTGAGGGATCGCGCCCTCGACCGGCATCAGCCGCTTGCGAAGGTAATCGTCGATGCTGGGGGCTAGGGTTTGAATGCTGTCCACAGGCAACATGGTACCTTAACTCGCCTCCTGAGCTTAAGGGACAGCGCACTAGCCAGAGTTTATTTCAGTCCGGCCTGCTCCAGCATTTCCAGGAACTGCCTTTGGGTTCGCATGTCGATCGATTCCGTCACCAGCTTGCCCTCGCGGTCGTATACGAAACTCTTGGGAATTCCATCGACCTGAAACAACTCATTCACTTTCCGGCCGGGATCGAGCAGGATCGGGTAGGTAATGTCTCGCGCCGCCAGAAACTGTTTTACCTTTGGCTCGTCCTCGTCGGAAATCGCCAGAACCACGAAGCCGTCATTTTGAAAGCGGCGGTAGAGCGCATCGAGGTCGGGCATTTCCTTGCGGCACGGCGGGCACCAGGTGGCCCAGAAATTCACCAGCACGACCTTTCCGCGCAGGCTCTTTAGCGTCCACTCTTTTCCCTGCAGATCTTTGAGGCTGAAGTCGGCTTGCTGACGCTTCTCATCGTCGGCCTTCAGCTTGGCCATGGCGGCTGCGAGTTGCGGCGCCTCGAGCGAGGTTTGCACGTGTTCGTAGCGGACTAATTGCGCCAGCTCGAGATAAGGCGCAGCCGGCCGGCCATGTTCATCGGGCGCGGGCTGCTTTTGCAGCGCGTCAGCCAGCGTGGTGGCTACCTCCTGCAAGGTGTCATGGCCGAAATCCCCTTCGGTTGAAAGATCGGCCAGAGCGTTGGCGAGCCGCAACTGGTTGGGAGTTGCGGGCAGCTGGCGAATCTGCAGCGCCAGGTCTTTGGTGGTGCGGGCGCGGATTTCGTCCGGCAGGCTGCGCAGACCGTGAATCTGCTGCACGATCGGTTTTTCCTGGCCGCTCCAGACGATCTTCTCCCGTTGCGCGTGCAGCGACTGCGGAAGTAAGTAGAGCGCGCCTGCGAGGTAAATGCAGGCCAGAGCAAACTGGCATCTCCAACTCAGGCGAGTTGGATTCGCAAGTTCGTCATTCGAGCGAGAGTGAAACATGATATCCAGCAGCTTACAACCAGACGTTTGCGGGTAGTCGGTTTTCCTTTGCGTCCTTTGCGATCTTTGCGGTAAAGGATTCCAACCGCAAAGGGCGCAAAGCCAGAATGGCCTGGATGATTTCAAAGCGCAGCGGCGCGGGCTTGCCCAAGACCGTTAAAACCACGTGTTGGCCCGATACGCGCGGTATTCTTCTCCGAATTTTTCTTCGAGAACTTTTGCTTCGTTTCCTGCCCGCCAGATCTGCAGTGGAATGATGATCGCGAAAATCAGCAGCCACATGGGCCGTCCCAACATCAGGATGAAGCCTGCGACAAACAACGAACCGAAAACGTAGATAGGATTGCGGATCCTGGAATAGATTCCGCGCGTGACCAGGTGCCGTGCCTGTGCGGTAACCGCGAACGAAACGCCGAGTTGAAATCGAGCCGTCGTCCACAACAGGAACCCAACCGCCGCCAAAAATAACCCGATAAAGTTGAGCGGAGTCCACCGGGGCGGGACAAATTGCCAACCGGCGTAGGCCGCGGCCCCGGCGACGATGATTGTCAAGACGATGTTCTTGCCTGTCATAGGTGTGTTCGGTCGGAATCTTACGCTGATTCTGATACTGGGGGCCGGCGGATTTTTGCGTTGCCGGCGACCTTTGCGGGTTGTCGAAGCATGTTTGTCGAAGAATGTTGTCGAAGCATGTAATCGAGCCGGGGAGCGCGCCGGACGAAATCCCTTTTATTTGTTCTACTGCCGGGAAACAGATTGCCCTCCGCAAGACTGGCTTCCGGAATTCCTCCAGTTTTGTTGGCGTGGGGCTCGCTTCGCTCGCTGGACGTGGCAAGCCCCATCCCTACGCGAGCGGGAGGGCCGCTTGCTTTTGGGTTACCGTGGTGTAAGCGCTTGAAAATATTGTTCTTAATTCTGGAACCTATTCGGAGATGCCGGGGTCTATTGCTGGCATAGGCGATTCCTGGCAAGGATCCGGGGATGGTGGAACTTTCGGGCTAAACGGCTTGACTCGAAGGACCTATAATGTGGGGGTGACGCCATGCGGGTTATGGCGGGGACGGCCACCTTGGGTGATCTTGCAAGCGCAATCGGGATTCGGACGCAGGAAGCCGCGATCGTCGCGGAGCTGAAAGCGGGATCCGAAGAAGCTTATGCCTGGCTGATTGGAGAATTTCATCAGCCGGTTTACAGCCTGGTGTATCGCATCGTCACCGATCCGTCGGACGCTGCCGATACCACCCAGGAGGTCTTTCTCAAGGTGTTCCGCGGGATGAAACACTTTCACGGGGAATCCAGCCTGAAGACCTGGATTTACCGCATCGCCATCCACGAGGCCTCCAACCGGCGGCGCTGGTGGTTTCGCCACAAGGCGCAGGAAACCTCGATGGAGGCGATGACCAGCGGAGGCGAAGAGTCCGGCCTGGCTATCAAGGACACGCTGGTGGATGCAGATGAGTCGCCTTTCGAGAGCGTGGCCCACGAAGAAGTGCGGGCGCGAGTGGAAGAAGAGTTGAGGAAGCTGCCGGAGCCGTATCGCACCGCGGTAGCGCTGCGGGATCTGGAAGAAATGTCATACGAAGAGATCGCAGAAATCATGAACGTCACTCTGGGAACGGTGAAATCGCGGCTCACGCGCGGAAGGGAAGCGTTGCGGCAGCGGCTGGCCGCCTACGTGCGCGAAGTCGGCCCGGAGTTAGGACTGAACGCTCCGGCGCTCAGCAGAGTCGAGGTGACCTCGTGAACTGCAGCCTTGTGAAGTCGTTGCTCTCACCCTACCTGGATGGGGCAGTCACCGGCGCTGAAATGCAGGCCCTGAGCCAGCATTTAAAGGAATGCGTAAGTTGCACCCGGCGCTACATGGCGTTGAGCCAGACCCAGCAGTTGCTGGCCCAAACCGGCCGGCGGAAAGCTCCGCCGGACCTGGGGTTGAAGTTGCGGGTGGCGGTATCGCGCGAGATCGCGCGCTCGCGGCGGCCGCTACTGGAAGGCGTGACGCTGCGCCTGCAGAATGCGCTCAGCGCCTTTATGGTTCCGGCCACAGCCGGGCTGGTGACCGCGGTTTTGATTTTCGGGGTGCTCATCGGAACCCTGGTCCAACCCCTGCAGGCCGATAACTCCGACGTTCCGCTGATGCTGACCACTGCTCCGCAGCTGCAGCAGACCGCGCTCAGCCCGCTGGACTCGATTCACGACGACTCGCTGGTGATCGAAGCCTACGTTGGCTCGGACGGCCGGGTGCAGGATTACCGCATCATTTCCAACTCGGACGACAATAAGCAGGTCATGCCGCAAGTCAAGAACATGATGCTGGACATGATGGTGTTCGCGCGCTTCCGTCCCGCCACTTCCATGGGCAGGCCCACGCCGGGCCGGGCGGTGCTGGCGTTTTCGCGGATCAGTGTCCGGGGATAAGTAACTGATAGCCCTTGGTCTTTGGCTAGGCGTCCCCTATTTCCGCGGCGTCCACCGCTGCGTCTGTGGAAAAACCTCGAAACTCAGCCACAACCGTTACATTTGAAAACTTGCCCGCACCCTGTGGCTGTGGGAGAATTCAGACAATCTGGGGCGCTGATAACAACTGGCTGTTTTGTAATGAGTAGCTGGCAAACGCGCGCGCCCTCCATCTCCCTTCGAACCTGTGTGATAGCTGCGGCCGCCGCGTGCTTAATCGCCCTGGCGAGCTACGTGGTTGACTTTTGGCTCGCCCGTATTGGACTCCACGCTGAAACCACCTACATCGATGAGATTCTGCTGGCGCTCCTGACCGGCGGGCTGGTTTTTGTTCTGGACGCGTCTCATCGGCGGGACCGCCAGCGCGCTGATGAACTTGAGGCGACCAACGCGGAGCTGATGAGACAATCCGAAACCGTTCGCAGCCTTTCGGGACGCCTTATGACCCTGCAGGATGAGGAGCGCAGGCGCATCGCCCGCAACCTGCACGACAGCGTTGGACAATTAGTTGTGGCCGCGATGCTGCAGGTCTCCATTGTCCAGGAACAGGAGCGAACGTTCGCGCCCGCCACGGCGAGCGCCGTCGAGACGACGGCGGATCTGCTGGGGCAGATCAGCCAGGAAGTCCGCACGATTTCTCATTTGCTCCATCCGCCGCTGCTGGATGAAATCGGCTTGGAGTCCGCATTGCGTTCTTATGTCGATGGCTTCGCCCGGCGCAGCAAAATCGCGATTCGGCTGGAAATCGCTCCCGGACTGGGGCGTTTGCCGCGGGATCACGAAACCTCCATTTTTCGCATTGTGCAGGAGTCGCTCACGAATGTTCACCGGCATTCCGGCAGCCAAACGGCGCTGGTGCGGGTTGAAAACACGGGGAACCAGTTGCGCCTGGAGGTTCGAGATCAAGGCAGAGGCATGCCGCCCGAGTTGCTCAAGCCCGCCGGGATCGCCGCGATTGCTGGAGTCGGTTTGCAGGGCATGAGGGAACGCGTCCGGGAACTCGGAGGCAAACTCGACATCGCATCCGACCCAGGTCACGGGACTTTGCTCTCGGCCACCTTGCCGCTGCCGGGGCTAGCGGGAAAACCCATACTGCAGCGCCCCGCTTGAGACGTAATATCGGTGCGGGAGAAAAACCAATGCTGCTCATGACACGCCGTAGCGCCATTCGCTGCGCAGCGGGTACCGCTGTATTTGCCGCCACGGCTGTGGGCCGCAATTCGTGTTTTGCATTGCCCGGATCAGGAGACTACGAAGTCACCAAGGTTGAGCGCGATGAGATGGCTGGCGTCGCTACGAGCTTCATGCAAACGTTTGACGTGCCGGCACTTTCAATTGCCATTACACGCCACGGCCGTACGGTGTATCGCGCGGCATTTGGTGTGTCGAATCGGGAGACCGGCGAGCGGGCCTCGATTTCGAATCTCTTCCGTATTGCCAGCGTCACCAAGCCATTAACCGCTGTTGCTGCTTTTACTTTAGTGGAACAAGGCAAAATCCGTCTTGAGGATAAGGTGTTTGGTAAGGAAGGGATTCTCGGTGAAAAATACGGCACGCCGCCCTACAACAAATATGTGGAAGATATCACCGTCGATCATTTGTTGACACATACGTGCGGCGGCTGGGACAACGGAGCACTCGATCCCATGTTCCTCAAGCCGTCGATGGATCAGGCGAGCCTGATTTCGATGATCGTTGACAAAAGATCTCTGCAACACCCTCCCGGAACCCGTTGGGCATATTCCAACTTCGGCTATTGTTTGCTTGGCAGAGTGATTGAAGCCGGGTCAGGCCAGAGCTATGACGATTACATGAAAAGAGCCATTCTGACCCGCTGCGGTATTGCTGACATGCGAATCGCGGGGAGTACCCTCCAACAGCGCGAGGCCAGCGAGGTCACCTACTACGGGCAGAATGGCGAAGATCCCTACGGCATGAATGTAAAGCGCATGGATTCACATGGAGGCTGGCTGGCAACTCCGGAAGATCTCGTTCTTTTCGCTACCCGCGTGGATGGTTTCAAAACCACTGCCAATATCCTCAAGCTCGACACTATCAAGAAAATGACTACTCCTTGCAGCGTCAACGAACACTATGCCCGAGGATGGTCCGTGAACAAGCTGGGAAACTGGTGGCATAACGGAAGCCTGCCGGGCACCACCGCGATCATGGTGCGCACTTCGAGCGGTTTTTGCTGGGCGGCTTTGACCAATACCCGACGTCAGCCGATAGACGCTATTAACATCGCGCTCGACAACATGGTTTGGGAGATGGCGCGCAAAGTTCGCACCTGGGGTCTTTGAGAGCCAGTTACAAATCCGATCGACTTTTGGTCGGCTCTACAGGGCGATGTTCGAGCTTTTCTGCTGGCTCGCTAGTCCGCCCCGGCCCTCGGCGTCACCGTTGGAGGGGGAGGGAGCATTTTGCCGTCTGTATATACCACCCCCGAGCTGCAATTGACCCTTCACGCCGAACCCCTTAAACTTGTCGGTAGCCCACGTCCTGCCAGTCTCCAGGAGGATCCCTGAAACTGAAGTTCCGAAGCGTTGTGTTTGTAACCCTGCTTGGGTTGTTGGCCCAGGTGTCGCTGTCGCAGCAGGCGGAACCGGCACAGCAAAAGCCTCCGGCCCCGGTGCCGCAAAAAGCTCCAGCACCGGCGGAAGAGAGACCGCAGGTGGCGCTGGAGACCAACGAATCGTTGTTCACCGTCCTTGCCGCCATTAATCAGTGCGGGTTCGACGTTGAGTTGGACGTGTCGCATCCGCTGCGACAGCAGATCCGCTCCGAGGTCAAAAAGGCTCTGGAAGCGGCGCCGGATTCGGCGGAATCGGTTCAGGCGCTGTGCGATTTCTACAACGCCCACGTCCAGCCCGATCCCGCCCGCACCCTGGCGCAATATGTTTCTCTGGCGCTGTTTCTTAACCAGCCCCCGGAGTTGACCCTCAAGGTGAAAGAGGCCGACGTACCCCCGGACGCGGCGCCGCTCGTGGGCATGGTTCCATTGCTGCAGAAGTTCTACGCCATGGCCGGGCTGGAGGGTGTCTGGGAGCGCCACCACGATGCGTATGAGGCTCTCTCCGAGTCTTATCACCAGCCGCTCTCGAAGATGATGTTTGACACCGAGATTTACCTCAAGCTGCCGTCGGCATCGTACCTGGGCCGGACGTTCACCGTGCTCTTCGATCCCCTCGGCGCACCGAGCCAGACCAACGCGCGCGACTACGGCACCGATTATTACGTGGTGATTTCGCCGGGAGCGACCCCCTCGCTCAAAACCGCGGAGATCCGCCACACTTACCTGCACTACCTGGTGGATCCGCTGGAGCTGAAATATCCTGAGCAGAACGCCCGCCTGAAGCCGCTGCTCAGCGCCACCCGCACTGCGCCCCTGGACCAGAGTTTTAAAAGCGATGTTGCCCTGCTGGCGACCGAGTGTTTCATCCGGGCGGTGGAAGCGCGCACCGC
>DATJXG010000367.1:0-12292 GCA_035500455.1 Terriglobales bacterium | reverse complement strand
CTTCAACCTGCCGTTCAAACCTCCTTCGATTCACGCTACAATGGCGTTTCTTTCGTCCAATCGCATCTAACTATTTGGGAGGTACCGTTGAATCTCCGATCTCTTCCGCGCCGCTTCATCCTTCTCGGCGCAAGCGCGATGCTGGCTCTCGCACTGGTCCCCGCCGGCTTTGCTCAAACCAGTAACCACGCTCAGACCAAGACCGTTAGTTCCAAACAGCACTCCAAGCCCGTCGCGGCTCAGGCGCTTCCAGCGCCCATGAAAACCTTCGGCGTAAAGTCCGCCCCGATCACCATGGAAGTGTTCAGTGACTACCAGTGTCCCGCTTGCCGCGCCTTCTTCGAAAACACCCTGCGCTACATGATCACTGACTATGTCGCCTCCGGGAAGGTCTACCTGGTTCACCGCGATTTTCCTCTGCCCATGCATCCCTATTCAATGGACGCGGCTCGCTGGGCCAACGCCGCCGCTCGCATTGGAAGATTTGAAACCGTTGACGCCGCTCTCTTCGACAATCAGGACAAATGGACGAAAGACGGAAGCATGGAACAGTACATCTCCGCCGCCCTTGGTCCGGCGGATTTCAAGCGTGTGCAAAAAATCGTTTCCGGCTGCCTCACCCAAACTTCCGGCAGCACAGCTGCCGCGCAGACCGCTCACAGCTGCGACCTCGATCCCTTCATTCAGCAGGATGTAGCCCTCGGCAAACAGGTCCCGGTCAACTCGACTCCGACCATCGTCATCACATACAAGGGCCAGCGCTACCCGCCCATGTCCGGCATCTTTACCTGGCCCATCATGAAGCAGTATCTTGATTCGCTGATGGCCCAGTAGCAGTTGGGGCTCGACTGAAAATGACGAATTCGCGATCGATTGGCAAAATCCTCCTGCTTCTCGGCCGCCTTGCGCTCGCGGGTATCTTTCTTGTTGCCGCCTACGCCAAACTCAAGCCTCAGGCTCCGGTTCCCTGGTCGATGGGTTCGATGCGGGTTTCGCTCTCCATGTTCGCTATGCAGGTCGACTCCTACCAACTGCTTCCACCCTCGCTCGTCAGCCCGGCCGCACATTTCCTTCCTCCCTTCGAGCTTTTCATCGGTCTGTGGCTCCTCAGCGGTATCGCGCTGCGCTATGCAGGACTTTTGACCTCGGCCCTTCTCGCCGTTTTCTTCGGCGTTATGGTGCGTTCTTACTTCCTTGGCCTTGAAATCAACTGTGGCTGCTTCGGTCCCGGCGAGCGCCTCGGCCCCTTGACCCTTCTTCGCGACGGTTCGCTGCTTGCTCTCGCTCTCGCCGTCACCATCGGTGCATTCCTGATTCACCGCCGCCGTGCCGCTGATTCGGTGCCGGCGAACACGGCCCAGGCCGCCGTCAGCTAACGCTATTTCACCCAACGCGTCATCCGAGCGAAAATTCGCATTCTTGCTGTCCCTCGCGCCGCTAGCTTCTTGCCGTCATCCTGAAGGCATCCAGCCAGGATGCCCGAACTGAAGGATCTCAACCGCGGCCTCCAGCAACCGCTCGCAACCCGCGACTTTCGGCACCCACCCCAATTCCGTCCTATAATCAATCCGCGCCAAGAATGAAGACCCTCGACCAATACCTCGAAGACGCCACTGTCGCCCACGGCCACATCTGCGCCGGCCAAGTCCTCGGCGTCCGCCTCGCCATGCTCGGCCTCCGCGAACTTGGCATCGACGACCCGATTCGCGATCGCAAACGCATCGTCACCTACGTTGAAATCGATCGCTGCATGACCGACGCCGTCGCCCTCGTCGCCAACTGCCGCCTCGGCAAGCGCGCCCTGAAATTCTTCGACTGGGGCAAAGTCGCGGCCACCTTCGTTGATTTGCAGACCGGCCGCGCCATCCGCATCGTCGCCCGCGAAGACTCCAAGCGCCGCGCCAATGAAATGTTCCCCGCGCTCGAGAAAGAAAAAGGCCAGCAGCAAGCCTACCGCGTGATCCCTGACGATGAACTCTTCGACAGGCAATGGGTGCGCGTCGAAATCCATCCCGAAGATTTGCCCGGCTTCAAAGGCCCTCGTGTCGTCTGCGACGAATGCGGCGAAGGCATCAACTTCAAGCGCGAAGTATCAGTAAACGGGCGCATTCTCTGCCGCTCCTGCGCCGGCCAGCGCTACTACACTCCGCTCCACGAGTAACTTTTGACGTTTCCGACGTCCGTTGAGGGCTGCCTTCCAATGCATCTCGGCTCTTTTCTCTGCGAATGTCTCCGCTCTGTTGTAAAATGCCGCCGCTTAATCCCAAATGCAAACAACATAGCAACGCGCGTTGCACCGGTCTGTCCCGTGCCACAAAACGGTAGGAATTTTCAATTAGCGAGGACATGAAATGCGAATCATGAAAGCGGCTCTGGTCTTTGTCACTGCGGTCTGCCTTTTGATCGGAACGATTCCCTTCGCGCCGCTTCCGGGCGTCAACGTCGTCCACGCCGCTCCTCCCGCGGACACCTCCACATCCCTGGACACCGCCTGGCCGAAAACATTCGAAAAGAATGGTACGCATATCATCGTTTACCAACCGCAGCTGAAGTCCTGGGAGAAATACCGCACCTTGGTCGCCGATACCGCCGTCGCTATCACGCCCCCCGACGGAAAGCAGTTTCTCGGTGTGATTTCCTGGAGCGCCGAAACACAAGCTGACGTCGCCTCCCGCTCCGTCTTCGTCAGCGACATCCACGTGATCAGCTCGCGCTTCCCCTCCCTCGATCCTGCTCGCGAAGCCCAGGTGCAGGAGAAAATCAGCCACGTCTATCCCACCTTCACCTTCAACACCTCCCTGAACCACATGATCGCCAGCCTCGAAAAAGTCAACGCGCCCACCGCTGCGGCTCCTCTCAACACCCAGGTTCCCTCGATCTTTGTCAGCACCCGCCCGGCCATCGTACTGATGGTCGAAGGCAAACCCATCCTTGCCCCCATTCAGGGCCTCGAACTCCAGTATGTGGTCAACACGAACTGGGATCTCTTCTACGATAAGAGCGATTACTACCTGCTCAGCGGCAAGGCATGGCTGAAATCCAAAGAGCTTTCCGGCCCTTGGACTCAAACCGCCAAGCTTCCCGCCGATCTCTCGAAGCTTCCACCCGACCAGAACTGGGACGGTGTGAAAAAAGTTGTGCCGCCTCCCGCGGGTGCCTCCGCTCCCAAAGTTTTCTTCACCGAGAAACCTTCCGAGCTGATCGTATTTCGTGGAGCGCCTGTCTGGTCGCCCATCTCCGGCTCCAGCCTCTCCTACGCCACGAATACCGAGAACAGCGTCTTCCTCCACAAGCCCGATAATCAGGTTTACGCTCTGCTCTCCGGCCGCTGGTTCCGCGCCGGTAATATCGACGCGCCCTGGATCTATGCCGGAAACGATTTGCCAGCCGACTTCGCGCGCATCTCTCCCGGCAAGCCCTACTCCAACGCTCTTGTCTCCGTTCCCGGAACGCAGCAAGCGAGTGACGCTGTGCTCCTCGCCCAGGTTCCTACCACAGCCGTCGTGAACCGCGCCGCCGCCGAAGCCAGCGTCAAAGTCGTCTACACCGGCGAGCCGCAGTTCGTGGTCATCGAAGGCACCACCATGTACTACGCCGTGAACACCCAGCAACGCGTCATCCGCATCGGCACCACCTACTATCTCTGCTACAACGCAATCTGGTTTGTCTCCACCAGCCCCGCCGGCCCGTGGAAGACCGCGGACGTCGTCCCCCAGGTCATCTACACGATTCCGCCGTCCTCCCCCGTTTACAACGTCACTTACGTCTACGTCACCAACCCCACCCCCACCACCGTGCAGACCAGTTACACCAGCGGCTACCTCGGCGTATTCGTGTTGGGCATGGCCGTCGGCGCCTGCGTCGTCTACGGCACCGGCTACTACTACCCGCCTTACATCTATTACGGTCCGCGCTATCCGATCTACTACCCTTACCCCTACACCTACGGCGTCGCTACTTTTTACAGTCCTTACACGGGAACGTACGGCGTGGCGCACGCCGTCTACGGTCCCTACGCCTCCGCCGGCACTGCCGCTTGGTACAACCCGACCACCGGAACCTACGGCCGCGCCGTTACTTATCAAAACGCCTACGGCGGCCACACCTACGCGCAGGCCTATAATCCCTGGACCGGCACCTACGCCGCCACTTCGCAGGGTCACAATCAATACGCGCAGTGGGGCAGCACCGTCGTGCAGAACGGCAACAACTGGGCCCAGGCCGGCCACTACTCCAACGCCAACGGCACCGTCGCCGGTTTCCAAACTTCCAAAGGCAGCGCCGGCGCCGCCGCCACCGGCAAGAACGGCAACAGCGGCTTCGTCGCCAAAGACGCCAACAACAACAACGTCTATGCTGGCGCCGACGGCAACGTGTACAAGAAAGACTCCAGCGGCAACTGGGAAAAATGGGACAACGGCGGCTGGCAGCCCGTCGATCCTTCCACTGGCTTGAACCAGACCAAGAACTCAGCCAAGAACAGCAACAATCAGAATCTCAGCGGTGCCACCGACAAAAACAGCGGCAACAATAATCAAAATCTCAGTGGCGCCACCAATAAGAACCAGGGCGGCTCCGCGCAAAATCAACCCGGCGCCAATTCTCGCGCGAGCGGCGCCAATAACGGCAACCTCAATCAGACCCAGCAAACTCCCGAAGCCCGCAATCGCCAGGGACAAGCCGGCCAAGCCGCCCCCGGCAACTCCGGCAACTCAAACCTCGGCAATCAGCTCAATAACGACGCCCAGTCGCGCAACCGCGGCAATCAACTCGATCAGCAAAATCGCAGCGGCGGGGGTGGCAGATTCGGAGGCGGTAGCGGAGGCGGCGGTCGCTTCGGTGGCGGGAGCGGCGGAGCTTCCGGCGGGGGCGGCGGTCGCCGCCGCTAGCAGCGCAAGACAAAAATCAGACCTTCAGTAGTGGCACGGCACGTCGAAGATCCCGGACGATTTTGCGGGGCCGTGCCTTCTAACCCGCAGCGAAAACCGAAATCTTCACTGCTTCCACGCTCTCAGCCGCGGAATCCACCGCGGCACATTCCTGCAATACTCCTCGTAATCCGCGCCGAACTTCGCGCGCAGCGTCGGCTCCTCGTACAGCCGCACAAAAATCGCCACGCCTGCCACCGCCACAATCGCCACGATTAACGAGCCCCGATTCGCCGCGCCGTACACTGCCCACAAACTGAACCACCCGGTGAAAAATCCCGTGTACATCGGGTTCCGCACATAACGGTAAAACCCCACCACCACCAGCCTCTGCGGCGGGGCCATGATGGCCGGCGTTCCGTGCCCCGTCCAACCAAAATCCCAGATGCATTTAATCGCCACCCCGAACCCCAGCACCGCCGGCGCCACAAAAATCAATCGCCAGCCTGCCGCGCCGATTTCAGAAAAATTCCGGTAGCCGCGAAATCCCAGCCACCCCGGCAGCAGCCAGAACCACAGCCCCAGAAACGCCGACCCCACCGCGAGCGACGCAATCGCCGTCGCCCAGTTCGATCCCCGCGAAACTCCCGCCCCTTGCATCATGCTCGCCTTCAGTAGGACAGGCTTCAGCTTGTCCTGCTAAATCGCGTTACCGCACGTGTCTACGGTACGTCGCTACGGTACGTCGCCACCATACTCGCTATGGCACTACCGGCAAATTAATAAAGCTCGCCTTCCCCGTCGCATGCCACACCCGTTCGGTCGCCTTCTGATAATCCCCCGTCTTCGCGTCGAAAATATTCGGCACGAATTTCTGCGGGTTGCGGTCGTACAGCGGAAACAAACTCGACTGCACCTGCACCATGATCCGGTGCCCCGGCAAAAACACGTGGTTCACCGTCGGCAGCGCAAATTTGTACAGCAGCGGCTCGTTCGGCGCGATCGCCTCCGCATGCTCGAAGCTCCTGCGATACCGCCCGCGAAAAATATCCAGCGACACAGCCAGCTCGTATCCGCCTATCACCGGCTGCGACGCCGTCGTCCCCGGATACACGTCAATCAGCTTCACCACCCAATCGCTGTCGCTCCCGCTCGTCGACGCCCACAGATTCACCTCCGGCGCGCCGCCCACTCGCACCGGCGCCGTCAGCACCGGCGTCTCGTACGTCAGCACATCCGTGCGCCCATCCACAAACCGCTGGTCCTGCACCAGCCACGTCCGCCAGCCTTCCCCGTCGTCCGGCACCACCGGTCGCGGCCGGTAAGGCACCGGATTCGCCGGGTCGGAAACATATTCGTCGTACTCATGTCCGGCCACTCCCGGCCCCTGCGTGCCCCCCACGTCCGGCGCATCGAACCCCAATTCCCCGCCCGCCCTCAAGTAAATCGGCCGCGATTTATTTGCGCACCCGTCCGCGCAGCTCAGCGGCCAATTTTTCAACCGGTCCCAGTGATTTTCGCCCGTGTTGTAAATAAGAACGGGCGGCGTATCCGCTTTCGGCGCGCCGTCCACCAGATACTGGTTGAAGAAAGGCAGCAGTACATCCCGCCGCCACTGCCTTGCCGTGTCCCCGTCAAACAGCAGCGGCCCCAGCGAATATCCCGCATAGTTCGCGCCGCTGTGCCGCCACGGCCCCATCACCAGAAAATTCTTGTCGTTCGACTTGTCCTGCGGCTCCATCGCCGCCCACGAATGGATCCCGCCCCACATGTCTTCCTGGTCCCACAGCCCCTGCTCCCACATCACCGGCACCGTCAGCGCCGTCTTGGCCATGATTTTGTCCAGCGCCTGCCCTTGCCAGAACGCGTCGTACGCCGGATGCTCCTCCACCAGCTTCCAGAACGGCAGCTGCTCGCATCCCCCATACCGCGCGAAATCTCCCGCCGACCCGATCGCCAGATGATTCGTGTAGTCGTCGCGGCTCTCGCGCGGAATCGGTTTGCCCTGTCCGCGCACCGTGGTCTGCTCCGTGAAGTAATCCAGATTATTTTGCCGGAACGCCCCGTAGTGAAACCAGTCGTCGCCCATCCACCCGTCCACCATCGGACTTTCCGGCGCCGCCACCTTCAGCGCCGCATGCGGATGAATCAGCGCCATCACCACCGTGAATCCTTCATACGACGACCCAAGCATCCCCACCTTGCCATTTGACTCCGGCACATTCTTCACCAGCCAGTCAATCGTGTCGTACCCATCCGTCGTGTCGTCCGTCCCCGTCGTATTCAACGGGCCCACCGGCGGCGGCACCATCATGTAATTTCCTTCCGAACCGTACTTTCCGCGCACGTCCTGAAACACGCGGATGTACCCCGCCTTCACGAACACCTCGTCGCCCTGCGGCAGCTCGTCCACCATGTGCGGCGAATCCGCGTTCGGCGCGCGCTGCGTTCGTTCCGCCGCGTTATACGGCGTCCGCGTCAGCAGGATCGGCGCGTGCGTCGCGCCTTTCGGCACCACGATCACCGTGTACAGCTTCACCCCGTCGCGCATCGGCACCATCGCCACGCGCTTCTCGTAATCGAACCCCGTCTGCGGCGCCTTCCACTGCGCCGGCATGTCATTCCCCCGCGCTTCGTTATCTTTTGCGCTCGCCCCTGGATTTGATTGTCCCCGCGCAGTCGTGCCCGCCATCATCACTGCCACCGCCATCGCGCCCGCCACCGCAACTCCCGCCGCAAACCTCGAAATGCGCCTCGAAATTTTCATCGCCATCCTTTGATTTATGTAGCTCACCTCTTCCGCGCCGTTTGCGTCCCGCACCGTGTTTCGGGAAGAGGTGAGGCGTTGTTCCGTCGTGTCGCGCAGCAGCAACATTCGACGGCCACCGGCCCGATACGATATCACTTTTTCAGGATACAATCGGCTGCCTGCGCGGCCCAGACCGGAGACTCATGAGTGACGCGGCTTTGGCAGATCTCGTTGGCGCTTTCCGAGATAAGCCCTTAAGTAACTAATTGACAAAATCCGCTAGCATCGTTTACAACGCGGATGAGGTGATCAGAAATGTGTCCGCTTGGCAGACACCGAGACATTAGCGGTCGTGAGGAACGGAAGAAGAACAACACTAAGATAGAGTCTCTCCGAAAAATATACGGCGACAATTTTGCTGACGAATATAGGTCGGACATGAAGTTGCGCACGCTTAAGAAACGTCTCGGTTTACCCGAAGATGCGTCGCTCAACGAGGTCCGCGCCAAACTCAAGGAATGATCGCGACCAATGCGTGTGCGACCGGATATGGAAAAGGCGCGCAGTTCAAGGCCAAAGCAAATCAGCAGGTGATTAGCCTTGTTCGCGCCCGCGTGAATGGATAGAGTTAGATGGGGGCTCGTGCGTGGCTAAATTAGCAAGAAGTGACCAATGGATTTCTAGCGGAGCTATAAAGTATCGCGTCCTGGGATCGTCACAGAATCCGGCGGGTCTCGAATTTAACGTGGATTATGCTAGGGCGCCGGTTCCGATTCATTTTTATGTCTCGGACTACGTTTTCGTTTTGGAAGACCAGTCCCAAGTAATGCTGACGTTTGGAAAGTTGGACCGGCCGTCCACAGATCGGTTAAGAACTAAACTGGAGATATATTTTAATCCTTACATGTTCGTCAGGCAGCTATGGGCAACGACCTCAGAATTTCGACCCGTTCTACGGAAATATGTGCAGGATCGGCAGCTGACACCCCCTCATTGGGATGCTTTACTCGAATCACCAAAAGTCCAAACGTTTCAGGCCAACCAGGCTCTAATGATGTTGACTGAGGGGGAGAGCTTGGTTGATTTTTTCTACATTTCTCCTAAGGATATTTACTACAAGCCACGTGTGGGGGAGAAAATAGACCTAGAGCCGCTTGTCAGGGTAATATTGGCTCCAGAGTTACTCGCCTCATTCCTTGACAGCTCTGAGCCTTTTGCCCAGCGGCTAGTCGCAAAATACGGAGAGCGGCATGAGAATCTGGAATCTAAATGAAGAGGCAGGCTTCACTGCGAAAGTTGTGGAGGAACTGCCAAAATCGCAGTTAAACCGACCTCGCAAGTACTCGCTCATACAAAAGAGCGTCTCTCTCAAGATTGCTGCGGGTATCGCATCTCTTGCGGTGAGTGTTTCTATCGGGATTGCCGTCGTAAACAAGGAAATCGTCACTCTGCCCAGCTGGCAAGCTGCAGTGTCTAGGGCCGCGCCTGACTCAAGCCGCCCACTCGAAGGCATGTTCCGAGATCGGTTCGATTCAGAATGGACCGAGGCCCATGAGGAATCTCTGCTTTCAGACATCGTGGAGAAACGCCTTCTTGCCGATCGACCAAAAATTGAGCCAATCGAAATCGCAAGATTTGTTTTTTCCAATCAGCAAGAGAATCTTACACTTGAAACCCCTCGTTTGAGTCTAATGGTTGTTGAGCGCATTGTGAGAGAGCGCAAGACATCGTAGGCGAATGGCCGCGTGTCCTGATTGGTCCCAGCCTGAATCGGCGGATCAGCTTCCCGATGTTGCGCGAGGAATGAAGGATGTCACAAGGTTCATCCTCAAACGCGCAGAATCCTTCATAATCAATCATGGGAATCTAAAAGATTGGCATTTGACCGTTTTCAGGAGTAGTGTCCCGCTTCGTTACTATGCTGGGAATTTCCGGTCTGAGGATCCCGAACGACCATGCCTCGCGACGCCCGTCTTCATAGGAAGATATCAGGGCGCGGACTATCGCGCTGTTCCTTCCGAAATGGATGGTTTCTCTGCCGCGCTTCACTCTTACATCGTCGTCACTGACGCCTTCATAGCGACCAAGCCCACCTTTGCAAATAGGGTGCGGGCCACACTAGAACTTGCTTCCTGGGCAGTTGGGAGGTTCATTCAAATCCACCCCTTTCTAAATGGAAATGGACGAATTTCGAGACTCCTCGCAAACTACTTCTTTGTGCGGTACGGTCTTGGAATTGCTTACTTTGAATCGCTTCCGAGACCGGGAGGCGAGTATGGGATGGCAATGGAAGGATGTATGGCAGGCGATTTCAAACTGCTGTACCGATATTTCGTGATACTTCTGGCAACGCAAACATGAGCTCAAATCTAGCAGGGACAACCTGTCCTTTTCGATGCCGTCGTTGACCGGGTGCCCCATCCTTCGCGGGCGGTTAGCATTTTCAATTTTCGCATTCCAATTTCCGAATTTTCTGCCACGCGCTCACGTACTCTTCGTTGTACAGTCTGATGCTGTATTAACCGGGACAACGTGTCCCCAGTCGAGACCAAGTAAAGCCTAGGTAGAGCCAAGTCGAGCCCAGGGTAGGGCCAAGTCGAGCAACGCTACCTTATGCTTGCCATCCACATGCACACAACCATTCTCGCCATGCTCTTCGAGGTCTCCCGGACCGTCGTCTCGATGTGCAGCGCCGGCATCCTGGTTATCTTCATCGCCCTGTGGGCTGCCAAAGACGACATCGCCCGCGCCCGCGGCCTCGACAAAGTCGTAGCCTTGGGCAATTTGTGTTTCGCCGCTCCCCTGGCGGTCTTCGGCGCTCTGCACCTCGCGGCCGCAGAATCTCTTGCGACCATGGTGCCCTCGTACATGCCCTGGCCGTTGTTTTGGGCCTATTTTTTCGGCTTTGCCCTGCTGGCCGCCTCGCTAAGCATCGCCATAAAAATTCTGGTGCGCTGGTCCGGCCTGCTCTTCGGGATCGCCATGTTTTCTTTTGTGGCCATGATGGACATCCCCGGCGCTCTCTCCAATCCCAAAGACAGGTTCGGTTGGATCCTGGCCATCCGCGAAACGGCCTTCGGCGCCGGCGCCTGGCTTCTTGCGGCAAGCGCGATGTCGGGACCAGCCAAAAACAAGCTTCTAACCCTGGGCCGCTTCGTCATCGCCATCACCGCCATTTTTTATGGCGTTGAACATTTCCTGCACCCACAGGGAGTCCCCGGCGTCCCGCTCCAGAAAATGTTGCCCGAATGGATTCCCGCGCACCTGCTCATCGACTACCTCACCGGCGCAATTCTTCTCCTCGCCGGCGCGGCCATCCTGCTGGCCAAAAAGACGCGCCTCGCCGCCGCCTGTCTCGGCGCCTGGATTCTGCTCCTGGTTGTGTTCATCTACGGGCCGATTCTGTTTGTGGCCCTGGCCGACCCCAGCACTGAGGCCAAAATCGTGGGGATCAACTACTTCTTCGATACGCTCCTCTTCGCCGGCGTAATCCTCGCCCTCGCCAGCGCCACCCCTCCCACCGATTAATTCGCACCGACTACCGTCCGCCTCCCGCGTGGGACGCTTTGCATCCCCGACGCATCTGAACGCGACCGCAGGTCGCTTCCGCTTGCGCTGTTTCAACGGGCGCGCGCTCTTCGCGTCCCGGATGCACTGCGGGGATCCCCCCGTCCTTGATGCTCGATTCAGTTGAGTACCTCTTGCGCTGCTCCACCCGCGCAAGCCTTCACGCTCTATCCCTGCCTCCTTGCCCACCCTGCTTATTGGCCTCTCTTTAAGCGCGACCGCAGGTCGCTTCCGCTTGCGCTGCTCCACCCGCGCAAGCCTTCACGCTTGCAGCGTAGTCTCCTCGCTTCTGATTCGACGCGACCGCAGGTCGCCACCGCTTGCGCCGCCTCACCCGCGCAACTCCTGCGCTTAGTCTTTGCAATCTTGCCTACTCTGTTGCCTCTCCTTGAACGCGACCGCAGGTCGCTCCCGTTTGCGCTGCCTCACCCGCGCAAGTCTCTCGCCAAGCTTTTGTCTTCAGCGCGAATATTCGCGCTGGATCCCCGCCTCGTTGCTTCCCTGACTTTTTTTCAACGCGACCGCAGGTTGCCACCGCTTGCGCTGTCTCACCCGCGCAAGCCTTCGCTTCGATAAGAAACGACTCGGGACGTAGTCCCACACCTTTTGCACCCGCGCAATCTTCCTCTTCCCGATTCGACATCCTAACCGCGCAGTACTATTGACGGATCTAGCTATACCGTCGATTCTGCTGGGAACCGGGCATCTAAGACGGATCAGCACGCGGGAGTCACATCGCATCACATCTACGACGATCTCTACGAGCTTACGCAGGTGACGCAAGGCGCGAACGCCACGGAGAGCTACACCTACGACCCGGTGGGAAACCGGCTGAGTTCGCTGGGAGTGTCGCCCTACGTCAACAACACTTCGAACGAGCTGACTTCAACTCCGAATGCGAGCTACATCTACGACTACAACGGCAATACGACGAGCAAAACCGACTCGTCCGGAACGACAAACTACACGTGGGACTATGAGAATCGTCTGGCGAGCGTGACCCTTCCGGGCACCAGTGGTTCAATCACGTTCAAGTACGACCCGCTCGGGCGCCGGATACAGAAGGCATTCACGCAAAACTCGACCACCACGACCATCAACTACCTTT